>JBFWTW010000257.1:0-3963 GCA_050247635.1 Candidatus Dadabacteria bacterium | reverse complement strand
GCGAGAATATGAAGTACATAAAATACGCCGTTAAGCCGATGCTGTTCATGATAATACCGCTCGGGCTGATATTGATACAGCTCGACAGCTGGTACGGACACAGGGCGCTAGAGCCCGGGGAGCGTGCCGTCGTATCCGTAAGGCTCGCGCCGGGCGGGGACGTGATGTCCGGCGTAACGCTCGAAGCGGAGCCGGGGGTGGAGATAGAGACGCCCGCGCTGAGGGTGCCGGAGCAGGAGAGGATAGACTGGAGGATAAGGGCGGAGGAGCCGGGGGAGCATGTGCTGACCTTCAATGCGGGAGGGGAGAGCTTTACGAGGAAGGTTGTAGTGAGCGACGGCGGACTAACACAGCTTTCGCCCGCGGCTTACAGCGGCGGGGTGTGGAATATACTGATGAACCCCGGCAACCGGCCGATCCCGGAGAATCCGATCGTCGAGGAGATATCGGTCGGGTATCCGAAGGCGGAGGTGAGCGCGCTCGGGTTTAAGGTTCACTGGCTCGTTATAGTGTTCGTGCTGTCTATCGTTTTCGGGTTTGCCTTGAAAGGGCTTTTCGGGGTGGAGATTTAAAGCTGCCAAGTGCGCGGAAAATGGGCGCGGACGCTGTCTGCCAAATCCCCCCTTGCCCCCCTTTTCCTAAGGGGGGATGAAAGACAAAGACGAGGAATGAAAGGCGAGATTCCGAAACAAGTTTCCGGCTTCGCCGGAAGCTACACCAGGACAGGAAGAATGACGGATTAAAAAAATGGATTCCCGATTAAAACACTCGGGAATGACAGAAAGTGGGACGATTTATCGACGTAGCCGGGGGAGGAGAATAAATGAAACGTTCGCGCGTCAGCCGATAAAAGCCCTGTCCCGTGCTACGTCGGTTTCCCGCGGACGTGGTCCGTCAGGAGGCGAGGTTGAGTGTGATCCTTCGCTTCTCGACGTCGGCTTCGGTGACTTTCACATTAACCATCTGGCCGATGTCGAACCAGCGTTTTCTCCAGTTGGGGACGCTGTCGCGCGGGACGAGCCCTTCGACGAATATGCCCTTCACCTCGACGAACATGCCGAATGGCAGGACGCTGAGGACAACCCCCTCGAACTCTTTACCTATATAGGACTTCATGAGGTAGGCCCTTTCGAGGTTGATGGCCTCCCTCTCGATCTCGTCTGCGTAGCGCTCTTTCTTCGACGAATGCTCGGCCATCCAGTCGAGCGATTCCTTATCGTAGGGCGGCGAGCCCTTTTTCATTACCGAGTTCATTATCCTGTGGACGATGAGGTCGGGGTAGCGGCGTATTGGGGACGTGAAGTGGGAGTAGTGTTTTATCGAGAGCCCGAAGTGCCCCTCCTCCCGGGTTGAATAAATCGCGCGCTTGAGCGAGCGGAGTATGAGCATGTTGACCGCCATTTCGTTGGGCCGGCCGCGGCTTTTGTTGATCACGCGCTGTAGATCGAGCGTCGTGATCTTGCCGTCTGCCGGAAGCGTGTAGCCGAGTTTTTTGAGACCCTCGGAAAGCTCTATAAGGGACTCGATGTCGGGGCGCTCGTGAATCCTGTAAATAGACGGAATCTGGAGGCGGCAGGTTTGCGTGGCCACCGCCGTGTTCGCGGCTATCATGAACTCCTCGATCAGGACGTGTGCCATGTTGCGCTGGGTCCTGACGACGTCGACCGTTCTGCCGAGCTCGTCGCGGATGAGGTCGGGCTCGGGAATATCGAAGTTGAGCTCACCCTTTTCGCTCCGGCGCGCCCTTATGAGGCGGAAAAGCTCGCGCATGATGAGTAGCTTTTCGACGACGTGCTTGTCTACGGCGGATTCCTCGCCGTCTTCGAGGACGCCCGCGACGCGCGTGTACGTGAGGCGTGCGGCGCTTTTAATTACGCTGTTATAAACCTTGGAGCTCATCATCTGGCCCTTACGGTTAAAGTCTATTTCGACGGTCTTCGTGAGCCTGTCTTTATATGGCACCAGGCTGCAGAGGTCGTTCGAGAGCTTTTCGGGGAGCATCGGAACGACCCTGTCGGGCATGTAGACGCTCGTTGCGCGGTTAAGGGCTTCGTTGTCGATCTCGCCGCCGAGGGGGACGTAATACGAGACGTCGGCTATCGAGACGAGGAGCCTGTAGCCGAAGTGGGTCTTCGTGATGCCGACCGCGTCGTCGAAGTCTTTTGCATCGTCGCTATCTATCGTGAATATGATCTCGTCCCGGAGGTCTGTCCTTTTCTTGATTTCGCTTTCTGGGATTTCGTCGGGTATGCGCTCGAGCTCGCGCATGACCTCGGACGGGAATTCTTCGGAGAGTCCGTACTCCCTTATTATCCCCTTCTTTTCGGCCTCGAGGTCGCCGGCCTTGCCGAGGACTTCGACTATGCGCCCGTTTATCTTGCGGCTCGGGGATACGCGGTTACTGACTTCGTAGACGACGAGACTGTGGTTACGAAGGTTTTTTGTCTCGTCTATCCTGAGGGGGATGTGGGGCACCCTGTCGTCCTTGAGAATGATCTTTCCCGTCTTCCCGGTCTTAACGAACTTACCGAGGATCTTCCCGCCCTTGAGCATGCCCTTTATAGGGGCCGTCGTGGGGGCGGTGGGGAGGACAGGCTCGGGGGACTTCCTTCCGGAGTCGTTTACCGCAGCAGCTGGGGAGCCCGGCGCGACGTAGCCGCCGTCGGCCCTTCCTATCTTGCCGTCGCGCACCATCTTCCGAAGGATTTTCTTAAGTAATGCCTTTCCTTCCTTGGGCACGCCGAGGCGCCTGGAGATTTCCTTCGGCCTCATCGGCCTGAAATTCGAGCCTTTGAGGAGACGCACTATTTCTTTGGGTTTGGGGACTCTCATCTAGGGGTGGTGGTTAAAACGAGTGGGATAATTATTACCTGCATATCAATGATTATTAGTGTCTTAGGTTACACTTTATATTACCGGACCGCAATCCCCGTTATTTCAGGCACATAAAGGGCCCGGTTGACAAAAGGTTGAACAGGGGCGAGGATTCAGATAGAATTTTGCTCTCTGGCCGAATAAATAGAGAAGAAGGAGTAGGACTCTTATGCTAAGCAAGAACCTTCCGGGCGCCATTTTGGTATGCCTGATACTTTTCAGCTTCGTAGGCGTCGGTTTTTATCTCGGAATAAGCATGGACTGGTCGAGGTTTTTCAAGTACCTCGGAATCGTAGCCATCGTTGCGTTTATAGTTTCAGCGATTATCAACACCGTCCCTTCCGCCGGAAAAGACAGCCACTGACGCCGAATCAGGGCGTGATTATAATCCCGCCCGCCGGTTTTTGTTCCGGCGTTTCCCCGGGGTGATAGCGTACTATGTGTATGAGGTAGCTCTGGGGATTCGGATCGTTCTCGACGTAGAACCGCGCTTCCTTTAAAAACTCGTCTACGACCTTTATGGCGAAGTCGAGGTCTACTCTGTCCCCCGTGATCTCGGGGTTGTCCTTATAATCGGTTATTGCGATAAGGATATTCGTGGAAAGCTCGTTGGCGTAGGAGTTTTCGCTCTGGTGCTGGTAAATGAGACCTTTCTTCTCGGTGTCGAGCGTATTTTTGGCGAGCTCAAGACCCGAGGCGACGTCTTTATTCATGAGCTTTTTGTTGGCCCTGTAGGCATCGGCGAAGAGCTTTTCCAGGCGGGCGAAGATATCGGGGTTACGGTTATAGAGCTCCGCGCGGCGGACGTAGCTTCTGCCGCCCTCTTTTTTGACCCTCTGATGCATTACCTTGAGCTGGTGCTGCTTTTGGCCCTCGACGTAGTAAACGCAGTCGAGCGGGCAGTTGATCTCAACTCCCCTTTTCTCTCCGCAGCAGACGGGACATATGGAGCCGCCGAGCGCGGGGCAATGCCGCTTACCTTTCCTATTACCGCAGCTTACGCACTTCATTACGTCAGGTTATAGAGCCCTTGGGGAAACGTTCTCTTTCACCCAGCCGATGATCTCGTCCGTGGACGTTCCGGGCTCG
>JBFWTW010000256.1:0-3968 GCA_050247635.1 Candidatus Dadabacteria bacterium | reverse complement strand
AGGCGCGGTAGGCGTGTGAAAGATATGGACCGAGAAGAGAAGCTCCGGCTCCTCGTGCTCTACGAGGGCGCGTACGCCGAGGCGCTCCGCCTTCTCTCCCTCCTCACTGCCTCGGGACTGTCCGTACCCGAGGGGCCGTACTCTCTTGCCGCGGGACTATTGAGGCCCGACCCGGATATTTCGAAGGCAACCCGTTTCGCGGAGGAGAACCCCGACAGGAAACTCTCACTCTCGCTCCTTAAAACAGCCGCTGCCGAATCGCTCCGGCTCTTCCGTCACAAACCCGGGACCGAAAAGGAATTGAAGAACATATCGAGAGGATATTTCGGCGGTAGAATCTATTAGATATATACTATATTGCTACATTCCAGCCAATGCGCTGAGGCTGCAACCTTAGCGTTTATTGCGTCCGAGAAGGTTTATAAGAATACTGATCAGGAGCATGAGGGCGCCCGCGAATAAAAACAAATAGGAAAGAGGAAGGAAAATACTGTCGTGGAGAAATCCGCCGGCGTCGATCCGGCCGTAGAACACATTTTGAATAATCCCGCATACCGCGCCTATCCCTATGAACGCTATACCGATCAGAGAAAGCCTTGTAAGCTTCATTTAAGATAGCTCCGCAGCATTCAGGCGCACGAGATTATCTGCTTGAAATCATAATCCAGGTAATGCGGAATCGAGTCGTCGGCTATCATCCGCCTTAGCTCGTCGGGGCATCCGCGCGGAAGGCCGTCGTCCTCTTCGACGCCGAGCCATCCCCAGCTGTTGACGAACCCCCTCGCCTGGGTCGAGTTCCCCTCGGCGAAGAGCTTCACCAGCGACACCGTGAACTCCTCCACCACCTGCCCGAATCTCTCCATGTCCACGAGGAACTTCCCCTCCCACGGCTCGGGCCTTATGGCCCCCATGTCGCTCATGTGCCTGTAGGCGAGGTAGGCGGACCCGGTGTCAGGATGCTGCACGCACCCGCCTCGCCTTATGTACCGCAGCATTTCGGCGACTGCGGCGAGGTAGACGGTTTTCAGGTTCTCTTCGGGGAAGATAACGCCCGCCAGCCGCTTAAGGTTATAGAGCGCGATCATGTCCGACTTCAGCTCGTGGAGTATCATGTAGTCCCTGTCCTGCTCCGACATCGATTTCGAGAGCCTGTCGGCCCCGACGAAATGCCCGATGTCGTGCCCGCGGAGCCATAGAAGGAGGAGCCGCGCGGCCTCGTCCTCCGTGAGCGATTCGAGCGCTCCCGCCCCCGTGATGTACTTCGACGCGAGCCTCTCCGTCATCGCCTTCCACCTGGCCGCGTAGAGGTTTATGAACACCGTCATGTGCGAAAGCGACGACACGTTCTCCTTGCTGCCGCCGGAATAAAAAACGGATATCGGCTTGTGCGTAAGGTTAAGCGCGCCGGATAATAGGAACACGTCGAGGCATCTCACCTCGGGGAAAGACTTCGGCAGTGTGAACACCTTGTACCCGCACGATTTGAGTAGCTCCTCCGCGAGGCCGCGCGCGTGCTTGTCGTACTCCGCGATCATCGGCCCGTACGACCAGTTCGCGACGCCCGCGACCCCGGCATAGCTCGTCTCCTCCTGCCCCACAGGGGCGAACACCTTGCCGAGCACGAGCTCTAGCTCGTCCCTCCCGTCCCGTGCGCAAAGAGGATAAAGATCGTAGATGCCCTTCGTAAGCTCCTGCACCCCTACCCTGTACGTTCCCTTCGCTCCGTCGTCGAGGAGCCACGCCTCGCCCTGGACGAGGCCTCCGACGATCTCCTGCCACTTGCTCTTTTCGAGGCTGAGCGTCATGTTCCCCGAAAGCTGCGCCTCGTACATTTCCTCCAGCACGCGGAGCGCTTCCGTATACAGCTCTGCGACCCCCGAAAGGGCTTCGGGGATAGCGACCGGCATTTCGAGCGATGAAGATTTATCCGTATCGGGCATACGGGAATTTTAACCAATATCTATATTCGAGTGAATAAGGAAAGGAATTTTCCGGGGAAGTTATTCGGGGTCGCCCGGCTCGAACTCCACCACGGCCAGATAATCTTCGAGGCTGACCAGCGCGTCCTCGACTGCGGCGGCGTCCCCATCCCTGGCCGCGAACTCGATCCGCTTCCCGATGGAGCTTATCTCGCCAAAGCCGTAGCCCGCGCCGGCGCCCTTCATGCCGTGCCCGAGCCTCTGCGCCTCCTTGAAATCCCCATTCCGGACGCAGTCCTTTATTTTATCGACTTCCGAGCGCCTGCTTTGGAGAAATCCCGGCACTAGGTCCAGGTAGTCGGGGTCTACGTAAACGATTTCCTTTTCGTAACGTTTCGTGGACATGCGGCACCTCCGCCCGGAAGGGTTTCCGGCCGGTGATGCCCCTAATAATATACCCATTACGTTTCCGTGCATAGCCCGGCCGAATCTAGCCCGGCTGATGCTCCGGACGAAGGAGATCGAACACGGTCTTGACGGGGTTAAACGTCGCGCCGGGCACCTCTATGAACACCGTATGCCAGAACGCCATCCCGCCGTTCCAGAGCCCCGGCAGCTCGAGAGCCTTAAGCTCCCGCCCGTCCTTCGACTTCACCGATATGAACGCCGCCTCTGGATCGACGAAGCGCGAAAGGTCGTACGGCTTTCCCGTCTCGTCCGTAAGCGCGCACACCATGTCCACGGGATTAAAATGCGTCGAGGACTCCCAGATTGCCTTCTCCTCGGGGACACTCATATCCACCTGCGCGGATTCCACTATCTGCGGCGCGATCTTCCCGTCCGGCCTCCTTACGAGGAACGGCCCCCCGCCGGGCTCGCCCGTATTCCTCACGACGCCCGCGACCCTTATCGGCCGCCGGAGGGCTTCGAGGATGGCCTTCTGGCCCGCCCCTTCCGGAACGTCCACGCGGAGCCCCATCTCCGAAAGCCGCCTGACCCCGGCCTCTATCACCTTCCCCTTGCCGCCCTGCTTGGCCGCCTCGATCGTCGAGAACAGTATCTCCCTCAGCTTGAGCAGATACCCCCCGAGCGCGCGCTTGTATAGAACAGTCCCGGGCTTGAGCCTGTCGGGGACGACGTTGTCTACGTTCTTCACGTACGCCACGTCCGCGCCGAGCGCGCCGAGGTTGCCTATAAGCGCCCCGTGCCCGCCCGGCCTGAACACCGGCTTCCCCGCGTCGTCGATGAACGGCCCGCCGTCCATGGCGGCGGCGATCGTGTCAGTTGACGGGCTCTGCACCGAGTAGCTGATCTCGATCGCAGTCGTCTCGCCCTCGTACTGCCCCTTCACCCCGGCTAGATACGCGCTTACGGTATCGACGTGCTCCGGCGAAAGCGTGAAGTGAACGTGAGCCTTCCCGTCCTCCCCGTGCGCGTAGAGGACCGACTCCACCAGGTGCTCCTCGAAGGCTGTCCTCGGCCCGTCCGGGTAGGAGTGAAACTTTATAATCCCCTTCGGAAGGCTCGAATAATTGAGCCCCCTCGCGTCCAGCGTATAGACGATGAAAGGCCCGAAGCCCCCCGCTTCCAAAAGAGCCTCCGGGTCGAGCCCGTCTTTTTTGAGCGCCGCCGCAAGCTCGTCGTAAAAGGCGAACTTCTTCACCTTCTCAACGAAAGCCAGCGCCGAAGCTGCGTCCCCGTCGCCGCCAGAGGCCGCCTTTTCAAGGTCCTTCCTGTCGGCCGGCGTGCAGGTCGCCACCGCAGAGGCGAGCTCCTTGAACATCCTCGTCGCCGCCCCGGATGCCGGAACGAACTTCACCACCTCGAGCCCCGGCGAAGCCTCTTCGTAATACGCCGAATACTCCTCGGTCTTCCCCTCGATCGACACTATCCCGTCTCCGACGGTGCATGGCCTTACGAGGTCCTCCGAAGGGACGCCCTTTTTCAGCATGTCGAGCTGGGCGTAAATCTTGTCGGGCACGATCCCCCGCTTTTCGATCTCCGCAAGTATCTCGGGTGTGAGTACAGGCTCTCCACCGCTCATAAGCA
>JBFWTW010000255.1:0-3996 GCA_050247635.1 Candidatus Dadabacteria bacterium | reverse complement strand
ATATCGATGTCCGAGCTCAGGTTGAGCTCCCGCCCCCCGAGCTTCCCCATGCCTATCACGGTAAACTCGCCCGCCCCTTCCGCCTCGGGGCTATAGAACGTTATCGCCGCCTCGACTATGGCCGATGCGAGGTCCGAAAGCTCCTCCATCGTCTCGGTGAACGGGGCCTCGCCGGTTATATCCCTGTAGATTATCCGGGCAAGCTCCCGGTACTTGTAGTGCCTGAGGGCGGATTCGAGCTCAGCCGCGCTTTCGGACGACGCCGCTATCCCGCCGGCCTCCTCCATGAAAACGGCGGGGGTCTTTCCGTCCGAAACGGCTTCGCTGGATTCTATGTATTCGAGTATTCCCGGGTCCTTGACCGCAGAGCGGCCGAGGAAATAGCTGTACCCCGCCAGAAGCTCCAGTATCTTCTTCCGCGCTGGGGAAATCTTCTTGTGACTCTCTTTATAGTGCTCTAAAACGGTCCGGGCGTAGCCTGGGTCCGGCAAGGGTTTATTCAACGTTGATTTTCCTGCTTCGTGATCCTCTCTTCTGTCCGGTCCCGGTCTTCCTCCGCTCTTTCGCTTCCTTTCCGGCCTTCTTCATGAGATCGATGCCGGTGTTGACAGCCTTTAGAGGCAGCTCGCAGAGGAACTTTCTCCCCTCCTCGTTTTCGAGGAGATGCCTCACGCCCTTTATGACGAACCCGGTCCCGGCCACTATCTCCGTGGCCCCGGCGAGGAAATGCTCCCCTGCCTTCCCGAGGTCCTTAAGATCGGGCCCCGTCTCGGCCTTCTTCTCCGCCCTCCCCGTTCTAGTACGCTTTCTTTCAGGCATTTCGAACCCCTTCCTACTATTATAAATCGGGATGAGCCCGCTTAAAACCCCAGGCGGAGATTATGTCGCAATGACGCCGCATTGCCGCGCGGCGATGGAGAACGATAATCAGCTGAAATTATACGGGTCCACGTCCGCCGACACCCTCACCTGCCCCGCGATCTTCCCCATCCCGGCCATGAGCCGCTTCACGAGCGATCGAAGCGCCTTCACGTCCGCCGACCTCAGCAGCATCTGCCGGCGATAGCGGTTCTTTATGCGGCTCACCGGGCACGGCGACGGCCCCAGTATCTCGACGGCCCCCGGCGCGAGCTTCCCGGCGAGCCTCCTCGCCGCTTCGCCCGCCTTCCTCGCGACGTCAGCCACCTCGTCCTCCCGCCTCCCGGTGAATTTTATATTCACGAGCCGAGCGAACGGCGGATATCCGAGCTCCTCACGCAGTTTTAGCTCCTGCTCCAGGAAGCCCTTCGAGTCCTGCCGCGCGGCGAACGTTATGCTCGGATGGTCCGGGTTATAGGTCTGCACTATCGCTCGTCCCTCGCCGTCCCCCCTTCCGGCCCTTCCCGCTACCTGCGTCACGAGCTGAAATGTCCTCTCGCCCGAACGAAAATCCGGTATGCCGAGCGATATGTCCGCCGAGATAACGCCTACGAGCGTCACCCCCGGAAGGTCGTGCCCCTTGGCTACCATCTGCGTCCCGACGAGGACGTCTATCTCCCCCCGTTCGAGCTTCCGGTATAGGTCGAGAAGCCGCGTCTTCCCGGCGACGGCGTCCCTGTCCATCCGCGCTATCCTCGCCTCGGGGATGAGGTCCCTCAGCTCGTCCTCCACCTTCTGCGTCCCTATCCCGAGCCCGCGCATCGCCTCCCCGCACACCGCGCACGCCTCGTGCGGCTTCTCGACCAGCCCGCACAGGTGACACATTATCACGTCCCCCCGCGCATGATACGTGAGCGACACGCTGCAGTTCGGGCACTTCAAAATCTCCCCGCACACCTTGCATATCATTATCGACGAATACCCGCGCCTGTTGAGGAACAGTATCGTCTCCCTGTCCTTCCAGAAATTATCGACGACGGCCTCGCGAAGCGTGGACGACAGGATCGCGCCACCCTCCCCCTTCATGTCCACTATAGTGATCGCCGGAAGGGAACGGTCGCTCACCCGGAGCGGCAGCTGCAGGTATCCGAACCTGTGTCTTTTGGCATTGTAGTATGATTCGACCGACGGCGTCGCCGATCCGAGCACGACAACCGAATCGGTCATCCGTCCGAGGACGAGTGCAAGGTCCCGCGCATTGTAGGCCGGGGCCTCGTCCTGCTTGTACGACGTCTCGTGCTCCTCGTCAACGATTATCATCCCGAGGTCGGGGAACGGCGCGAATATGGCGGAGCGCGCGCCGATCACTATGCCGACGTCGCCCCTGGCCGCCCGCCGCCACGCGTCGAACCTCTCGCCGTCCGAAAGCGCGCTGTGTATTACGGCGACGGCGTCCCCGAACCTCGCCCGGAACCTCTTCACGAGTAGCGGCGTAAGCGATATCTCCGGCACGAGCACGATAACCCCCTTCCCCTTTTCGAGGACTCCGGCGATAGCGCGGAGATACACCTCCGTCTTCCCGCTTCCCGTCACCCCGTGCAGCAGGAACGGCGCGAACTTCCCCTTGCCGACCGCTTCCGAAATCTTCCGGCAGGCGATATCCTGATCGACCGTAAGCTCCGGCGGCGCGTCGCGCTTGATGTCGAGCCCAGCGAACGGGTCCCTCGAAACCTCCTCGTGATCTACCGTCACGTACCCCTCCTCCGCGAGCCACGAAACGTGTGCGGACGGGTTCCCGAACACCTCCTTCAGCTCGTCGAACGGCACCCTCCCGTGCGCGATTATAAAGGAGAGTATCTCCATCTTCGCGCGTTTCCGGGCGAGCGCCGGGTCGTCCGCGCTCACCCCCTCTACGGCGGAGATGACCCTCTCCGTCTTTATCTTGGGGTCCGATTCCAGCTCGTAACCGAACTCGACGAGCCCCCTACGCTTGAGAGAATTCAAAAGCTCCGCCGACGTATTGTCCACGACGGTCAGGAGCCTCCGCGACGTTATCTCCCCCGCGCCCATGATAGCTTTTACGACCGTAAGCTCGTGGGCGGTGAGCCTCCCCTCGCCCGCCGCCGCCCTTTCTCCAGTCGGCGTCAGCCTCAGCGTACGCTTTATGCTCGCGCCCAGCCCCCCCGGGTGCGCCGCCTTCAGCATCATCCCGAGCGGAACCAGGTAATAGTCCGCCGCCCACTTCAGGAACCCGAGCCGCGCCTCGTCGAAAAGCGGCTCATCGTCGATTATGTCGATCACGTCCTTAAGCTTTATATCCGGCGGCGGCTCCCCGAACCCGACTATGAACCCGATGGTCCTCCGGTTGTGGAACGGAACGAGCACCCGCTTTCCGACCTCCGCCCCCTCCGCGAGGGCCGCCGGCAGGCTGTAGCTGTAATATTCGTCCCTCGGTATCGGGACGGCGACCTGAATTGAACTTTTATAATCCGTTTTATCTCTTATTACTCAATTCCTCCAATGCTTTGTAAAGAACTCTAAGTTCAAGAAAGTGTACTAGTCTTGATGATATGGTCCCTCTTAGTAAAATGCCAACTAATTCGGCCGACTTGTTATGTGATTTGTTAGACTCACAGAATATTGGACTTCCACTTAATCCATCTAAGCTTTTTATGGAACTTGTATCTGATATTATTCTTATTATATGACAATGACTTGACACACTCCTCTTGTAGTAAACTCCCTCAAGATAAGCATCTGAAGTATGAATCTTCCAATTCTGATAATCGATTCCGCAATCAGACTTGGGATAACCACGGACAAAAAAATGTGAATTACGATCTATAGTTGGACTGAAGTAAGTCCTCAACCTGTAGGTTTGTGCTTTTTGGAATTTATCATGATCAAGTTCGCCCTCATCTATTCTTAGAATATACAGGTCACTGTAATCAGTATCATCTTCAAGCTCTTTAGGTTCAATTTCCCAGCATCTATTAAATGGTAAAAAGTCTCTAGAACCGTAAAAATAAGGTACCAATATACTATTTGAATCCATACCACCAATCACATGATAAGCAGTAATTACAAACATAGTTTGTTTATATTCCACAATGAAACACGTCCCTCCTAAAGAATATG
>JBFWTW010000254.1:0-4053 GCA_050247635.1 Candidatus Dadabacteria bacterium | reverse complement strand
TCGAAAAACTACGGCACATCCAGCTCACCGAGAAGGATATATACGACGAAGAGCTTCCCCTCGAGATCAACATAAAGACCGACGAAGCAGAGAACACCATCACCGTTGAAGACCACGGCGTCGGCATGAGCGAGGAAGACCTCGTTCAAAACCTCGGCACCATAGCCCACTCTGGCTCCAAGGCCTTTCTAAAGGCCGTAAAAGAAGAAGGCAAGACGGACCCCGATCTCATAGGGCAGTTCGGAGTCGGTTTCTACAGCGTCTTCATGGTGGCCGATTCCGTCGAGGTCCATACACACGACTGGCGTAAGGACGGGCAGAGCCTCGTCTGGAAGAGCAGCGGCGCGGGCTCCTACGAAATCGAAACCGTATCGGGCGAAAGGCGCGGAACGAAGATAGTCGCCCACTTAAAGGACGACGCAAAAGAATTCGCCAACGCAGAGCGCGTCCGCGACGTGCTTACGCACTACTCGAGCTTCGTCCAGTTCCCGATAAAGTTAAACGGCGAGCAGGTGAACACCGTCCAGCCCATATGGACGAGGAACAAATCCGAGATCACTGACGAGGAATATAACGAGTTCTACAAGTTCCAGGCTAATGCCTTTGACGACCCTCTCTACAGACTCCACTTCAGCTCCGACGCCCCGCTCGAAATAAACGCACTCGTTTTCGTCCCCGGCGAAAACCCCGAAAGATGGGGCTTCGGCAAGGTGGACCCCGGCGTCAGCCTATATTCCAGAAGAATACTCATCGACCCGAAGCCCGACGGCCTCCTGCCCGACTGGCTACGGTTCCTTAAGGGCGTCGTCGACAGCTCCGACATCCCGCTCAACATCTCCCGCGAGAGCATGCAGGACAGCGCGCTCACGAAAAAGATAGGGCAGGTAATAGCCGGGAGGTTCATAAAATTCATCGAAGACGAGGCGAAGAAAGACCCGGCCAAATTCGAGGAGTTCTACAGGAAATTCTCCATATATCTCAAGGAAGGGATAGCCGCCGACATCAAGAACAGGGATCAGCTCGCAAAGCTCCTCCGCTACGAATCCTCGGCGACCGAAAATGGCAAGCTCACGACGCTCGAAGAATACGTATCCCGCATGAAGGACGGCCAGAAAGAGATCTACTACCTCTACGCCCCCAGCCGCGACATCCTCGAAGCGGGGCCCCACATCGAGGCCTTCCGGGCGCGCGGCCTCGAAGTACTCTATCTTTTCGAGCCCGTGGACGAATTCGTTATGACGAGCCTTGGGAAGTACGACGATAAAGAGCTCGTCTCGGCCGACAACGCGTCGATCGACTTCGGCGACGACGAGGCCGCTCCCGAGAGCAAGGTCTCCGAGGAAGATGCGAAGGCGCTCACGGAATGGTTCAAGGAAGTCCTCGGGGGTAAGGTGAACGAGGTCGTCATGAGTAAACGCCTCGTCGATAGCCCGGCGGTCGCGCTCAACGCCGACAAGTTCATGACCCCGTCCATGCGCCGCATGATGAAGGCGCTGCAGCGGGAAGGTTCTGTCGAGAACTCGATCAACCTTGAGCTCAACCCCGCGCACAAACTCATAGAGGGCCTCTCGGCGCTAAAGGACAAAGACCCCGAAACGGCAAAACTCGTCGCCGAGCAGATCTTCGACAACGCCCTCGTCGCGGCCGGGTTCATGGAAGACGCGCGCGAAATGGTCGGCAGGGTCTACAGCATCCTCGAACGGGTGACGGAAAAATAGCTTGCCGCATACACGGTTCAGGTTTAATGTGTGTTCCTGATAACGGTTTAACGGGGGAATAACATGCTTACGAAAAAGCTTGCCGACCACATCGTGGTCCATTCGCCCTTTTGCGGCGAGATACGCGAAATCCTTCTCGGAAGCGATTACGACAAGCTCGGCATCGCCGTCGCGATCGATATTAAACCCACGACGGCTCATTTTCATAAGACATTCGACGAGATTTACTTCGTCCTCGACGGGGAGCTCGAGCTCGAATTCTTCGACCCCGAATCCGGCAGTACATGGACGGAGTCGCTGTCCCCGAACGAGCTATCGGTAGTCTCGAAAGGCATTCACCACAAAGTCCTTAAGGCCACGGAAAAGAACCGCCTTTGTGTGGTCAGCGCTCCGCCGTTTCACGCGGACGACGAGAACCCGTCCGATAAAATATGAGGGCCCGGCCCCGGCGGGCGTATCTCCCCGGGGCCGTCCGGTATTTGCCTAACCGGCCCATAAAAAGTATAATTTTTATTACTTAAGGGGTTTAGAGCCGGTCGGGGAAGAGACAGTCCACAACCGTAACAACACATCAAAATCTAAATAATCATGGGGCTTAATATATGAAATTCGAAGGCACGGAAAATTATATCTCGACGAGGGACCTGAATCTCGCCGTAAACGCTTCAATAACACTCCAGCGCCCGCTCCTTATTAAAGGCGAGCCGGGCACGGGTAAAACGATGCTGGCGTTCGAGGTGGCCGAAGCCCTGGAGAAGGAGATCATCACCTGGCACGTCAAGTCCTCGACCACGGCGCAGCAGGGGCTCTACGAATACGACGCCGTCTCCCGCCTCCGCGACTCCCAGCTCGGTGACGACAGGGTCAACGACATCGCGAACTACATCAAGAAAGGCAAGCTCTGGGAGGCCTTCGAATCCGACGAGCAGGTCGTCCTCCTCATCGACGAAATCGACAAGGCCGACATAGAATTCCCTAACGACCTCCTCCTCGAGCTCGACCGCATGGAGTTCTACTGCTACGAGCTCAGGAAGACAATCAGGGCCAAGGAGCGCCCGATAATCATCATCACGTCTAACAACGAAAAGGAGCTCCCGGACGCGTTCTTGAGAAGGTGCTTCTTCCACTACATCAGCTTCCCCGACAGGGAAACGCTCAAGGCCATAGTAAAGGTCCACTATCCCAAGCTCGAAGGGAAGCTCATCGAAAACGCCATGAGCATCTTCTACGACCTCCGCGAAATAGACGGCCTCAAGAAGAAGCCCTCGACGAGCGAGCTCATCGACTGGCTAAAGCTCCTCATGGTCGGGAAGATTACGGAGTCAGAGCTCGGCGCGGTCGATCTCTCCGAGAGCCTCCCTCCATACGCCGGAGCGCTCCTCAAGAACGAGCAGGACCACGACCTCCTTTCCCGCATCAGGCTCAGGTTCAGGCGCTGATCGGGCGGGCGTAATTCGATTCACAAGGGTGAGAAATGTTTCTCGACTTCTTTTTACTTCTTAAAAACGACGGCATACCGGTAACGATAAAGGAGTACCTCACCCTCCTCGAAGCGCTCGACGAAGGCATCGCCGAATACAGCGTCGATGACTTCTACTACCTCTCCCGCACATCCCTCATAAAACACGAGCATCACCTCGACAGGTTCGATCTCCTCTTCGGCTACTACTTCGAAGGGGTAGAAAAGATAGACACCGAAGAATTCATGAAGATACCGGAGGACTGGCTCAGGAAGAGTTTCGTCAACGCCCTCACCGACGAAGAGAAGGAGCTCATAAAAGGCATGGGCGGCCTCGACAAGCTCCTCGAAAGATTGAAGGAGCTCATGAAGGAGCAGAAGAAGCGCCACCAGGGCGGCAATAAATGGATCGGTACGGGAGGCACTTCCCCCTTCGGCGCCTACGGCTACAACCCCGAAGGCATCCGCATAGGGCAGGACGAGAGCCGCCACAGAAGGGCGGTCAAGGTGTGGGACAAGCGCGAGTTCAAGGACCTCGACGACGGAGTCGAGCTCCAGACGAGGAACATGAAGATGGCGCTTCGCCGCCTCCGCATACTCACCCGCGAGGGCACGTCCGAAGAGCTCGACCTCGACAAGACGATAGACAAAACCTCGCGCAACGCCGGATACCTCGAGATCGAAATGGTCCCGGCCAAGAAGAACAACGTCAAAGTTCTCCTCTTCCTCGACATCGGCGGCTCCATGGATGACCACATCGAGCTCTGCTCGCGTCTCTTCTCCGCCGCCAAGTACGAGTTCAAGCACCTCGAATACTACTACTTCCATAACTGCCTCTACGAATTCGTCTGGAAGAACAACAAGAGGAGATGGCAA
>JBFWTW010000253.1:0-4084 GCA_050247635.1 Candidatus Dadabacteria bacterium | reverse complement strand
TCCCAACCCCCGGTAATTTCGCATCCCTCCAGGATCGCGTCGGAGACGTTCGTATTGAACCTGACACCCTCCTGGTCGCCCCCGTCGAACACCAGCTTCGCCCCCGGTTTGCAATATATATGTACCCCCGGCCTCGGATAAAAAGCGACGTTGAAGTTATACGTGCCGGGCTCCATGCACACAGTCTGCCCCGGGACGGTTGAATTGACGACCGCCTGCGCATTCCCGACGCGGGACACGGTCTTGCTGCATACGACTTCGGGCTGCAGCCCCGCCGGCCCGTAAGACGCTGCACCTGCATCCGCTACGTCAGGGCACTCGGGGCACGGAGCGCACGCGTTACATTTCACCTGCCCCTGGTATTGAAAAGTCTCGCCCGGGTCGATCGACCGGGTCTCGGAAAAAACGTCGGCATGAAATCCGACGAGAAGAAGTGCGGCAAAAAGCGATAGAAAATAAATCCCTTTCGATACGGGGCGGTTCCTTTTTCCAATCATGTCATCCTCCACAATAAATCATACGGTTATTTTCGGTAACTGTCGCCCCGTTTCTTGTAACTTCTATCCCGTGCCCCAGCTCCACATTGTCCCGGATATTCGGGATCACCCACGCCCATCCCGGAAAGCAAACAGCGCTGAAACCGTCTGCAAGCCCCTCAATCTCGGCGTCCGAAAGCGCGCGGCTCCATGCGGCAACCGGGCCCAGGTCCCCGTCGAGCGGCTGCTCGAATACCCCAGGCAGGAAGATTCCGAAAATAAGCCGTCCCTGCGCCTCGCCGCCTGCTGTAGCGCTCAAACTGCCCAGTGCGGCGTTATTATCTGACGCCGCCTGCGATCCGCTCACCCATAGCGTGTACGTAATCCCGGAGCGCCTCACCGCAAAATGCGTCCAGCTCGTATTGGAAGCGAAAAGGTCTCCCGTGCTCCTGGCGTGGACGGAAGTCCCGTTATTATCAGCGTAAAACCAAATCTCGTTCCTGTCCGCAGGGGCAGGGTTCGAAGCTTCTCCGATCGAAATTTCCCAGTACGATTCCCCGTCCTGCGCGCGGACGAGCAGCCCCTTCGTCGCATCCCCCGCATTGCCGTTCGTCAGCCTGACCCAGCCGGCGATCGTCCAGTCGCCGTCCGGCAGGTCCAGGGCGGTGTTTAAACCGAGGGCTGCATAGTCGTCCGTTCCGTCAAACCGCCATGCCGCCTCCACTCGCGCCGCCGCAAAAAAGCAAACGGCTAGGATTGCAACCGGCAGAAAATCACGGAGTCTCATAAATCTGCCCCCCTCGGAACTGCACCGCGCCGGAATCCGTATCCGACGCCGCGTCCCTGCAAATCCTCGCCCTGCATAAATCGTTCACGCCGCACGAGTCCATCCCTGCCCCGTCCGTAAACTCTATCGATACGAGCGTTGGCACTCCCGACGTCCCGTTGTTCACGTTGCCGTCGCTCGACACAGCACCCGCAAACGAATCAGCATCTATATCCTGCACGGTTTGCCTCTCGAAAGACCCGTCCCAATCGACGTCCCCCGACGTCGCCGTCGCCGTCGTGTAAAACTCCACCGTCACACCGTTCCCGCCGTACGTATTCGGCATCACGAAAGACCACACGGCGCACTCGTCTCCGTCGAAAGTCAAAACGGGCTGCGAGTTTCTCGTGTCAATCGTCGCAAAATTAGACGCCGGCGGCTCGTATCCCTGCGGGCGGAGTTGTAGGAGCGTCTTCCTGAACTCCGGCACATTCTTCAGATTCTCGAAAGGTATCAGGCTGTCCTCGCCGTTCGGCCCACCATCCGGCTCGTTCACCAGTGCGTCGAGCGCATCCTCCACGTTCAATACCCCCGCCGGATATCCGTCGTTCGAATCGTCGTACAGGACCAGCGCGGCTCCGAGCGAAAGCCCCACCTCGGCCTCTCCCCCACCCTCGTCGGTCACTGTAAACCCCTTGGACTGGTCGAAAGATATGGTCGAAGCGTCGCTCACTGAGGGGGTCCCGTCGGACTCGCCGACAGTCACCGTTCCTCCACCGCCGCCCCCGGACGCACCCGCCGGGTCCCTGTTAATCACGTCCTGCTGAATGTCCGCGCGCGCAACGATCCCGGCCGCACACAACAGCGCGCATAGCATTATCGCTTTTTTCATCTATTCCCCTCTACGGTTGTCTAAAAGGAAGTCCGCTCTAGTCGAGCTTAAGGTAGGTAGATATGTGAAAACTCCCCTGCGCGCTCGATCCGTTCACGTAAGTAACCCTCGCGCATTTGCAGTTGAGCTCCGCAACGTACTGGTTATTGGATGATCCGGCGGTATAGCTCCAGGACGACACGTACTGGAAGGCGGGCTCCGCCGCCGTGTCGCAATCCTCGTCGCACGACTGCTCTATCTTCATACCACCCTCGGCGCTGTCCTCGTCCGCGACGACAGTCACGGCTGCGTACTTGTAACTTTCGGCTAGGAACGTATCGGTCGAGTACGTCTCCGTCGACCCGAGCGGCGCCGCGTTCGAGTCCATCATTATCCTGTCTGAATCCGCCTCGGCGCCTGCCGCGAAGGCCAGCACGCCCAGAACGCACAACACGAATCTTATCATGCTTCCAACTCCCCTCCGGTCACAGTTTCGTAATCGTATAGAATCTCGAGCGTCATCGAAAATGCACCGTACGGCGCAAGCCGCCCCCTGTCGGTCGTAAGCGCGGTCACACCATTCAGGATTCCGATGCTCGCCCCGCCGTACATAATCCGTCTCGACGCGAAGAGCCTCTTCTTCGTCTCCGCGATCAGCTCGTTCAGATCCGTGAAATACTCTGACTCGTCATACACGTACCCGACGATCTCCGGGCTGTACTTCACCCGGGTCTTACCGCCAGGTATCTCGACGTATCCCGTCTCGTTCCCCGTGTTCACGACCACAGCCGGCATCTCCATGTAGCTTATCCCCTCGATAGCGCCGGTTTCCATGTCCACCCCGACGAACTCCCTCGTTACGAGCTGTATCAATGACGACGCCAGAAGTGAATCCGCAAGCGCCTTGTCTATTTCCTCTCTTATGTTCGTAGCCATTATATTTTCCTTGTAGCCTTTCCGAGCTCGCGCACGAATATGGCCTCGATCTCGGCCGTCACGCCTGCGGCGTCTCTCCCGAGCCCGAAGAATCTCCTCCTGGGCATTTTGCCCAGCCCCATCTGATGTATAATCGCTTTCCTCGCCTGTACGGGGTCGAATATGCCGACGACGGCTTCCGTGTCCGAAACAAGCCTCACCTCTATAGCCCCCAGCATCTCGCCGCTCGCGTCGAGGTCTACCTTTCCGCCATTTCCTTTATATGGTGCGAACGGCTTCCCGTCCACGTCCTTCCCAGACTTCGTCCGCGTCTTTATCAGCGACGCGATCAACTGCCCTGATTCCAGGAGCGCCTTACGCGAATCGAACCCTTTTTCGAGCCGCGCACCGAGGCTATTCAGGAACTCCGCAAGCTCCGACGTGTCTACGGTAATCATCCGCTAGGCCCTCCCGACGTAAAACGACGTCGCAGGAATCCTGTTTTCGTCCCTGTCCACCTGGCCGCTCACGTTCCAGTCGTAATCAATCCCCGCTGCAAGCACGCGCTCTATCTCCTCGTCGAAACGCTTCGAAAACTCCTCCGCCCTCTTCTCCCAGGAGTCCGCATTCCGCGTCGCCTTCGAGAGCTTCGGGCACACGTACCCGCCGAGCACCCTGTATACCGCCGCCTTTTTCAGCTGCACTGCCGCGTTCAGCATCAGCTCCGCGTCGAACTCGAGATCCCTGTCGAGAAACTCTATATTCCTCCCGTACCTCTCCCTCACGCGCGGCCTGAACCACTTCACTTCGATAATCCTGTCTATGTCGTACGCCGCCTCGTCGTGGTCTGCGCCGAATCCGGACAAATCCACCTGCACCACCTTCACGCCCGTCCTGTGGCTTTTCCTGAGAGGCGTATCCTCGTCCAGCGTAACGACGTTCGACTCGACGCCGTCCACCTTCACGACCTCGACGTTCCCCTTCGAATCGACCTTCAGATAATCCCCGGCCGCTATGGCCGAACCGTCGGCGACCGTTACCAACCCCGAGCCGGCA
>JBFWTW010000252.1:0-4091 GCA_050247635.1 Candidatus Dadabacteria bacterium | reverse complement strand
CACATCCCCGGTCGGGTATTCGGCGTCGGGCGTTGGGTGGGAAAGCTCTGACCACACTTTAATTCCCGTGATAGTCAGAGTCGAATCCTTCCCGTCTATTTTGAGACCGGGAGATTCGAGGTCGCTTATGCTGTGAAACTCGTTCGTGTCATAGTCGACCCTCCCTGTAAACCCCTGCCAGGAGAGCTTGTCGCCCTCTTCGAGGTCGAGCTCGAAGGCCGGCATGGACAAGTCAGCCACAGCCTTGTTTCCGAAGGAAATAACCGTGTGAACGTCTACGGGAGGTATCTTCTCAAAGAGCTCAGCATTGGGATTCCCCTCTGCGGGGACAATTTTTATTTGGGAGTCCAGCACCGAAAGCACGGGCGCGGGCCCGGCCTTTCCCTTGAATATGGCGAGGACAGGGATCGGGCCGTGGTATATCGTATCCGTCTCGTCGAGCCTTACTATTTCCTTGCCCATATTATTGACGGCAAAGACGGTCCTCGCCTTGGAGCTGAGTATGCCTTTGTCGTAGCTTCTGCTTACGACGCTTAATGTGCCGCCTTCGGTATATTGATCGATGAGGTCGTTATAGACGTATTCCGTGTCCATTCCGAACCTGTAGGACATCCCGACGACGGCTATGACCAGGACAATTATTATTACGGATACAACCCTCATATCACTCTCCCTTGCTGGCTTCTGACAATGGATAATTATATTTCCCCCGCCGCGGCTTATGCAATAGCGGGGCGTGAATAAACCTTAACATATCCCGCATCGGGCCGGAGCGAGTAGTCGGCATCGGCCCGGGCGTTAATTGACGGTGGCCGCCTGCGAGAATGGTTTCACGTACAGTTTGAGGTCCTCGAGAAACTCGCCGTATATCTCGCCGAGCGCGGTGTTCCAGCCCCTCATGAGGTCGGGCGCGGAAGCAGTCGGAATCGGAACGTGAGAGCTGTAGGTCTTGTTGAAGATTATCCCGGTGCTGTCGCCGTACTCGCCTTCGGGCGTATATTCGAGAAGGAAAAACTGTATAGTCATCACGGCAGCCGGCTCGCCCCTGTAGTCGCCGTAGAGCTCGACCACATTCGACTGTATGAAATAACTGGCGAAGCCCTGTCCGAGCGAGCTCATGACGTCCTCGAAGAGCCCGGTGTCCGAGAGCCAGCGTATGGTCGTTTCGGTGAGGAGCGCGCCGGGGTTCCTGAAGAACTGGTTGTAAAAGTCGGATTCGTAGCTGATGTCGTCTGTCCTGTATACGAATTCCTTCCCGTCGCTGCCCGGGGATACGCTGAATTTCCACACCTGCGCAACGGCGCCCTCGACGGGGGCCGCGACCTTCTCCGGAGGGGAAACTTCGAACATGTAATAGCTCCGCTCAGGGTAGGACTTGGATATGCCTCCGCATCCGGCCGCGCCCAATGCGGCCAATAAGACAGCGGATATCAATATAATGAACCGTGCTCTCATTGTTTTTCTTCCCCCTCGGGTTCGATATGCGGCGGAGGACTCCCGAAGAGCACCCACGACGGGTACTTCTTCACAGTCTCCATGAACTCCCTCATGTCCTCTGTTATGCGTTCTACGTTATTAAGAGTAAGCTTGATGTCGTGTTCCCGGTTGGACAGGAGCCTGTCTGTGCGCTTCAGCGTCCTGTTGACCTCTTCCGTAATCGCCACCACGTTTGCCAGCGTTTCCTTCGTTTCCTTGCTCTTGAGCAGCTTGTCGAGCTCCGATGTCGTAGTGTTGAGCGTATTAACAAGCTGCCGGAGGTCGGCGCTGAGCTCGCCCACCTTGGCCTGCTCGACGGCGTTGTTAAGAGACGCGACCAGATCTTCCACGCCCTCCGTTATTTTCTGTATGTCGATGTTTTCTATGCTCTTGGAGAGGTTCTCGATCGTTTGCGTTATCTGCGTTATGGTGCCGGGCGCCGATGGGAAGTACGCGTATTCCGGAGTCCAGTCTATATCCAGTGGAGGATAGCGCTGGGGATCGAGGTAGACGGCGTTCAGAAACGCTATGCCCGTAACGCCCTGGGAGGCGAGCTGGAGCCGGAGGCCCTTCTGCACCATTTGCTTATAGCCGTGCATCCTTTCCTCATCGGTTTCGAAGAGCCTCTTATTGCCCTCCCCGGCTACTTTGTCGAGGTATATCTCGGCCCTTACGAGGACGTATGTTTTCTTCGTATGATACTCGTTGAAGACGAACCCGATGTAGCTGACGTTACCTATCTGGACCCCCTGGAATTCGAGCGAGGCCCCGACATCGAGGCCCTGAACCGACTGATCGAAATAGGTCTCGACGGTAGTCTTCTTCTCGAAGAACTTCCCGCCGCCGAAAATTATTATCGCCGCTGCAAGCAGCAGCGTGGCGGCGATAACGAAAAGCCCAATTTTGAAGTAGTTCGGTTTTTTCATATGCGGGACTCCCCTTTATTTTCTTCACCGCCGAGCTCCGCGTCCGTCTGACGCCTGAAGAACTTTTGAACGACCGGGATGGTCGAATGATCCCTCAGGTAAACGGGCTTCCCTTCGGCAATTATACCTTTAACGCTCTTATCGAGCATGATAACCCTGTCCGCAATATTGTAAATACTGTTGAGCTCGTGGGTCACGACGACGAATGTGATGCCGAGGGTCCTCGAAAGCTGCTTTATGAGCTCGTCGAGCTCGGCCGATGTGATGGGATCTAGCCCCGCCGAAGGCTCGTCCAAAAACAGCACCTTCGGGTCGAGCGCCATGGCCCGGGCGAGCGCCGCGCGCTTTATCATGCCCCCGCTGAGCTCGGACGGCATCTTCTGCTCGGAGCCAGTAAGGCCCACGAGCGAGAGCTTCATTCTTCCTATGAGGTCCCTTGCCTCGCCGTTAAGCTCGGTATATTCCTCGAGCGGGAGTATGACGTTTTGAAGGACCGTCATCGACCCGAAAAGCGCCCCGAGCTGGTAGGCGACGCCTATACGCTTCAGTATTTCTATTCTTTCGTCCCCTTCGGCTGTGGAGATGTCGCGGCCTTCTATGACGACGTTCCCGCTCGCCGGCTTGTAGAGCCCGATCATGTGCTTTAAAAGCGTGCTCTTCCCGCATCCCGAGCCGCCGAGAATCACGAATATTTCACCCCTGTAGACGTCGAACGTTATCTTGTCGAGTATGGTGTTGTCACCGTACTTCGCCGTGAGGTTCCTCACTTTTATTATCACTTCCCTTTTGTTTTCGACGTTATTCCCGCTCATGTCAGATCCCGAGAACGTAGTAAACCACCCCGAATATGCCGTCCGTTAATATCATGAGAACTATGCCTATGACGACGGCTTCGGTCGCAGCGTCGCCGACGGCCGACGGGCCGCGTGAAGCCCTCATACCGGAAAGGCACCCGACCCCCGCTATTATCACCGCGAAAAAGAGCGTTTTGAAAAGCCCGGCCAGGAGCATGACATACGTCCCTGACGCCGTTATCTGGTTCATGTACGTGCCGAATGTAAACCCCAGAGAGAGCATGACGACGAGGCCGCCCAAAAGGCCGAAGAGGTTCCCGAATACCGTGAGCAAGGGGAGCATCAGGAGGGCCGCTATTACCTTAGGGACGACGAGGAAGTTCACCGGGTCGAGCCCCATGGTGTCGAGGGCGTCGAGCTCCTCGTTCACCTTCATCGTCCCGAGCTCGGCGGCGAAGGCCGATCCGCTCCGGCCGTTTACGACGAAGGCCGTCATGAGCGGGCCCAGCTCCTTGAAGTATGCTATGACAATGAGGTCGGCGACGAATATCTGAGCGCCGTATTGCTGCATCGGCATGGCCGACTGGAACGCGATTACGAGCCCCACGAGGAAGTTCACGAGGGCTATTATGAAAAAGGAGTTCGCGCCGAACTTCTCGCAGGTCGTGAAGACCTCTCCCCATCTTATACTGAGCGGGTTAAGAAGCGCCTTGACCAGCCCGACGGTTACCTGCCCCGTGAAGATAATGTGGATCTTCAGCTCCCCGAGCAGGTCCCAAGCCACGCGGCCGATCTTCTCTATTATGCCCATGCGCTCTTTCGAAGCGGTTTCTTTAGGCTGGGCGAAGCTCTCGGGGTCGAAAAGGGCGAACAGCTTCTGGAGGTCGTCCTTGAG
>JBFWTW010000251.1:0-4096 GCA_050247635.1 Candidatus Dadabacteria bacterium | reverse complement strand
TGGAGTTTACTACGGTGTTACGTCCACCCAGCAGCTCCGAAGTTGAACCGCCCCAGATGTTGTTGTCAAAGACGTTAAACTGGGCCCGGATCGTTACCGCATCGCTGAGCACCAACTGAGGAGTTAAACGCAGACTCGTGTCTACGAAGAATATCTCGTCTTTGTTGTTAGTAAATCCGAGCGCCTGTGCGTTTCCGTTGCTCAACGCCGATATAAACGTGGCGTTTCCTATATAACGAGCCCTGGTACGCATATAGCTCGGAAAGCCGCCCAGTGTGAGTTCAACGGCGAACGTAGGCGCGGCCATAGATAGAGCCAATAAAAACATAAAAAGCCATTTGGCTTTACTCATCTCTCCTTACCTCCTTTGATTTAGTTTTAAAGTTTTACGTTTACAATTTTCTGCTCGTGCATTTTCCGAAGATATCGACGACATCTGGTTTTCTGGATTCATCCTCCGGGCCGCTTTATATAGATGAAAGTAATGTGCCAGCAGCCAGAGCCTGTGATTATTACCTTTTATAAATCGGGACACGTCGTTTGTCAGAAAACAGTACGGGAATCAGGCATGCGCCCGAGAAGGGAGACATACCTTATATATATGCGGGAAGGATAGGCTTCGGGCGGACCTCGCGGAACGGACGCCTTCCAGGAAAGGATTATTTTAGTAACAGGAGACAGAATCCGGGGTGGTCCGGACTTCAATGTCCTGCGGAAGACGACTTTTCACGGAGAATGGTGTTTATGTCATTAACGACAAGCTTCGGATAAAGATAGGCGAGATTGTATATCCCTCTTATATTGTCTTCGCGTTATAGATGCCATGCAGCTCCTCAGTAATTCATGCCTATCCCATTTACACCTACACCAAACATAAATGTCGGTTCTGATTTCCGGATCGTTGCGAAAAATTTTATGGCTCCTTATTTCAAGAAATCCCCCTGGATAACTAGCGCAGAGCAATGCATATGCAATGAATAAAACGTGCATATAAAACGGGCATTTACACATTTTATGCCTTAGTTTCATATACATCTAGAAATATTCAGCTCATATGCACTCGAAACTCCGCTAGCTGACACATGTTTTTACATATATCTAAATAGCCGGGTATTATATTGGATGATAACGTATATCAATTTCATAATAGTGATTTCCCCCTGATTTCACTACAATAAATTGAGAGCGCTGGGTTTTACTAATCAGTTTGAAAATCTTGACACGGGAGGGTAACCTGTTATTATGAGAACGATATTCATGATCAATCTCATCAATAGCGCCGGAGCCCCGGCCGCTCTGAACACATTACTAAAGGGATTCTTCGCTCGTGAGAATGACTTGTTTAAAGATTTTGTCGATCTTTGTCCTGACTGTTTTATGCGGGGTGGATCAATTGGCCCGGGCCGTGGATGAGCCCGTATACGACCCTCCGGAGGCGGAGGAAGCACCGTCCGAGGCCGAAGATTACATAGACGGGACAGTGCCCGAGGTCTACGAGCCGGACGACGAGGACGATCCGGTGCACAATCCGACGGAAGAAGAGCTGACCGGGCAGCCGGATGACGGTTATCAGGAACTGGAAGAGGTGGTGGTAACAGGGACGAGAACGGAGAAAAAGCTTCTCGATACCCCTGTGAGGACGCAGGTGGTTACAAAGGAAGAAATCAGAAGAACCCACGCCCGTGATCTTAAAGAAGCGCTCGAATACGTCCCCGGCCTCCTGCTCAAGGAAACCGAGAAGAATGGTTACAGCGTATGGATGCAAGGGTTCGATGCAGATCGTGTGCTGATACTTCTTAACGGACGGAGAGTAACGGCCAGCACCGGATCGACGGTAGACATTACGCAGATAAGCGCGGCCGACATAGAGAGAATCGAAATAGTTAAGGGCCCCGTCTCGGCGCTCTACGGGAGCGATTCAATGGCCGGCGTAATAAACGTCATCACGAGTAAGCCCCCCGAAGACTATTCCGCCACGATCCTCGCCGACATCGGAACGTTCGGCGACAAGAACGTAAACGACAAACACATCGCCACCGAGCACCTTATGGCCAACCTCACCGCCAACCGCGGCCCATGGTCCGTAGCTCTCTTCTCTGACGTACGTTTTTTCGAAGGATATGACCTCGACAAGTCCGACCCGAACACGAACGGCGATGAGGGGTACAGGTGGAACGTCAGCGGACAATTTGCATATACGCTGCAGGGCGGAACGGAGTTTTATTTCTATCCGAGATATTACAAGGAAGACAAAACCATAACGTACACGACCTTTACGCCCGGGCTGGGCGACGTGATTTGGGAGAGACGGGAGAATGCCGACACAATAAATTTTACTCTCGGGTCGACTGTGCCGTTCAAGGACGGTTCCAGGCTCCAGGGCGCTCTTAACTACGAGCGCTTTCACGACATAAGCATTCTCGACATACCTTCGAGCCCGCAGCTCGAGCAGAAGAGGGACGCCACTTTTCTTTATTATTCGGCGGAAACGCAGTACGACAGGCCGATAGGCGAAAAGCATCTGGCGACCATCGGCGGCATAATGGGACGGCAGACCCTGGAGCAGGACCAGATAAAGGAAACTGTAAACGGCATCGAAATAATAGAGGAGATAGCGCCGGGGGCGGACATGAACTCGTTCGAGGCTTACGCCCAGGACGACTATTTCGCCACACCGTGGCTCGAGCTACTGCCCGGAGTCAGATACCAGTACGACACCGACTTCGGCTCGAACGTCTCGCCGAAAATAAACGTCATGATATCCCCACTCGAAAATCTGAGGTTAAGGCTCGGATACGGGAGGGGATATCGGGTGCCGAACCTAAAAGAGCGTTACTACTTTTTCGACCACAGTGCGCTCGGCTACATAATACTCGGCAATCCCGACCTCGTCCCCGAAAAGTCGGACGGCTTTCAGGTCGGCGCGGAAGGCTGGTGGCAGGATCTCAGGTGGGACGTGAATCTCTTCTACAATCGCATACACGATCTCATAGACGTAAGGCTCGACGAGGAGCTCAGCGACGAAATGGGACTCCAGGTCTTTCAGTACATAAACGTAAGAAGGGCGACGACCATGGGGGCGGAGCTGGCCGCGACATATAATCTTCTCCGCTATTTCATCATAAACGCCGGGTACACGTACCTGTGGGCGAAAGATACGGACATAGACAAGTGGCTCACGGGACGCCCGAAGCACCAGGTGAAGGCAGGCGTCGACATACTAAACGTCCTGCCCGGGAACATGATAAATCTGAGGGCGGTCTACCAGTCGAGCGAGTATGTAGACGAGGACAACACCATAACCTCGCCGGGGTGGGCGGAGTTCGACGGGAAGATCAACCAGGACGTCTGGGAATGCTGCACGGTGTTCCTGGGTGTCGATAACATTTTCGACGTTCACAGAAACCCGAACGACGTGAACGACCTCAGGCCTTCGGTAGGACGTTACATATATCTGGGCATAAGATCGACTTTCCAAATTTCAAAAACACAACATTAAGGAGGCTAGGAATGAAGATATTTAAAACTATCTTTCCATTGATTTTGGTAGTAGTCCTGTCCTTCGGTCTCATGGGAGGCTGCGGAGGAGGCGGCGGTGGCAGTAACGGAGGTGGAGGCGGCGACGGCGGCGGAGGCGGTGGAGGTGGCGGTGGCGGCACCAACGAAACCATCACACTCCTGATCGACGCATCCGCCGGAGGAGTAAGCGCCGAACCCGGGGACCCGGCCAACAAGTACACCTATCTCGATCTTTCCGCAGGGGAAGTAGTGGACCTTACGGACGCACAGGCACAGGATTCCACCAACTGGGACATAGCGTTTAAGAGATCGACTGTTATCCTCAACGGCGGCGTATCAGGACCGGGCGCCGTCAGCGGATTCTTTACAGGCAACAACTCCGAGGCATACGACTCGAACGGCGACGCCATATTCGACTGGTTCGCCGCGGCCACAGCCGACTCGGAGCTTGAAGACTTCGAGATCATTTCGTCCAGCGACGTTCCGCTCGACGGAGAGGGCAACCCGGACGCATCGGTATTCACGTCTGACGTCCCATCCCTGGTTATAGTAGGTGACGGCACCTCCGAAGGGTGGT
>JBFWTW010000250.1:0-4099 GCA_050247635.1 Candidatus Dadabacteria bacterium | reverse complement strand
CGAGTGTCTTAATCGGGAATCCAGTTTTTGCCTTTCACCCACCCTTAGGAAAAGGGGGGGATTTAGTTTTTGGCCTCTCCTTCACCTATCCATCATCCCTTCCCTTTTAAACCGACAGGTCGATGCCGTCGAGGCCGTCCGGAAGCTGCCTTCCGAGGAGGCTCAGTATCGTCGGATACACGTCCACGGTCCTTGCGCGCTCGTCGGTGAGCGGCGCGCTGATTGCGAACGGGATTATCATGTGGTCCCTCACGAGTGAGCCGTGCGAAGATCGATGCTCGGGGCTCTCGTGGTGCGACCTGAGATCATAGCCAAGGTGCGCGCTCAGTACGAGGTCGCCCGCTCGCGGTGATTCGAGGAGCTGCATTATCTGAACGGCTGCGTCCGGGTATTCCGTACTGAAGCTCGCCGCCAGGGCCTCCCTCGCGGTCATGCTCTCCGGTACGCCGTTATAACCGAACGGGTCCCCCGAGATCTTCCGGTAATTTACGAGCCCGCCTTCCCCTATCCACGCCGCGGCCTCGCCCCTCGTGCTCTTTATCCTCACCCTCCCTTCCTCGTCCGTCCCGGCGACGATATCCACCTCGGGCCTTTCGAGGAAGTCCTCGACCAGCTGCTTCATCTCCGCGAACGTCGAGCGCCTCTCCCAGCCGTCCGGGCTCTTGACGTATATGTTCGCCATGGCGTTTCCGGATATGAGGCTCCCGGCGTCGGCGTTCGTGAAGTGCTTGAACACGTTGGGATAATAAAAGGTCTTGTATCCCCTGGCATTCAGAAACCCGAGGGAATCGAAATGCGAATGGGTCTGCGTAAGGCCGTGGTCGCTGATGATGACGAACAGCGTCTCGTCGAGACGCCCCTCCGATTTGAGGCGCGAGGCGACTATATCCACCGTCTCGTCTATCCGCCTGTAGGAATCGATCACGTCCCTGTGGAACGGGTGGTTCACGTGCGAGTACGTATCGATGCCCAGGAACACGGTAAAGATGAAATCGTGCATAGCCCCGAGCTCCTTTACGAGAAGCCTCCGGGCAAGCAGGTCTACCTCGTCCGTCCTGTCCGTGAAATGGCTCTTCACCTTATGATAAAGCTTCGAAAAACGGGTCTTGTCGTTACTGAGCTTCACCCCGCGCGACAGCTCGTTCAAAATATTGCCGCTCCTGGGGAACACCTCGAATATGCTGGTATTGTCGGTCGAGGCGTCGCTGTTCATGAAGTAAGTCTCGAGACCGATGTAGCTCCTGAAACGCCTGAAGGATAAAATCTTGCTCCTGTCGGCGTAAAGCCTCCTGTCGAGCCACCTTATCCCGGGGAAGTTGCACCTTCCCGGATATTTCCCGAAGACGTACGGCGTATACGCTGGCCCCGTCGTAGAGGGAAACACCGAAACAGCCTCCCTGTAAGCTCCCGGCTCGACTACGTAGCGCGATATCGCCGGCAGATCGCCCGCATTAAGGAGCTCTTCGAAAACGTCCGCCCTCGCCCCATCCGCCATGAGAAAAATGCAGCTCTTAAAATCCTTCATTTACTGGTTCTCCGTTTTTCCGCGGGCGCCGGCTCCGCGGCCCGCCCCAAAAAGTACCTGTTATAAATCTTCCTGATTTTGCCCGTCGTCGTGGTGTACTTTTTCTTGAGCTTCGCGCCGTCCCCGGGCTCCAGCTCCGAAGCCAGCTTTTCGAAGTCGCTCTCGTACAGCTCGTTTATAGACCTGTCGTGAAGGAGCCTTAAAAGATTCTCCATCTTCCTGAGGAACGTGAGCCCGTCGGCCAGCTCCGTATAGTCGTCTTCCTCGATTATTCCCGCTTCGTGGAGCCACGCGAGCGCGTCCGACGTATTCTGTTTTCTGACCACGGGATACTCCCCGCCGTACTTTAGCTGAAGCATCTGTACCAAAAACTCTATGTCCACTATGCCGCCGCGCCCGGTCTTTATGTTGAGCTTCTCCCGGCTCTCCGCCGCTAGCTCCTTTTCCATCCTCTTTCTGAGCCTGTTTATCTCTTTCTCAAAGCCCTCGTGTATCGGCCTATCGTAGACGAACTCCGTCGCGAGCTTCATAATTTTATTTCCGACCTTCACGTTCCCCGCCGAAGGGGCAGCCTTGACGAGCGCCTGCCTCTCCCAGATCTGCGCGCTCTCCTGCTGATATTTCCGGAACGCGTTTAACGACGTAACAAGCGCCCCGGATCGCCCGGACGGCCTTAGCCCCATATCTATCTTGTACGCATACCCCTCACCCGTCGGCACTGACAGGACGGAGATCACCTTCTGCCCGAGCTTCGAGTAAAACATGTGCTCCTCTTCCTTCCCGTCGTAAATGAAGATCACGTCGAGGTCCGAGTTATACGAGAGCTCCTTCCCGCCGAGCTTCCCCATGCCCATGACGACCATCTTGTGATTCTTCTCAGGGTGCTTCTCCTTGTCGCGGACGACTTCCCATGCGATTTCAAGCCCCGCTTCGAGTATGGCCTCGGCCACCATCGAGAGATACTTGCCGACATAAAACGGCCCAACCTCTCCGTTAAGGTCCCTGAGGCAGATTTTGAGAGTTTCCACGTGCCTGAACCGCCTCAGGACGTCGAGCTGCGCCCCGTAGTCGTCCTCCTCGGCCAGCGATTCGTGAAGCTGCGCCAGCATCTCCCCCTTGGACGAGTACTCCGTCCTCACGTCGCGGAGTGTTATCACGTCCATGTACTCCGGATGCCGTATCAGGAAGTTCGACAGGTAGCCGCTGGTCGAAAAGAGCTTTACCAGCAGCTCTATGATGTCCGGGTTTTCGGCGAGGACCGAATAGAGCGAGGTCCTCCACCCTATGCCCGAAACGAACCTTTCGAGGTTGACGATCGCGAGGTCCGGGTCCGGCGATTTCAGGACGCTCGCCAGGAATGCCGGTATCACCTTCCTCGTCGAGGCCCTCCCGCCCTGCGTAAGGCCGCCCCTCTTGGCGTCGAGAAGCTTCGAGAGCAAGTCTGCGGCCATGCCGGGATTTTTGAACCCGAGCGCGTTCAGATTCTCGATCGCCTCCTCCTCGTCCAGGTTTCCCTCCATAAGGAATCCGGCAGCCTTCCAGAACTCCTTCCCGACCTCCTCCGTCTTCTGCGAAGGCTCGTAAAAGAGCCCTTTGTAAACGGACGAAACCGCCGCGGTCCTTTCCTTGTAAAGCCTTTCTAGCTCGTCCCTGTCCGGTACGCCCACTCTTAATGCGAGCTTTTCGAGGTCGTCCGGCGACGACGGCAGCTTGTGCGTTTGCCTCTCGTCCGCGAGCTGAATATTGTGCTCCACCTTCCTTAAAAAGAGGTAGGAATCCGATAGCGTCCGACGTACCTGCGGTGTTATCAGGTGCGCGGCTTCGAGCTTTCCGAGCGCTTTCAGGGTGTTGTTTTCTCGTATGTACTTTATCTCCCCGCCGTTTACGAGCGCGAGGGCCTGGACGAAAAACTCTATCTCGCGAATCCCGCCCTTCCCGAGCTTGACGTCGCGCTTCTTTTCGAGCTGGTCGAGCCGGGTCTTCATATCTTTCAGGTCCTCGATAGATGAGTAATCGAGAAACTTCTTGTATACGAAGGGCTCGATGTCGCTTACGAACTTCTCGCCGAGCGAAATGTCCCCGGCGATCGGCCGCGCCTTTATCATCGCAGCCCTCTCCCAGGTGTCCCCCCAGTAAAAGTAGTGCTCCAGCGCCCCCTCGAATGAAACGGCGATCGTGCTCTTCCCGCCGCCCGGGCGGAGTCCGAGATCGACCCTGTACAAGAATCCGTCCTCCGTCACGGCGCTGAGGGATTTTGTCACCTTCTCCGCCAGCCTGAAAAACGGGTCCGGGTCGCCGTCGTCCCTGTAGATGTAGATTATGTCGATGTCCGAGCTCAGGTTGAGCTCCCGCCCCCCGAGCTTCCCCATGCCTATCACGGTAAACTCGCCCGCCCCTTCCGCCTCGGGGCTATAGAACGTTATCGCCGCCTCGACTATGGCCGATGCAAGGTCCGAAAGCTCCTCCATCGTCTCGGTGAACGGGGCCTCGCCGGTTATATCCCTGTAGATTATCCGGGCAAGCTCCCGGTACTTGTAGTGCCTGAGGGCGGATTCGAGCTCAGCCGCGCTTTCG
>JBFWTW010000249.1:0-4136 GCA_050247635.1 Candidatus Dadabacteria bacterium | reverse complement strand
GGAGGCCTATCTCGAAGCTCCCGACGAGGTAATTCTGCGCGCGCTTTAGCTCGTCGTCGGTGATGCCGTTTTCGAGCACCAGCCCGAGCTGCTCTTTTATGGCGCTCACGGCCTCGGCCTCTTTCTGGGGTGCGGTGCCTATGTAGACGCCGAAGAACCCGGGCTCGATACCCGGCGTATAGAATGACGTCACGGTATACGCGAGGCTCTTCTTGTCCCTGAGCTCGAGGAATAGTCGCCCGCCCTGGCCCGACAGCACTGTGTTCAGCACCTCGAACGCATACGTGTCCTTGTCCGAAAGCGAGGGGGCGAGGAAGCCCATGATGATATGAGTCTGCGCCTTGTCCGGCTTCGTCTCGACGAGCTCCGTGATCTTCTCAGGGGCCGTTGGAGCCGGGACCTCTGGCGCGGTTTCCGTGCCCTTTTTCATCGCGCCGAACTTTTCCTTCACCACCGCGAGCGCCTCGTCTTCGTTCACGTCGCCCACGATCGTGATGACAAGGTTCTCCGGGGTCGCGTATTTTTTGTAGAATGCCTGAATGCTCTTGCCGTTAAAGGAAGTCACAGTATCCACGGTTCCGAGCGGGTTGAACTTATACGGATGCTCGCTGTAAAGTGTGTTCAGGAACAGGTTGATCGTCGTCTTAACGAGGTTGTCCCCTTCCCTGTTTATCTCGGCCAGTATCTCCCTCCGCGCCCTTTCGACCTCCTGCTGGTTGAATGACGGGTGGAGAAGGACGTCCGCGAACAGGTCCATCGCCTGCGGGAAATTCTGGCTCAGCCCTTCGACCGTGACTCCGAAGCTGTTCCGGCCCGAAAACCCTTCGAGGTCCCCTGCTATGGAGTCTATCTCCTGCGCTATGCGGGCGGCGCTCCTGGTATCCGTCCCGCGCGTCAGCATGCGGGAGGCGAAATTCGACATGCCCTGCGTCTTTGCGTCCTCGTACCTGAGCCCGCCCAGGAACGCAGCGCGCGCCGCGAACAGCGGCACACCGGTGTTATGCTTTATGAGCACCCTTACGCCGTTGTCGAGGACATACTCCTTCACCTCGGAATCGGCCGTGGCGCCCGGCCCGGGCGTCGCAGACAGCGCCGCCGAAGCGGAAGCCGGAACCGCACCGCTTCCGTGAACGGCGAATTCCTCTTCGATAAGCTCTTCCTCGCCGTTTGCAGCCTCTGTGTTTTCTTCCTCGCTTACGTTTTCGACCGCGGCCCTGCCGTCGGCCTCGCCGGCTATCGATTTTATTTCCTCTTCCGTTATGGTTACCTGCCCCGTCGGCAAGAGGAACCCGGCCGTCAGATTCGTATTGTTGAGATACTTGTTCGCGACCGCCATAACGTCCTCGGCCGTCACCTGCCTCACCTTATCCAGATACTCGTCTTCGTATCTGAAATCCCCTGCCTCGACCTCGTAATAGCCGAGCTTCTGGGCCTGCCCCTGCATTGTCTCCTTCGTATAGATTGCGTCGCTTTCGATGTTCACCTTCGCCTTCGACAGATCTAGATCGCTCACCGGCTCGTGCTTCATCCTGGCTATCTGCTCTATGATCTCCGAAAGGGCCTCCTTCGCCTCGGCCGGGTCGAGCGTTCCGCCGACGGCGAATATGCCCTCGCGCTTCGGTGTGAAGGCGTAGGCGTATATGCTGTTCGTGAGCCCCTTCTCTTCTTTTATTTCCCTGTACAGGCGCGAGCTCTCGCCGCCCCCGAGTATGTTCGCCAAAACGTCCAGCGCCGGAACGTCCTCGCCCCTCGCGTTCGGCACATGATACGCAAGCGAGAAGTAGCCTTCCTGAACGGGCTTGTCGAGGACGAACGCCCTCATTTCTTTCTGCGCGGGCTCGGGCGCAATGTCGCACTTCGGGATGTCCCACCTTTTGAGCTTCCCGAACGTTTCTTCTATCTTGGGCTCTATCGTCTCGGGGTCGAAATCGCCGACTATGACGAGCGCCATATTCTGCGGCGAATACCACTTATGATAAAAATCCGTTATTCCCTTACGTGTAAAAGACTTCACGCTCTCGATGCTCCCGATAACGGGCCTCCCGTATGGGTGCTCCTGGAACATGGTCGAGAACAGCTGCTCGCTCAGATTCCTGCCCGGGCTGTCCTGCCCGCGCCTTATCTCCTCGACGACCACTTCGAGCTCCTTGTTTAGCTCCTCGGGGTCGAACGTCGAGTTCTGCATCGCGTCCGAAAGGATGTCGAGCGCCGTGTCCTGGAACCTGCTCGCTATGACTACGTAATAAACCGTTTCGTCGAACGAAGTGAACGCGTTGATGTCGCCGCCGCTGCCCTCTATAACCCTGGCGATCTCGCCGACGGCCCTCTTCTCGGTGCCCTTAAAGAGCATGTGCTCGTGCACGTGGGCCAGGCCGTACTCGCCCTCGTTCTCGCACGCGCTGCCCGTCTTCACCCACACGTTCACCGCCACGACCGGCGAGGAATGGTTCTCTTCGAGTATCACCGTAAGCCCGTTTTCGAGCTCGTATTTCGTCACACCGTTCACAGTCGTTTTCGTTTTAACCGCTTCATTATCCATACTCTTCTCCTCTCTGCTGCACGAGGCCGCCGTCACAAGCACGGCAGCGGCCAGGATTACAGACATAAGCCGCAGTGCGCTGAAAAAACCTCTTTCCGGAATTATATACAGTTTCAGTGTTCGAATGAGATTCGGTATCATCGGCGGCCCGCCTTTTTATTTAGTAGATGCATCTGGAATCAGGGAACTTTATAACGCTAATAAGATAACGGCATTTGTCCTCCGTTCAAGGAGGGGTAGCCGTTGCCCTGGGAATAGTTATTGATTGAAGGGAGTTACGTAGACTAATAATCAGCTCTCTTCCCGCGTATGCGGTTGGTCCTGTGCGCCCCGCTTGCCTGTAAGATACCTGTAGGCGTATATGACGAGCCCCGAAACGGCGTACAGGTAAACGAGGAAGATAAACATTATCTCGGGGTTTGTGATGATGGCCGCGATTATTATCGCCGCAACGACGAGCGCGTTGAACGGCCCGCCGAGCTTGAGCGTCGGCTGCTTGGCGTACCTTACATTACTCACCATGAGGAGCCCCACCACCGGAGCCGCGAAGAGGAAGAACCATATCACCCGCTCGTCGGGCGTTATCCTGAGAGCCGAAAGCAGCATCAGCGGCGATACGACGAGCCCCGCGCCCATAGGGCTCGGGAGGCCCGTGAAGTTAAACCGCTCGACGTCCCCCGACTGCACGTTGAACCGCGCGAGCCTGAGGGCGGCGCACACGGTGTAAAAGATAACTACCATCAGCCCGAGCTCGCCCCTCTCCATGAGCGTGGATACGTATAGGAGCACTGCTGGAGCTACGCCGAATGAAACGAGGTCCGACAGAGAATCGTACGACAGGCCGAAGCTGCTCTCGTGCTTAATGAAACGCGCGAGCCTGCCGTCGAGCATGTCGAAGAAAAAGGATATGACGATGAACGCGCCCGCCCACCAGAGCCTCTTGAACTCCCACTCGGGCGACCCCGACGCGCCGTGGCCGGCGGCCACCTGTATCGACGTCATTATAGAAAGCAGGCCGAAAGAAAGATTCCCCGTCGTGAAGATGTTCGGAAGAACTGGCATAACCTTCTGCCGCCTCGACTTCTTCCGCCTTACGCCCTGTTCGCGTCTTGCCATGCTATCACGCTCTCCCCTGCTTTTACCCTGCGCCCTTCCCTCGTTTCTATTATATACCCATCCGGCACGTATACGTCCACCCTCGACCCGAATTTTATCATGCCGAACCTCTGCCCCTTCTCGAATTTCGTATCGACCTCGGCGTAAGAAACGATACGCCGGGCAAGGAATCCCGCAATCTGCGTCACGACGAATTTGTCGCCTTCGGGCGTCTCTACGAGCGTCGAAAGCCTCTCGTTATCGTCGGATTTCCTCTTCATTCCTTCGGAAAAAAGCCAACGGGGCATATTCGCAATGTGAAAACTGCCTGGGGAGTATTTTGTACCGGTTACCCTGCCCTTTACGGGCATCCTGTTAATGTGGCAATCGTAAACCGCGAGGGATATGGAGATTCTGGTAGCTGGCATTCCGAGGAAGTCCCTTTCGTAAATCTCGGCGACTTCCAAGACCTCGCCGTCCGCAGGCGAAACGACGGCCTCCG
>JBFWTW010000248.1:0-4178 GCA_050247635.1 Candidatus Dadabacteria bacterium | reverse complement strand
CGTCAAGCGGCTCGAAAAGACCCGGCCTTTCCATACCGGCCAGCGCGTCTTCGATAACCCACGAGAATCTCTCAGGCATAGGCTATTTCCTCCCTTTCTTTAACTCGGCAACGTATTTGTCGGCAAGCCTCGTAGGCTCGGGGATCCTTAGCCCCCAGGAGCATGCGAGCGCTATTTCGAGCGCCGATTCAAGATCGATTCTGTGCCCCGGCGAGACGAAAACGGGCTTCGTCCTGTCCTTCGTCCGAAGAACTGCCCCTATGCATTCGCCCTCACGCGAGGTGAGCGGCGTCCATGAGCCTTTCTCCGTTCCGGGCTCTTCGAATGAGCCGTAGAGCCTGGACTTCGCTATTCCCATGGCCGGCACGTCGAGAAGCACCCCTACGTGGCATGCTATGCCGACGCCGCGAGGATGGGCTGTGCCCTGCCCGTCGAGGATGAGGACGTCGGGCTTTATGGAGAGCTTCCCGTAGGTCTCGATTATAGCAGGGCCTTCCCTGAACGCCAGAAGCCCCGGAATGTAGGGGAAGTTTTCCTCGACTTCCGAGTATTTGCGCTCGATTTCCGTCATGTCGGGATAAGAGAAAACAATTATTCCGCAGATAAGCTTATTTTCGGATTTAAGTATGGATATGTCGGCGCCGGCGACAGTCTTTAATTCGCCGAAGGACCTCTCGCCGATTATGCTGCGGCGGAGGCGTTTCTGAAAATCCAGCGCCCGAGCCACCTCTGGAGGCTTCCCGCGGTAGAGCTCGGCAAGTGTCTCGTAATCAATGGAACCCATATATTTCCCTGATAGCGCGCTTGAACCGTGGTGCGTATAAAAGCTCGAACGCAAGCTCCTTTCCGGGGAATAGTCTTAGGGCGTAGCCCTTAACCTTATCTATATGCAGGAGAGCCTCTTCCCTGGACATGTCCGATTGATATATGAGCGAGAGTGTGAAATCGACCATGAACCGGAGCCTTCTCAGGTTGCGGTTTTCCTCGGCGATTTCCGCAGAAGTGGGTTTTTCCTTTTCCATCGTCCTCAGCCCGCCGTGCTCCGTTAGCCCCGGCCTCGAAGTTAAGTATACACCAAGGGCGGGGCAGGGGTAACGGCGCCCCAGCCGGCGGCCCGGCGATTTGTCCGCATCGATAAAATTCGGTAGAATCAACCGACCGGCAGGGCACAACCATGAACCTTAAAATGGCGTTCGTCATGGACCCGATAGGGTCCATAAACATCGAAAAAGACACTACATTCGTCCTCATGCTCGAAGCGGAGGCGCGCGGGCACGAGGTGTGGTATCTGGAGCTTAAAGACCTCTTCGTAAGGCACGGAAAGCCCTTCGGGAACGCCACACGCGTTTCGCTCAGAAGAGAGAAGGGAAATCATTATACGCTGGGGGAGACCGAGACCGTGGAGCTCGAGAGCTTCGACGCCGTCTGGATGCGGAAGGACCCGCCCTTCAACATGGACTATATATATTCGACCTACATCCTGAGCCTGATAGACGGCGGCAGGACGAAGGTGCTGAACAACCCGAAGGGGATACGCGAATCGAACGAGAAGCTCTACACTCTCTACTTCCCCGAGTGGATACCCGAATCCATAGTTTCGAAGGATATACAACAGCTCAATAGTTTCTTGTCCGACGTCGGCGGCGAGATGGTGGTAAAGCCGCTCGACGGACACGGAGGCGAAGGGGTCTTCTTCGTAAAGGAAGGCGACAGGAACGCCAACGTTATACTCGAATCGATTACTGACTTCGGGCGGAGATATGTGCTTGGGCAGAAGTTCATCGAGCGCGTGAGCGAGGGCGACAAGAGAATAATACTCTTAAACGGCGAGCCTCTGGGCGCTGTCTTGAGGGTCCCAAAGCCAGGGGGAGAGTTCAGATGCAACTTCCATTCCGGCGGCAGCCCGGCTAAATCGAGCCTCACAGACAGGGAGGTCGCAATCTGCGACTCGCTCGGCCCGAGGCTCCGCAGCGACGGGCTATACTTCGTCGGCATCGACGTCATCGGCGGATACGTTACGGAGATAAACACCACGAGCCCGACGGGGGTTCAGGAGATAAACACGCTCGACGGCGTAAAACTGGAAAAGGATGTCATAGACTTCGCCGAAGAGCTCTGCGGGAATAAGGGCTAAAACACACTACTGGGAAATCTGAATATGAAAATTTCAAAAGAGGAAGTCGTAAAGGTTGCAGAGCTCGCGAGGCTCGAATTCACGGACGAGGAGCTCGACGAATTCACCGAGCAGCTCGGGAAGATACTGACCTACATCGAAAAGCTGGGAGAGCTAGATACAACGGGCGTAGAGCCCACGTCGCACGTCCTCGACATTGCGACGCCGCTCAGGGACGACAAGGTTGTCAAGTGGCTCACGCAGGAAGAGGCGCTCTCGAACGCCCCCGATGAGGAAGACGGATACTTCGCCGTCCCGCAGGTCATAGAGTAGAGGATTAAGGAGACTAAACGCATGGAACTTCCTTTTTTAACGATAAGGGAAGCGTCGGATCTAATAGACAAGGGCGAGATATCGCCGGTCGAGCTTACAGAAGCTGTGCTCGGCAGGATAAGCGAGCTCGACGGGGAATTAAACGCCTACGTTACCGTCCTCGCCGAGAGGGCGCTCGAAGACGCGCGCGCCGCCGAAAAAGAGATCGCCTCCGGAAAACGTAGAGGCACGCTACACGGCATCCCCATAGCTCTTAAGGACATATTCGTCATGAAGGGCGCACCGGCGACGTGCGGCTCGCGGATGCTCGAAAATTTCATGCCGCCATACGACGCTACCGTGACGAAAAAGCTCCTCGAAGCCGGGGCCGTGATCACGGGCAAGAACAATATGGACGAGTTCGCAATGGGCTCCTCAACCGAGACGTCCTACTTCGGCCCGACGAAAAACCCCTGGGATACCGAGAGGGTCCCCGGAGGGTCGAGCGGCGGCTCCGCGGTGGCGACGGCGGCGTCCCTTTGCCTGGGCTCGATAGGCACGGATACCGGTGGATCGATACGCCAGCCGGCGGCCTTTTGCGGAGTCGTAGGGATGAAGCCCACGTACGGAAGGGTGAGCAGGTTCGGGATGATAGCGTTTGCCTCTTCGCTCGACCAGGCGGGCCCGCTTACAAAGACAGTCGAAGACACGGCAATAATACTGAATGCAATCTCGGGACATGACGCGAACGATTCTACGTGCGCTGATTTCCCCGTCCCCGATTACACAGAGAACCTTAAGGACGATATTAAGGGCATGAAGATTGGAGTGCCGAAGGAATACTTCATCGAGGGCATGAACGGCGAGGTCGAGGACGCCGCGAAGAAAGCGATTTCAATGCTGGAAGATCTCGGCGGGGAGATAGTCGAGATATCGCTCCCGCATACAGAATACGCTGTCCTCACCTATTACATTATCGCCCCCTCGGAGGCGAGCTCGAACCTCGCCAGATACGACGGGGTGAAGTACGGCTATCGTGCGCCCGGCACGCACTCGCTCGGCGAGATGTATTTGAAGACGCGCGCCCAAGGGTTCGGGAACGAGGTGAAGCGGCGCATAATGCTGGGGACGTACGCGCTTTCGTCGGGATATTACGATGCGTATTACCTTAAGGCCCAGAAAGTGAGGACGCTCATAAGGAAGGACTTCGACGAGGCGTTCAAGAATGTAGACGTCATCGTCGCGCCGACGACGCCCGAGGTGGCCTTCAAGGCGGGCGAGAAATCGGGCGACCCTATAAAGATGTACCTCTGCGATGTGCTGACCATCCCATGCAACATTGCCGGATTGCCTGGTGTGTCGCTCCCGTGCGGGTTTTCGTCGGACGGATTGCCGATAGGGCTCCAGATACTCGGGAAGGCCTTCGACGAAGGCTCCGTCATACGTGCCGCGCACGCATACGAAAGAGAAGCGGGATGGTACCGGGAAAGGCCTTCGATATAACTATATCGGTTCTCCGGACTGTACACTTATAACAAAGGGGGGAGCTCACATGACCGAGAAGAAAAAGGTATGCATGCTTTGCGGAAAGCCTTCGGACACTTCGATATGCGACGCCTGCAAGGCGAATGTCCAGGGAGAGGCATTGGGCGAGAAGAAGAAGGTAGAGAAGCAGGCAAGCGTCGTTTCCGAGGCGGATAAGGACAGGCTCACCCGGAAGCGAAAGGAAGACTGACCCCTCCTCCCGGACCGG
>JBFWTW010000247.1:0-4178 GCA_050247635.1 Candidatus Dadabacteria bacterium | reverse complement strand
GTCTTGTCCGAGTTCGGATGTAGTGTAGGAGAATTCCTGGGGCTGCTGCGATTCCGCCTGCTCACCGCCCGTGAAATAAATTCCGCCTGCTATTAGGATTGCGAGTAATGCCGTTAAGGAAAGCGTTTTCATCTTTATCATCGTTTCTTGCTCCCTGCGATATCTACAAAGGATTCACCAAAACGGTTTCGTTTTCAAGCACTATTTTGCGCCCTTAATTTATCGCACACACAAAGCGTGTTTTTACGAGTTATTGGAGGGCGGGATTTCGTCCCAGACGATGCGAAGCGGGTTGTGCGGAGCGCGACAAAAGGCCGTGCATCACCTGTCGCGGGTACAAATATCCCGTTAAGCAATCCGGAAGAATTTTATTGGATAGGCATGTCCGGCGATTGCCGCGGCGACGCAGTCCTGCGGCCCTGCCCCGTGCTCAGCGCCTAGTTATAAACCTGCACTTCGTTGTAAAGTGCGTCGCGCTCGACGGGGATAAAGCCCGCGTTCTTTATCATGTTGATCATGAAATCGCGCGTGTGGCCGAGCTCCGATGGCGCGCCGGCATCGTGGATGATCTTTTCCTTCATGATGGTGCCGTCCGCGTCCGAGCATCCGTAATGTAGCGCGACCTGCGCCATCTTCTCCCCGAGCGTGATCCAGTAGGATTTTATGTGCGGGAAGTTGTCCAGGTATAGCCTCGCAAGCGCATGGACCTTAAGGTCGTAAGAAGCCGGGAAGAACTTCACCTGCTTCTTGAGCCCCGTGTTCTCGGGCTGGAAGAGCACAGGAATGAACGCGAAGAACCCCGGCGATTCGTCCTCTATGTTTCTAAGCCTGTCCAGGTGATCCACAATGTGAAACGGCTCTTCGATGTGCCCGTAAAGGATGGTCGCGTTCGTCGGAATACCCATCGAATGGGCGAGCTTGTGAATCTCTTCCCACCTGGTGGCTATAGTCTTCGGCGCGCATATCTTCTTTCTGACATCCGGGTGGAGAATCTCAGCCCCCCCGCCCGTAAGGGCGTCTACACCGGCCTCTCTCAGGGTTTCGAGAACGTACTCGAGCCCCTTCCCGGTTATTTCCGTAAACCAGTCTATCTCCACCGCGGTGAAGGCCTTCACGTGCGTCTTCGGGTAGTTGTTCTTTACCAGTCTTATGATGTCGAGGTAGTGATCGAATTTCCAGTCGGGATGAAGTCCGCCGACGATGTGAACTTCCCTAATGTCGTCGTTAAGGAGGGAAAGAATCTGCTCGTGGCTCATCTCGTACGCATTGGCCGATTTCTTGGTCGTGCCGAACGCGCAGAACTTGCACGAAATCGCGCATATGTTCGACGGGTTGACGTGCCTGTTCACGACGAAGTAAACCTTGTCCCCCACCCTCTTCCGCTTGACGTAATCGGCCAGCATCCCGACGGTGTTTATGTCGAGGCTGTCCATGACGGTAAGCCCGTCGCCGAAGCTAAGCCGCTCTTCGTTCGCCACCTTTTCGATTATTGGGAGAAGGTTCTTGTCGAAACAGAGTTTTTCTACATTCTCCAGTATTCTTTCCATCTTTCGCTTACCGCCTCTTTAACGTCCTCGGACATTTCTATCACAGCAGGATACCAGCTTTTTATAGTTGCATCTATACCCATGCGGCCCCCGTATACTACCGCGGGGCCTTTGAGCTCCGTCCGCTCGAAAACGAGGTCCAGATACGGGTCGAACCGCGTGAAAATACCCCATATGAGCTCCGTGTTATCGTGCACGTCTATGTCCGGGCTGACGGCGGCGATTATCCTCACATCCTCGTATCCGGGCGTTTCAAACAGCTTTTTTAACATCTCTTTGGGTTTCTTGTCAACCTTTACAGCTAAAATGCCGCCCTTGAGGAGCCTCCAGTCGAGGATCTCGGGATGCTTGGCCCTCGGGTCGGGCACATTATCCGGCAGCTTCCGCGGCTTCCTTCCGGGCGCGGGCTTCCTCACGGCGTTTATCCCCATCTTGCTCCCCACGTTGAGCTTCCCGCTGGTGAAATCGAGGGTGTCTAGCGGGGCCCATGGTATTACGAGCACATCCTCCTCCGGCTCGTAGTTAAGCCCTATCTCCGTAAGCACTGCGTCCCAGTCGCGCGGGTCCACGTCGCTCGAAACGGTGATCATCACCTTCGTCAAAAGAAGCTGCCCTGTCCCCCAGAGAGACAGCATCGCCTTTATGCCGTTTTTGGGATAGCGCTCGTCCACCGATACCACGAGCAGGTTATGGAACCCCGCCTCCGGATAGGCCCACATGTCCTTTACTTCCGGGTGAATAATGCGCGTAAGAGGCGAGAACATATCCCCTGCCGCCATGCCGAGGAAGACGTCCTCCTTCGGCGGCTTGCCCACTATCGTCGCGGGATATATAGCGTTCGCCCTGTGCGTGATGCGGCTCAAATGAAAGACCGGGAAATCGGCCTCCATCGAATAATGCCCGAAATGGTCGCCGAACGGCCCCTCCACCCTGAGCTCGTTCTGCGGAACGACGCCCTCTATGACGAATTCGGCGTTCGCCGGCACGGGAATTGACACGCTCTTCCCCTTCACCATCGGTATCGGCTTTCCCCTGAGGAAGCTCGCGAACGCTATCTCGTCCATGCCTTCTGGAAGCGGCGCGATCGCGGTGAAGATCATCTTCGGATCGCCGCCGAGTACGACCGCGACTTCGAGGTCCCTCCCGAGCTTCCCCGCCTCGTGGTAGTGCGCGGCCCCGCCCTTATGCGGGTGCCAGTGCATCCCCGTCGTCTTCTCGTCGTAAACCTGCATCCTGTATATGCCGAGGTTCCGCTTGCTGGTGACGGGGTCCTGCGTCAGGACGAGCCCGAGCGTTATGAACTTCCCGCCGTCTAGCGGCCAGCATTTTATGATCGGCAGCTTTCGGAGGTCCGGCTGCTCCTCTATCTCCTGCACCGCGCCGCTGCTAACGGCTTTCGTCCTCATCGACAGAAGGCTGTACGCCTTCGGAAGTATCGAGAAGAATGACTTGAGCGACGGCGGGTTCACCTTGTGAAAAAGCTCGACCAGCTCCTCCCCCACATCCCTCGGCTTTCGCCCGAGCGCAAGCTCTACGCGCTCCTCGGTGCCGAATAGATTCATGGCGAGAGGGAACGATGCCCCTCTCACGTTCTCGAAGATCAGAGCCGGGCCCTTCTCCTTTATCACCCTGTCGGCGATTTCCGAAGCCTCGAGGTCCGAATCGACCTCGGCCTTCACCCGTTTCAAATCCCCGATTGCGTCGAGGTAGTTTATAAATTCCTGAAGGTCGAGAAACTGTTTTTTAGCCATTTTAGACACCAATCCGTTACAGCCTGATTATCCACTGCGAAAAGCCTGACATGCCGGTGAGAAACGATACTGCGGAACGGATAAAATATCCGTGAAACTGCGCCCTAGTCGAGCTCCCCTTGTTTCCAGCCGTTGCCCGTCGGGACGCCTACCACATTCAGCACCTTGTCTACGTACCCCTCGATAAGGTCGCTAACGGTCTCGGCCTTAAGATAATGCGGCGGGCTTATCGGCATTATGATCGCCCCCTCGCGCGACAGCTTGAGCGCGTTTTCGAGCGCGATTGAGCTGAGCGGCGTTTCCCTGAGCGCTATGACGAGCCGCCTCCTCTCTTTCAGGGCCACCTGCGCTATGCGCGTAATAAGCGAATCGCCTATGCCGTTCGCTATCTTGGCGAGCGTGGATACCGAGCACGGGATGACTACGAGGGAATCGAAGTGATTGCTCCCGGACGAAAACGGGGCAGCGAGGTCCGAATCGCTGTATATGTCCTTAACCCACGGGCGGAGCTCTTCGATCTTGAGCCCGAGCTCCTCGTTAAGAACGTGTCTCCCCCACTTGCTCGAAATAAGGAACTTGTCGTCGGGGCATCTTCTTAGGAACTCGACCCCGTATGCGACGCCTGATGCGCCGGTAATGCCTACAATTGTTCTCATAATCTAGGGTAAGTATATCCCGGCGAGGACGAAAAGAAAAACGGAAAATCCAACCAGTATGTTGATTTTAAAGAATGCGAGGTCCACGTTAGCCGACTTTCTCTGCTCGAGGAAAAGGAGTATTCCGATAATGGCGACCATGATTCCGGCGACTATGGTCTTGAACATGAGGAAGTATAAAAAGGCGATGGAGAAGAACGCCTCCTGGTGGAGAAGACTCGATA
>JBFWTW010000246.1:0-4192 GCA_050247635.1 Candidatus Dadabacteria bacterium | reverse complement strand
AAGAAGAATTGGGGCTTGAAAGTTCCGGGAATAATTCATACACTCTTAATATATAATCGCTTAAAGGAGGGTAACCGGAAATGGTAGATAATTACGACGAGTTCGACTCTGACGTTCCAGTTAACTATCGAGGCTTCGATCTCTCCGATGTAGATTATAACGATCTTTCGGGGCTCATGGAGAAGATAGACATCATCCATGAGGACATGGACAAGATCAAGGACCTTTCCACCAAGCTCATCGACATTTACGAGACCTCCGGATCCTACAACGACCCGCACGTCGGCATCTACGAGAAGTTCCTCGAAGAGGGCATACGGGAATACGGCGAGGACAAGGGGCGTGAATTCATCGAGCTCCTTCTCGGCGGTCCGCACGAGTCGCCCAAGCTCCAGATAGCCAAGGCCAAGGCGCTTCTCATTTCCTACTGGAGGCTGTTCGAGGACGACGAGTCCGAGCCGATACACCCCTCGCAGTTCGAGGAGAGCGACATCTTTAAGACGATTAAGAAGTTCACGGGTAACAAGAACCTCTTCCCGACGCTGAATTCCCAGTAGACGGGAAGGCTGGGGTCTCCGATCGAGGGGATGAACCCGTAGGACTATTTCAGCCTTTCGAGCACTTCGGGATTTACGAGGTGTTTGGGGGTTTTGCCGTCCAGCGCGAGCTCGACGCTCGTCACGGCCATGTCTATCATATCCTCCCTCGTTTCCCGTGCCGCGCTCCCGATGTGAGGGAGAAGAACCGTGTTGGGGAGGTCCAGAAGCCCGGGGGCTATCTCCGGCTCCTTCTCGTAAACGTCGAGCCCCGCGCCCCATATCGTTCCGTCTTTGAGGGCCGCCGCAAGCTCGGCCTCTTTTATTATAGGCCCCCTGCCTACGTTCACGATTATTGCGCCCCGCTTCATCTTCCGGAACTCCTCGGCCCCGAACCGCCCGCGCGTCCCCTCGTTTAGCGGCGAGGTGATTGCGATGAAGTCCGACTCTTCTAGCAGCCGGGAAAATTCGACGTACTCCGCCCCGGTCTCCTTCTCGGATACCTCGTTCCTGCTTCTGTTGTGGTAGAGGACCTTCATACCGAACCCGGACGCCCTGCGGGCTACGGCCGAGCCGATGCGGCCCATGCCGAACACGCCGAGGGTTTTTCCGTGCACGTTCTGTCCCATGAGAAGCGACGGGTGCCACGTCTTGAACCTCCCCTCCCTTACGTAGGCGTCCGCCTCGACGACCCTCCGCGCGACGGCGAAGATAAGCGCCCACGCAAGGTCGGCCGTCGTTTCGGTGAGGACGTTCGGCGTGTTGGTGACCATGACCCCGCGCTCCGTGGCGTACGCGACGTCCACGTTCTCGTACCCGACGCCGCAGTTCGAAACTATCCTCAAATCGGGGAGGAGGTCGATAAACTCCCTGTCTATGGAATCGGCGACGGTCGATATGACCGCGGAAGAGCCCGCCGCGCCTTCGAGTAATTCCTTTCGGGTTGGAAGGCGCACTTCCCTGAACACGGCGACTTCGTACTTCTCCGCCAGCCTTCCTACGGCCTCGCCCGGATACTCGAGGCTCACGAAGATCTTTTTCATATCGAACCCTTCACGATCCCGCGGCTCACTTCTCGAACGGGTCCGGCAGCTCCGGATGCCAGAGCTTGAAGTGGTTCCTGTGGTTCTCAGTGTACGCGCCCGGCGGATAATACTTGTCGTAAAAGTCGAGGTCCAGGTGATGCGCCTGCACCATAAACCGGAGGAACATCGGGTCCGAAAACGCCGGGAACCTGCCGTATGTGTCGTAGACGTAATTGCACATGTCCTTGACGATCTGTATCTCTTCCTTGCTCGGCCTCTCGACCTCGTGAAGGACGCCCTCGGGGTCCTTGAACGGCATGGTGTGGGACTCCCAGTTCGACCACTTCATGTCGTTCAGCGCCTCGACGGCCTCGCCCATGTCCTTGTAATAAGGCGGGCAGAACGCCTGGAAGAGCCCGTCCTTTCCGACGGCGACGGGGTTCGGATTGCCGGCGCCGCTCTTGGGCTGCGGAGTGGTAAATCTGAACCCGAGCCCGCGGTTGAACGGCGTCCCGCCCAGCATGAACATGCTGGCGAACCCGCTGAAGAGCCAGCCCCCGAGCCCAAGCGTCTGGAGCGTGAGAACCATGTTCTGCCCCATGAACGCCTGCTCGGCGATGTAGCCGTTCGCGAACCTTAGCTCGGCCTCGATGAGAGGCATCCTCTTCCCCTGGTCGATGAGCCCCTTCTTCACCCACTCTTCCGTCCCCGGATATCTGAGTCCGTGGAGCTCGTCTACGAAGTTAAACCTGTGGTCGGCCCTCATGTAGAAGAAAAACAGGTTGATGATACAGGCCGAAAGGTCGGTAACGGGCATGAAAACCGTAGTGCCCGGCTTGTTTACGTTCCAAAGGTTATGCGCCGCGATTCCCGGCGGCTTCGAAGGGAGGTCCGCCCTCTTGTCCTCGAGCTGTATGCGCGACTCCTTGAAGAGCTCGAGGATCCTGTCCACCCGCTTCTCGCGGCTGAGCCCTTCGAGCCCCCTGAAGTCGTCCGCCTGCTTGTCGTGGAGCTTCACCATATACGTGCCGCTGTCGTTCGTGTAAAAAAGCTCCGTCCTGTGCACGTCGCCGAGCGCGGGTATCGTCCTGCTCGTGAACTGCATTTCGAGGTCGAGCCCGACGTGCGGGGGGAAGTCGGACAGGTTGATGTTCTTCACGCCGAGTCCGTTCCAGACGATGATGGCCTCTTCGAGCTCCGATAGAGGAACCGGCTCGTGCTTCGACTTGTACGCGAGCGGCCCCTTTTCGATCTCCATCCCGAGGCCGAACCTCCGCGAGCGCCTCTCGAACACCGCATCCATGAATTTATAATCGATCGCTACGTCCAGACCCGGCGGATATTTTCCCATTTCTTTTTCCTGTCTCCCGTGGAATTTGTGAAGATTTATTGTAGCAAATCAGGGCTGGTAAGCCAAGTCCGGCAGGGGTGTGCGGAGGACCAACCGGCAGGATTTCCGGGGCTATTCGGCATAGTTCGGCCCGTTATATTTATGGAAAGTGAAGAGGTGGTAAACTATACTTTTATATACTGATTTATATCTTACTCAGAGGGGGCCGGAATGAAGAGCGCTTATACACACACCGCCGCAATCTGCATAGGACTCGTGCTTCTTATACCGGCACTCGCCGGATGCTATCCCTCATACAGGCAGCCGGCGGTATCGTTCAACCCCGTGCCCAGCATCCAAACGTCCGAGGACGGCGTAAGGATAACCGTCATCCCGTCCTACTGGCCCGGGACTCCGCGCAACCTGCCAATCTTCGTCACGCCGTTCTATGTCGAGATAGAGAACTTCTCCGGAAGCCCGATAATCGTTAGCTATAAGGACCTCGTCATGTTCGACGAGTTCAGGACACAGTACGGCCCGATAAATCCCGAGACGGTTGCCAACATGCTGTCCCAGTCCGACTTCAACTATGCCCCCGCCTACCCGCGCGTTTCTGTAGGGTTCGGCTACGGCGGATGGGGAGGCGGCCCGTGGGGGCCTTGGGGATACTACCGCCCGTTCTACAGGCCTTACTATGGCTCATTCTGGTACTACCCGACGCCGGTCTATTACTACCCCGTCCCGGTCAGCACGAAGGATGTCGTCACCGGCGCTCTCATGCCCGGGATGGTTTATCCGAATGCGTCTATTGAGGGATTTATCTACTTCAAGGAATTGCCCGAAACCGTGAGCCGGGTGACACTCGACGTCGGCTACGTCAACAGCTCGAACGACGTATTCCGCTCGCTGAGCTTCCCGTTCACTTCGACGGCGGTTACCGGCGGGCAGTGAGGACCGCGCCGGCTTAAGGCAAAGAACCGGTAAGGAGTTCTACTTGGCCTTCCCTTCGCCGAGCTCTTTAAGCCTGTCGAAAATTTCCTTCTCTTCGTCGGAAATCTTTTTGGGTATCTCGACCTGGATCCTGAGGTATATATCGCCCCGGCGGCCGCTGCGGAAGTTGGGAAGCCCCTCGTTCGCGAGACGCATGACAGTGCCCGGCTGGGTCCCCGCCGGTACTTTCACCTCCGCCTCGCCGACAAGCGTCGGCACGGTAAGCGTTATCCCCAATACGGCATCTGCTATCTGTATCTTTTCGATCCTGTGGAGGTGGTCGCCCCTTCTCTCGAACCGCGGGTCTTCCT
>JBFWTW010000245.1:0-4198 GCA_050247635.1 Candidatus Dadabacteria bacterium | reverse complement strand
GTGGGTCAGGTTGTGCCGGAGTCGCCTGTTTACAGCCTCGCCAAGTCCAAATACACCCTGTAAATGCGTAAGACTTTCTGACACCTTGCAGCATTTTCCGGTTCGCTCCCTCGAAAACAAATGACAATAATCTGGCATCGTTATTGCTCTATTCATCCCGGATGCAGTTCGATTCGAGACGCGTGCTCCTCAAATGAACAACAATGCCATTCGTTCAGCAAATGCTGTGCCCAGGGTTATAGTGATCGGTGCGGGGATAACCGGCCTCAGCGCGGCTCACAAACTCTCGGAGCTGTGTGGGGAGCATGGCTTTCCGCTGGAAGTAACCGTCCTTGAAGGAAGGGACAGGCCTGGGGGCGTCATCTCGACGAGGGAATCCGAGGGCTTTACGGTCGAGGAAGGCCCCGACTCGTTCCTGAGGACCAAGCCCGAAGCCGTGGGGCTTTCGTCGCGCGTCGGCCTTGCGCCTTTACTTGTCGGAACAAATAAAGAAGCTGACAAGGCCTTCGTTCTCAAAAACGGAAGGCTCGTCCCCATGCCGGCCGGGCTCTTCCCAGGGCCTCCGCGAATGACGGCGCTATTCGGCTCGCCGCTTCTTTCGATAAGGGGCAAGCTCAGAATGCTTCTCGAAGCGTTCATTCCCGGAAATGCTTCTGGGGGGGATGAGAGCGCTGCATCGTTTATGAGGCGGCGGTTCGGCCGGGAGGCCTACGAGTACCTGGTGGAGCCGCTGCTGTCGGGCATATACGCCGGGGACCCCGAGACGCTTAGCGTCCGTGCCGCCCTGCCCATGCTTGCAAAAATGGAGGAGGAATACGGAAGCGTCACGCGCGGAATGAGAAGGAGCGCGGCTTCCCCGGGGGCGCCCAGAAACGGCGGGGAGGCCGACGGAAGGTTCGCCGCTTTCGACAGGGGAATGGGAACTCTCGTGAGCGCACTTCATTCGCGACTGCAGGGCGGCACCGTAAAACTCCGAAGCAGGGTAAAAAGAATAGACGCCCTGGGCGGGGGCTTCAGGGTTCATCTGAACGGGGCCGCGCCGATGGACTGCGACGCCGTCATCGTAGCGCTTCCAGCGCCGGGGGCCGCACTCGTCACACAGGCACTCGACCTCGAGCTTTCGCTCGGGCTCTCCCGGATAAAATACGCCTCAAACGTCGTAATCAACCTCGCATATCGGAAGAGCGAGGTGCCTCATCACCTGGGAGGCTCTGGATTTCTGGTCCCTTCCTCCGAGCGGCTGCCGGTGCTCGCCTGTACGTTCAGCAGCGTGAAATTCAATGGCAGGAGCCCGGACGATACCGTTCTCTTTCGCGTCGTTGCGGGCGGCGCACGAAACCCAGTCATCTGCGGTGAAGAGGATAGCTGTCTCATCGATATCGCCCACGGTGCGCTCTCGCCGATTCTGGGTATAAGGTCCGCCCCGGTGTTCGGAATGGTCAGCCGGAACCCTGAATCGACCCCGCACTATGCAGTCGGCCACGGCGAGCTCGTCGCGCGTATAAATGAAAGGGCCGGGAGATTCCCTTCGCTCCGGCTCGCCGGGAATGCCTATGGAGGGGCGGGGATTCCGGACTGCGTCCGCTCGGGCGAGGAGGCTGCCGGGGAGATATTCCGGTACGTAACGGAAAGGGAGGCGAGATATGAAGGTCGAAAGTCCTGCGGGTGAGCTCGAGGTTCATATCACCGGCACTTCGGTCGAGGGCGAGAGCATCGTGCTCGATGCGGACCTCGGGGTATGGGATATAAAGGTGTTTATCGGTCCGCGCGATTTCCGGCTTTTCCTATCTGTTCTTCTGCGCGCCGACGTTCTGCTCTTGCTCTTAAAACGGCTGGTTCCATTTCACAAAGTGAAGTGAAAGACTCCCGAAACGGAGCAACCTCTCGCCAACGGCTGCTTTCTGCTACGGATGGAATCGATCCTATTTCGCAGTGCGTTTTTTGCGACGCCTGATATATAATTTTCCAGAGGGAGTTAATATGCTGCGCAAACCCGGCAATGCCGTCGTTGACGGGTTCTGCATGTGAGTGTTACTCCGGTGACCGCGCCGCGGGGGAATGCAGTTGATCCATACTGCGGGCGAAGGCTGAGCATGAAGGGTGCATCAGGCGAGGACGAAATCCTCAAAGACTTCTGGGCTACGGATGAGAGGGAGCTTGTCTCCGGGCTCGGCACGTCGGCCGATGGCCTCGCGTCCGTAGATGCCGACCGGCGTTTGAAGGATGCCGGGGCTGGCGACCGCAAGGCCACGGGCATGCCGGCTTGGCTGCCGCTTTTCCTGTCGCAGTTCAATAATCCGATAATAATTATTCTCCTTGCCGCCGCCGTGCTCTCCGCATTCCTGAGCGGCGTCACCGACGCGGTAATCATACTCGCTATCGTTCTCCTGAGCGGCGTGCTCGGTTTCTGGCAGGAGTATGGGGCCGCGGGCGCTGTCGAAAAGCTTCTCTCTATGGTTAGGGTGAACGTTCGGGTCCTGAGGGACGGCGAGGCTGCGAATGTGCCGATCGCGGGCATAGTGCCGGGGGACGTCGTGCTGCTCTCGGCAGGCGACGTGGTGCCGGGCGATTGCCGCATCCTCGAATCGAGGGACCTTTTTGTAAGCGAGGCTGCGCTCACCGGGGAGAATTACCCGGTCGAAAAATCGGTGTGCACTCTTCCGCCGGGCACTCTTCTTTCGGGGAGGGTGAATTGCCTATTTATGGGAAGCTCGGTCGTGAGCGGGACGGCCCGCGCCGTGGTAGTGTTCACGGGGAAAGGGACCGTCTTCGGCAAGATATCCGAGCGGCTCAAGCTCGGCCCGCCGGAGACGGAGTTCCAGCACGGGATCAGGAAGTTCGGCTACCTTCTCATGGAAACGACTCTCCTTCTGGTCCTGGCCGTCTTCGCCGTAAACGTCTATTTCCATCGGCCGGTCCTGGAGTCGTTCCTGTTCTCGATGGCGATAGCCGTGGGGCTCACCCCGCAGCTCCTGCCAGCCGTGATAAGCGTTAACCTCGCTCGCGGGGCGAGGCGGATGGCGGAGAGCGATGTCATCGTAAAGAAGCTGAGCTCCATAGAGAGCTTCGGGAGCATGAACGTTCTTTGCTCCGATAAGACGGGGACCCTGACCAAAGGGATTATCGAGATTCATTCCGCGATGAACGTGCTCGGCGAAAAGAGCGACAGGGTGCTGCTCTACGCCTATCTGAACGCCTGCTTCGAGACCGGGTTTACGAATCCTCTCGACGACGCCATAAGGGGCTGCGCCGGTATGGATGCGTCGCCTTATAAAAAGCTCGACGAGGTGCCGTACGATTTCAGCCGCCGGCTGCTTAGCGTGCTGGTATCCGGGGAAGATGACCGCATCATGATAACCAAGGGCGCCCTGGCGAGCGTCATGTCGGTATGCTCGAAGGCGGATCTGCCCTCCGGCGGGACGGCGGACATCGAGGGGCTGAAAAGTGCTATCGTCGAGCGTTCGAAGGATCTCTCGTCGCGAGGGTTCCGCACTATCGGGATTGCGTACAAGGCCGGGATAGTGAGCAACCATATCGACAAGTCCGAGGAAAGCGGAATGACCTTCCTCGGATTCATAGCACTTTACGACCCTCCGAAGGAGGACGTCCGGGAGACGATCGCCGAGCTCGGCCGCCTCGGCATATCGCTCAAGGTTATAACAGGAGACAACCGCGACGTCGCCAGTTTTATAGGCGAGCAGGTCGGGATGCGGGAGCCCGAGGTCGTGACGGGAGGCGAGCTGGCTGAGCTCAGCAGCGACTCGATCCTCGCCGTGGCCGCACGGTGCGATATATTCGCGGAGATAGAGCCCGCTCAAAAAGAGCGCATAGTGCTCGCCCTCAAGAAGGCGGGTAACGTAGTCGGTTTTATAGGGGACGGCATAAACGACGCGCCGGCGCTCCATGCGGCGGACGTCGGCATATCGGTCGACAGCGCGGCGGACGTCGCGCGGCAGGCCGCCGACATAGTGCTCCTGAAAAAGGATCTCGGGGTCCTCGTCAGCGGCGTGAGGGAGGGGAGGGTAACCTTCGCCAATACGCTCAAGTATGTGTTCATGGCCACGAGTGCCAATTTCGGCAACATGTTCAGCGTGGCCGGTGCTTCATTCTTCCTTACGTTTCTGCCGCTCCTACCGAAACAGATTCTCCTTACGAATCTAATGACGGACATACCCGAAATGACGATAGCGGGCGACAG
>JBFWTW010000244.1:0-4213 GCA_050247635.1 Candidatus Dadabacteria bacterium | reverse complement strand
ATTTAAGAACTTTCGATCCCTTAAGAGACTTCGGTTCCCTTCAGGAGCGCATCAACAGGCTTTTCGACGATACGCTCAGCAGGGTATCCGAAGGGGACGAGGACATGGCTAAGGGCGCGTGGGCGCCCGCGGTGGACATTCACGAAGCCGCGGACGGCTACACCGTAACGGCCGACCTCCCCGGAGTGAAGAAAGAGGATATAGATGTAGACCTCAAGGACGGCACGCTCACCATCAAAGGCGAGAAGAAGTTCGAGGAAAAGACTCCCAAGGAAAATTACATCCGCATCGAGAGATCTTACGGCAAATTCGTCAGGAGCTTCGTCCTGCCGAATAACGTCGATCCCGACAAGATTAAGGCGGCTTACAAGAACGGGTCGCTCGAGCTTCATATACCGAAAAAGGAAGAGGCTAAACCCAAACAGATCAAAATTGACGTTAACTGAGTTTATGGCTATTCTGTCCCTGACCTGCGCCGGGCGGGGACAGAATGGCCTCCTGAAAGAATATGGCGACGACTACAAAAGACTACTACAACATCCTCGGCGTATCCAAAACCGCCACGAAGGAAGAGATCAAGAAGGCCTACAGGGCGCTTGCGAGGAAGTACCATCCGGATCTTAACCCCGGGAACAAGGAATCCGAAGAGAAGTTCAAGGAAGTCCAGGAAGCGAACGAAGTCCTGTCCAACGAGGAAAAGCGCAAGGCCTACGACATGTTCGGCAGCGCCGAGTTCAGGCCCGGCGGCCGCACTACGTGGCGCCGCGCCGGCGACGCGCCGGGCGGTGCTCCGGGGGCCGGCGGAAGGCAGTACGAGTACACCTACAGCGGCGAGGACTTTCCGGGCTTCGAAGAGATATTCAAGGACATATTCGGCTTCTCGGGCGGGGGCGAGGCAAGGCCCGGCGGCGGCAGATCCCGTAGCGAGGGCTTCCGCGACCTCTTCAACAGCGCGCGCGACAGAACGGCCCGCGCAAGGGATATCGAACACCAGCTCGAGGTGGATTTCGATACCGCCATTAAAGGCGGCGTCAGGGATCTTTCCATCAGCCGCGGCTCCGATATGGAGCAGATCACGGTCAAGATACCCGCAGGCGTCGATAACGGCTCGCGGATACGCGTAAAGGGCAAGGGCGAAGCCTCGGGCGGCGCCAAGGGCGACCTCTACCTCAGGATCAAAGTAAGGCCGCACCCGATCTTCAGGCGTAAGGGCGACGACATCTACCTCGAAGTGCCCGTTTCCATATACGAGGCTGCGCTCGGGAAGAAAATCGACGTCCCGACGATCGACGGCTCGGCCGAGCTCAAGCTCCCGGCCGGTGTACAGAACGGCGCCAAGCTGAGGCTCAAGGGAAAGGGCGTCACAAACCTAAAGACAAAGGCAAGGGGCGATCAGTATATCGAGATAAAGCTCGTCATGCCCGACAAGATAAGCGAAGAAGAAAAGACTAAGTTCGAAGAGCTCGAAAAGGCCCGGCCGTATAACCCGCGGACGAAATTCGAAAGGTATATGAGATAAAATGGCCCGGCGCGCATCCGCCCCGGCCCGAAAATACGAGATAAAGGAGCTGACGGAGAAATGGCTAACGACGACAACAAAAAGCAGTCCCCCGGAGAGTTCACCATGGACTTCTCGGCGTTCATACTATCGCTTAACGCCTCTTCGCTCATCCACATGGGCGAAATCCCCGATCCTCATCTGAGGGAAAGGCACGTAGACATCTCCGCCGCGAAGCACACCATAGATATCCTCGAGCTCTTGAAGGAAAAAACCGTCGGGAACCTCGACGAGGGTGAGGACAAGCTCCTCGACGACATACTCTACAACCTCAGGCTGAAATACGTCCAGCACACACAGGGCAAAAAATAACGGCCCTCACAACTTACCGGTCACAGCCTTCTCGCACGCAGGGCTATCCCTAAGAATCTCGTAGGTATTGGCGATTACCGTATCTACCCCTTCCTGGCCGACCGCCTTTTTAAGGACCGCCAGGCCGTCCGACACGACGGGATTCCTGTGCCGCGTCGAATGGGCGTCCGAAGCGACGAAATGCACGGCCCCCAGCTTGGCCATCTCGATCGAGCACTTCTTCGCCGAATCCCCGAAGCCGCCCGTAAGACTCCCAGCCGTTATCTGAACCAGCGCCCCCGCGCTCACGAAATCGAGTATCCTCTTCGGCGAGCTCTGAAACTCCCTGTTCCTCTCGGGATGCGCCATCACGGCCTTCTTGCCCTGCGTCTCTATGCCGAATATAACGTCTTCGAGCCCCATCGGAAGCGAATAAAACGGTATCTCTATCAAAACGAAATCCCCCTCGGCCAGGGGGAGTATCTGCCCGTCCGAAAGGACGCGCGGGAGGTCGGGGATTATCCCTATCTCCATGCCGGGATAGGCCGTAAAATCTATCCCCTCGGCGCGTAGCCGCTCGTTCATCTCGGCGACGAGAGAAACCACTGTCCCGGGCGCGGGCTGCCACGTCGTCCCCTGTATCCAGTGCGGGGTCATGACAGCGCCCTCTACGCCGTCAGAAACGGCCATCCTCGCCATCTCCATGGTTTCCTCCCAGCTTTTCGAGCCGTCGTCTATGTTCGGGAGGAAGTGGCAGTGTATGTCTATCATTCTAACAATTATATCTGACAGTTATGGGCCGTAAACTATTCTTAATTTACAGGCACTTCCGCCGTCATTATAATTAGAGCGTCCCGGCGGCGAATGACGCGCGGACAAGGCGGCCCGAATACGATGCCGATAGACGAGATTCTTAAGAAAATCGCGGGGAAGCGCATTCTCGTGGTGGGTGACCTCATGCTCGACCGCTACGTAAGGGGAACTGCCGAAAGAATATCCCCCGAAGCCCCGGTGCCGGTTCTGAAGGTGCGTGAGGAAACGTCCTCCCCCGGCGGGGCAGGCAACGTAGCCCTTAACCTCCTCGGCCTCGGCGCGCGCGTCGAAGTCGCCGGGGCTGTGGGCAAAGACCCCGAAGGCACGGAGCTCGTCCGCGAGTTAAGGGCCGGCGGCGCGGGGACGGCGTCGATAATCGCAGTCCCGGGGAGGCCTACGACGACAAAAACGAGGCTCGTTTCCGGCACGTCCCAGATAGCCCGGATGGACAGGGAAACCTCCTCGCCCCTTCCGAAAAAGACGGAGAAGGCCCTCAGCGCCTCGATAAAAAAGAGCATTACCAAATTCAAACCCCACGCCGTCATAATCTCGGACTACGACAAGGGAACGGTGACCGAGAGCCTCGTCAAAGGGATTCTCAGGCTCGCGGACAAGGCCGGGATATTCGTCTCCGCCGACCCAAAGGGGCTCGACTTCTCGAAATACCTCGGCGTAGACGCAGTAACCCCCAACCTCTCCGAGGCCGAGTCGGCAACGGGAATAAAGATACGCGACGACGCCTCCTTAAAGAAGGCCGCCGCAAGGCTCCTCGACATAACGGGCGCGCACGTCGCCGTCATAACCATGGGCGGGAAGGGAATGAGCTACTTCTCCTCGGACGGCGAGCACGGCTCGGTGCCGTCTCTGGCGAGGGAGGTATTCGACGTCACCGGCGCGGGAGACACTGCAGTGAGCGTATTCACGCTGGCTTACGTCTCCACGGGCGACCTCCCGGCGTCCGTCACGGCGGCAAACGCGGCTGCGGGAATTACAGTCGGCAAGAGCGGCGCAGCGTCCGTAACCCCGGGCGAGATGCGCTCCTATTTCAGCGCGGCAGGCGAGGAAGACTCGTCACGCCTGAAAACCCGAAAGGAGCTTTCGAAGATATTGTCGGGCTTGAGAGCGCGCGGCAGGAAGATCGTCTTCACCAACGGCTGCTTCGACCTCTTTCACGCGGGGCACCTCCGGCTGCTGAACGACGCCCGCAAGCTCGGCGACGTCCTCGTCGTCGCGATAAACAGCGACACCTCCGTTTCAAAGCTCAAGGGCAAGGGCCGTCCCTTCGTATCCGAAAGCGGCAGGGCGGCGCTCCTCTCCTCCCTCGGCTGCGTCGATTACGTCACAGTCTTTGGCGAAGATACGCCTCTTCAGCTCATAAAAGAGCTAAAGCCCGACGTGCTGGTAAAGGGCGGCGACTACAAGCCCGAAGAAGTAGTAGGGAAGGAAGCCGTCGAGGAAGCCGGCGGCGAAGTGAAGATAATCCCCCTCGCCCCGGGCTTCTCCACGTCATCCATAGCCCGGAAGATTAAAAACGCTCCCGGCAAGAAAAGA
>JBFWTW010000243.1:0-4220 GCA_050247635.1 Candidatus Dadabacteria bacterium | reverse complement strand
CCTAAAATTATGATTACTTTGCATCGGGAAACATGTATCATATTTACCGGTTTCTGACGCATACCCTTCACCCGGGCATGCGCCGCTTTGCGCGTGCCCCCCTATGACAAGCTCGGGAGTTTGAGCGGTAGGACTGTAGGCCCGGCACGGGCGATAATCGACAAAGGGAGACGATAAACTATATGGAATTTCTGGCGGGAGCTTTAACGGTCGATGTAATGGGGAAAGATCTCTGGATGTGGATTCTTTTCCTCGCCCTGGTGCTGACGCTTCTTGCGCTCGACCTCGGCGTGCTTCATAAGGAGAGGCGCGAGATTTCGATGAAGGAGAGCCTTATACTGAGCGCCGGATACATTATGATCGCGCTCCTTTTCGGCGCCTGGGTGTGGTGGTCCATGGGCAAGGTGCCCGGGATAAATTATCTGACGGGGTATTTTGTCGAGAAGAGCCTCTCGATGGACAATATCTTCGTCATATCGCTTATTTTCTCGTATTTCGGGATACCGCGCCTCCACCAGCACAGGGTGCTTTTCTGGGGGATTTTGGGGGTGATCATCCTCCGCGCGATAATGATAGGCGTGGGTGCGACGCTGGTCGAAAGATTCGAGTGGATACTATTCATATTCGGGGGCTTTCTCGTGCTCACGGGAATAAAAATGCTGGTTTCGGCCGACCACGACCCGGACATGACGGACAACGCCTTCCTCAAATTCCTCCGGAATCACATACCCGTTACCGACAGGCTCCACGGCGAGAAGTTCTTCGTGACGGAGAAGAACCCGGATACCGGCAAGATCGCGAGGTTTGCGACCCCGCTTTTCCTGGCGCTGATAATGGTGGAGGGGGCGGATATAGTCTTCGCCGTCGATTCGATACCGGCCATTTTCGCCATAACCACTGACACATATATAGTATATACCAGCAATATATTCGCCATACTCGGGCTCCGTGCGCTTTATTTCGCCCTGGCGGCGATGGTGAGCAGGTTCATTTATCTGAAGTATGCCCTGTCGGCAGTGCTGATCTTCATCGGGGGTAAGATCTTCTGGAACCACTTCGTCGGCAAGGTCGATCCGCTCGTGTCGCTGACCGTGACGCTTGTCCTCCTCGCGGGGGGCGTGGTAGTGTCGCTGCTTAAGACGAAGCCCGTCGAGGCGGGCTCGTAAGGTTCTTTTGTGGACCGCTCGTCCCCGGAAAGAAACGATTCGACCGCAGGCGCATAACAGGTAGAATTGAGTAGCATGAAGCTCAAGGGCAAAAAGGCGCTGATTACGGGCGGGGCCAAGGGAATCGGCCGCGGCATAGCCAAGGCGTATTTGAAGGAAGGCGCGTCCGTGCTCATATGCGGGCGTAACGAGATAAACCTGAAATCGGCCTGTAACGAGCTTTCCGGCGCGGGGGAGATCGATTATGTGGTCACCGATATCGCGGTGAGGGACGAAGTCAGGCACCTGGCCGCCGCCGTCGCGGAAAGGTGGCGGGCCCTCGACGTTCTGGTCAATAACGCGAGTATTCTCGGCGTGCGCGCGCCCGTCGCCGAATACCCGGAAGATGTTTGGGACGAGGTCGTGCAGATAAACCTGAACGCGCAGTTCTACGTTACGAAAGCGATGATCCCTCTCATTTTGCCGGGGGGCTCGATTATAAATGTGAGCTCTAGCGTCGGCAGAAAGGGAAAGCGCGAATGGGGCGCTTATGCGGCCTCGAAGTTCGGCCTCGAAGGGCTGACGCAGGTCCTCGCCGACGAGCTTTCCGAAACGGGGATACGCGTAAATTCTGTCAATCCCGGCGGCACGCGGACCGACATGAGGGCCGACGCCTACCCCGACGAAGACCCCGAGACCATTCCTACCCCCGAAGATATCTCTCACGTGTTCGTTTACCTGGCCTCGGACGAATCTGCCGGCGACAACGGGAAGGAATTTAACGCCAGAGACTGGATAAAGACCAGTTAACTTTCCTGCGCCGCTCTAACTCACATCCGTTTCAAGACACAGTTCAGCACAAGGAATAATTGAGTATCCGGCGGCGCTTTCCAAGGCTGTGTTAACGGCGTTTTAATTCGATTCCAGGCCTACAATCAGGTTTTTTTGCACCGCCTTTATTTCTTATTTCCTCAATGTTATGTTTTCCGCAGGTGAGGTGCGTCGGTCTGTGTCATCAGGGCGTGGCAGCCGCACAGCGAATGTAAATGCGTAAAAGAAGGTAGGGAGGATGCATAAAGTGAGATCTGTTATCTTGAGCTTGTTGATCGCGGCCGCGGCCCTTTCGGGAGCGGCTTTTTTCGTTTCCTGCACGCACGAGAAAGTGCCCGTGAGCACCGAAAGGACGGAGCAGGAGAGGTACTCCAACGGTGAGTATATAGTCAGAATAGCCGGGTGCAACGACTGCCACACCACGGGATACGCGGACGTTGCCGGCGACATGCCGGTCGAAAAATGGCTCACCGGAAGCCCGCTTGGCTGGCGCGGCCCGTGGGGGACTACATACGCCTCTAACCTGAGACTGCTCATCGCCTCGCTGACGGAAGAAGAGTGGGTTCATATGGCGCACAACACGAAGTGGCTTCCGCCTATGCCGTGGTACATTCTGAGGGAAATGAAGGAATCGGACCTTTCCGACATCTACTATTTCGTAAAGGCCTTGGGGCCGGCAGGAGAGCTCATGCCTAAATATCTTCCCCCGGATCAGACCCCGGAAGGCCCCTACGTCGAATTCCCGGGGCCTTAACGATCTGGCAAATCATGAGACTATGAGGACGTGGAGCTCCTTCGGGCCGTGGACGCCCAGGGTCAGATTGAGCTCTATGTCCGCCGTTCTGCTCGGGCCTGTGATGAACGTGGTGCAGGCGGGAATGGCTTCGGGAGACTCGTAAATTCCATTTAGCAGGCCGAACAATTCCCCTATGCCGCGCAATATATTCTCTTTCCTCACTATCGCCAGATGAACGGGCGGGACGAGAGAGACGCCCCTCGGTTTGTCCGGCGACGAAATAAGGACGAGCGATCCGGTATCCGAAACGGCGTAGTCGGCCTCCGTGATTCCGACGCCTGAGTTCGCGATGGCCGCCTTGTCTTCGGCGGGTGCGAGTGCGAGCCCGCCGTCTTCGAGGGACCCGGCGATGCCGAGCGACTTCAGGTATTCCGTCTCCCATATCGAAAATGATTTTACGCCTCTTTCGCGGATAAACCCGGTTACGAATTCGAGAACTCCTTCCCCGCTCGCAGTGTAGACGGACGTGTTGATTCCGGCCAGGGACTCAGCGAAAACAGCGGCCAGATCGTCTTTGGAAAGCCCGCCGTTTTCGGGCGAAGTCCCCGGCCCGGGGGCGTTTGCATCTTTCCGGGCGCCCTCCCCTTTCCCGAGGCCCTTTCTTATCCTGTGGAGTATCTCTTCGCGGGAGCCTGTTGTCATCGCGGGCCTCCCTTGCGGCTCATTTCCTTCCACCTTTCCCTGAAGGGCGTTTCGCTCACGGCCGGGAAATCCCTCTCGTCCGTCCATCTCGAAAAGGGATACGGAAGCGACCTTAGCACCCCTCCCCTCTTCCACGGGCGCTGGGCGTAGCGCGAGAGCCGGAGCGAGAGCTCGTATATCTTTCTGTGCGTGACGACAGCGCGCCAGAACCTGAACGAGAGCGCTTCCATTATAGCAGCAGCGCCGCCGGCCTTCTCTTTCGTGGCGACGACCTTGCTCCGAAGCTCCAGAAGGACTTTCGGGAAATCTATCTTCACCGGGCAGACGTCCCTGCACGCGCCGCAGAGGGACGACGCGAAGGGGAGCTCGGGGGCCTTGTCGATGCCCATGAGCTGGGGGTTTATTATCGCGCCTATAGGGCCGGAATATACCCATCCGTAGGAGTGCCCGCCTACCTTCCTGTAAACGGGGCAGTTGTTGAGGCATGCGCCGCAGCGTATGCAGTAGAGCGATTCCCGTGTCTCCGGGTTGGCAAGTATTCCCGAGCGCCCGTTATCGAGGAGGACAAGGTGGAATTCCCGGGGGCCGTCCCTGTCAGCCTCGCGCCGGGGGCCGGTGATGAGCGATATGTAGGTTGACGTCTTCTGCCCGGTCGCGCTCCTCACCAGAAGCGGCAGGAACAGCGAGAGGTCGCCGAACCGGGGGAGGAGCTTCTCTATGCCCATGAGGGCGACGTGGATCGGGGGGACGGTCGTCGTCAGGCGCGCGTTGCCTTCGTTTTCGACGATGACTATCGTACCCGTCTC
>JBFWTW010000242.1:0-4236 GCA_050247635.1 Candidatus Dadabacteria bacterium | reverse complement strand
TGGAAGAGGCCCGCGCTCCCCGTAATGCCCTGTACGATTACCTTACTGTTCTGGTTGACCAGGATACTCATGTTTATTCACTCCTCGGGAATAACCTTTCAAATGTAGATTTGTACTGAATTCAGCGGATTGGAATCATAACATAGCGAAAAAACCCTTTCAACCCGTGCCCCCCGGGCCCGAAAATCGCCCTTCTTTCCATACTATTCTATGTTCTGTATCTGTTCCCTTATCTTTTCGAGCTCGGAGCGGAGGTCTATTGTGATGTGGGAGACTTCGGCGTCCTTTGCCTTGGCCGAAATCGTGCCAGCTTCCCTGTTCATTTCCTGGAGCAAAAAGTCGAGCTCCCTGCCGACGGACCCCCCGTCCTTTATAGTCTGCCTGAACTTCGCCGTGTGTGCGTTCAGCCTTACGAGCTCCTCGGTAATATCGCTCCTTTCCGTAAGAAACGCCGCCTCCTGATAGAGCTTGGCCTCGTCTATCTGCACTTCTTCGAGCGCCTTCGAGATCCTCTCCTTCAGCCTTTCCGAAGCGGCTTTCATGAATCCCTTCCGCTTTTTTTCTATGGACCGGGTCAGGCGCTCTATCTTGCCGATTCTCCTGACGAGGTCCTTTTCGAGCTTCTTCCCCTCGGAAACCCTCGCGGCGTCGAGCTTCTCTATGGCTCCAACGAGCGCTGCCTCTATGGCTTTGACATCCTTCGCGTCGGGCTTGGTCCTTTGCTGGGGGGCGAATATCTCACGGAGGGCGAGGAAATGGTCGAGGCGGATGTCCTCTTTGATGCCGAGCTCTTTTCTCAGTTTTTCGAAGCTCTTTCCGAACTGCTTCGCGAGCTCTATATTAAGGGACGGCGCACCGTTCTGCACCCCTTCGAGCGAGACGGTTACCCTGACTTTCCCCCTGTGGAGCAGCTTCCTTACGGTTTCGGAAAGCTCGGGCTCTATAGCTGCGAGCGCGTCGGGAAGCTGGAGCTTGACGTCCAGATACCTGTGATTCTCCGAGCGCGCTTCTACCGCCACCTTCCCGTACCCTGTAACCGCCGAGCTCTTTCCAAACCCCGTCATGCTCTTCATCGTCTGTATTCCTCTTTGAGCTGTTTCGAATATTCGTTTCTCAGCTTCTTAAAAAGCTCCATTATCTCGGGCTTCCTGTAATCGGGGTAGGTCCAGTCGAGCGGTTTCCATTCGTCGTTAACGTACATGAGCGTCAAATCGGCATAAACCCCGCCGCCGAGATAAGGGCGGTGCGAAAACCCCTTCCCGGTCGCCAGTATCAAATGCTCCTCGGCTATATATCCGGGATCGATGTTTATCGTCCGTCCGCCGTCGTATGAAAATACCTTTTCCACCTCGTTTGTAAATATCTTCGCTTCCCTTATGGTCTCGCGGGGAATAAGCCTCTTGTATGCGGTAAATACACGTAAAAGCCCCGTTCCCATCTCTTCTTCATAATAATGTGTGCCGTCAAAAGGGCGCGGGCCGCTCCTATAGACCTCCTCGCCGAACCCCCGCGCGAGCTCTCCCATGCAATCCTCTATCCTGGCGCCGGGCGCGAATATTATCCCCGTTATAAGCCTCACGGGCTTTGGCTGATTAAGACTGCTCATATCCTGCCTGTATCTTTCGGAATCCGACGCGCCAGTCATGCTCCTGGCTCAGGCGTCACTTTACGGCTTTCACATGGATTATACATTCGCGCCTATTTTTAATAAAACGTCCGGTCACGCCGCCGTGCATATTTCCTTAACCAAATATTTCTTGATATATCCGCCGCTACTACTTATTCTAATTGACGGAATTAAGCGGCAAAGAGCTGTATATGCAGAGCTTCAGAAATCACATCGCGGTCCTCATAGTATTTATGGCGCTGCTCTCGTGCGGCGGAGGGAAGGCCGAGCCCATAATCCCTGAGCGAAAGGCCATAGAGCCCTCCCCGACGAAGGTGGTAGAGGAGTTTTTAAAGGCTGTAAAGGACGAAAAATTCGAAAAGGCGTTCCAATACGTATACGCACCATATTCCGATAAAGACGGGTACGTAATACAGATGAAAAATACGGTGAGAGACAATCAGCTCACCATACTCGACTTCCGCATACTCGGGACGCAGATATTCGACAGGACGTCGATCGTGGTCGTCGAGCTCACACAGAAGATAAAATCGCCGACTACGGGGCAGGTGGTCGAGCTCACCCAGAACAGCCAGTACGACCTGGGGCTCTTCGACGAGAAGTGGAAAATCACCTCCGGAAACTGCATAAAGAACTGCCTCGAAATGCCGCAGAAAGAACCGTCGCAACAGTCGCCTGAACAACAACGGGCGCCGCAGCAGCAAGCACCAACACAAAAGGAGCAGCCGACCAGCTGATGTTAAAAGTTTCCGTAATGGGCGCCGCGGGGAGAATGGGGCGGAGAATTCTTTATTTTTTAAGCCAGGACGAATCCGTAAAAATAGTCGGAGCCCTCGAGATAAAGGGCCATTCAGCGCTCGGTAAGGACGCGGGCCTCACGGCCGGGATAGGAAAGCTCGGCGTCAAGATTACGGCCGACATGGACGAATCGTCCTCCAAGGCCGATGTCATAGTGGACTTCACGGCCCCCAAGCCGACGCTCGAAAACGCCAAATACGCGGCGTCCAAGGGTAAGGCCATGGTCATAGGCACGACGGGCTTCACGCCGGAGGAGCAGGAAAAACTGGAGAAGCTCTCGCAGAAGTTCCCCTGCGTCATTGCGCCGAACATGAGCGTCGGCGTAAACGTCGTTTTCGAGATTACGAAGCTCCTCGCGAGGGCGCTAGGCGACGAATACGACGTCGAAATCGTCGAGGCCCATCACAAGCACAAGCTCGATTCTCCGAGCGGCACGGCGATAATGCTCGGAAGGGCGGCGGCCGAAGGGCTCGGCAGGGATTTCGACCAGTCGGCCAGGTACGAGAGGTTCGGCAGAATAGGCGAGCGGAGGCCCGGCGAGATAGGCATCCAATCCGTAAGAGGCGGCGACGTCGCGGGCGAGCATACCGTCATGTTCCTCGGCGACGGCGAAAGGGTCGAGCTCGTGCACCGCGCGCAAAACAGGGACAATTTCGCCAGGGGCGTCGTAAGGGCCGTAAAGTGGGTCTTCGGAAAGCCTCCCGGTCCCTATACCATGAAGGACGTCCTCGGGTTATAGGTCGCGCCAGGGCACAGCCCGGCCGGTCTTGATCCATCCGCATACATGTTCAGCTTCGAGATACTCAAAAAGGAATCCGGCTCCGGCGCAAGGCTGGGACGCATCCATACCCCTCACGGTACGGTGGACACGCCCGCTTTCATGCCGGTCGCGACTCAGGCCACGGTAAAGAGCCTCACCCCCGATGAGGTCGAAGCGCTCGGCTTCGAGATGCTCATCGTAAACGCCTACCACATGTATCTCCGTCCAGGGCACGAGGCAGTAAAAAAGCTCGGAGGGCTCCACAAATTCATGTCGTGGAACCATCCCGTCACTACCGACAGCGGCGGGTTTCAGGCCCTAAGCCTCTCGAAGACGCGGAAGATAAAAGAGGATGGCATAGTCTTTCAGTCTCACCTCGACGGGAGCCGCCATCTCCTGACGCCCGAAAAATGCGTCGAGATACAGGAATCGCTCGGCGTCGATATAATGATGTGCCTCGACGAATGCCCGCCTTACCCCTCGACCGAAAAATACATGAAAAAGTCTGTAGAGCTTACGACGCGCTGGGCCGGGCTCTGTAAAAACGCGAGGAAAAGGCCCGAATCCGCCCTCTTCGGCATCGTTCAGGGCGGGATTTATCCCGAAATGAGGCGTCTTTCCGCAGAGGGTCTCACGGACATCGGCTTCGACGGCTATGCGCTCGGCGGGCTCGGCATAGGCGAGGACCCGGCGGCGACTTACGAAATCACCGAGTCTACGCTGCCGTATCTGCCCGGGGAAAGCCCCCGCTATCTCATGGGAATAGGGAGGCCGGAGGATATTGTCACCGCGGTTTCGATGGGCGTCGATCTCTTTGACTGTGTAATCCCAACGCGCAACGCCCGAAACGGCACTCTCTTTACAAGTCACGGAAAACTGGTTATAAAAAATGCCCGATATGCGGAGGACGGGGGGCCTGTCGATGAACGCTGCGGATGTTATACGTGCAGAAATTTCTCGAGGGCGTATCTGAGGCACCTTTACATGGCGAGGGAAACCCTCGTTTTACGACTCCTGACTATTCATAATCTCAATTACTACGGACAACTGA
>JBFWTW010000241.1:0-4343 GCA_050247635.1 Candidatus Dadabacteria bacterium | reverse complement strand
GGACTGTCGCAATACTGCCGTCGGGGACGGATAAAGACGTTGCGAGGGTTCTGGGGATCGTGAAGGCTGCCGCTCCCGAGGCGAGGATAATCCTCGTCATGCAGGATTACAGACTGCATTTGTTCGAAAGTATTGGCGCAGACGAGATCCTCGGATACGACGACAAGGGGAAGGGGATATTGGTCGAGCATGCGCGGCTGTTTCTGACTCTTATGGCGAGGCAGCCGGACGTCGTGATAAACACGGACCCCGAGCGGGGCTCGCCTTTTACATATGCGGGCCGAAGAGTGCTGGATTGGGACAGCGGCACGGAGTCGCTTTACGAAAGCCGCGAGAATTTGTATTCGAGCTGGAAGATACCTGTCTCGGTGATTCTGGGCGAGGCACTTGCGCTTGTGGCATGTCCGTTTCTCTGTGCCGCTTCCTTCAGGTACAGGGTTAAAGACTAGACCCCCGGCTGCGATTCACCTCAGCCATCCAGAGAGGTCGCGGTTAATGAGCTTTGCGAGTTTGAGGATATCTTCCCTGTAGGTTTCGGTTAGGAGCTTTCTGGTTTTCGGTTTCATCACGAGCTTATTCCTCCGCTTAAAATAATTTACGAGACTCTCCGTGTTATCTTTGCCTATTGTGGACAGGAGGACGGGCCGGAGGATCCTTTTGACCGGGTGCTCGTAATCCGTGAGGAAGGACTCGAAGGATTCGCTTTTTGGTATGGACGAGACGTTGAGCCTTCTGTCGAAATCGGGTGCGAAATTTTCGTCGACGCCGAGGAATCTGAAAATGTCTTGCAGAACCCCTTCCGGGTTCTCTTCCAGATCGTCCTGGAGACACACTTTAACGTTTGGCTCTCCGAACGCGGCAATATATGCGCTGACCTGCGGCTCGTAAAAGCCGACGTCTTTGTAGTACCAGATAAATTCGTAGTTTGCGTTCATCCTCTCGGGCTCTCTATCGAGGGCCTCTTCAAAGGATAGAGTTTCGCGCCTGTCTCTCAGCATATGCCTGTAGGCGGAAAAGGCCCTGTCCACCGGATTTCTGAGCAGGATCAGTATCTTCGCAGTCGGGCTCATTTCACCTATGAGCGGGATCACTATCTCGTAGAAATAGAGATAATCGGCGGAGGCCTCGCCAACGATTCTTTCGTTTCCGGCGTCCTGAAATAGCGCCGTATAATCATCCCGCGTTTTGATTATCGCTTCGTCTACTTCGCTGTCGCGCGGGCCGGTGTGCGGGAATTTGTTGGCGGCAAGTGACAGGTACTTGGGTTCCTTGAGGGTTGAAAGGTATATGTCGGGATGCCGACTCAAATAGTCGTGAAGCGACGTCGTTCCTGCCTTGGCCGCCCCTACGATGAAAAAGTTAGGCAGAGTCAGATTGACACACCTCCCCGCTTTTTATGAATATTATCCTGTCCGTCAGCTCTTCCATGCGGGGGCGGTTGTGGGAGACTATGAGCACGGTTTTGCCGCCGGAGGAGAGCTCCTTTATTTTCGAGAGGCACTTTTCCTGGAATGCCTCGTCGCCGACCGCGAGTATCTCGTCTATGAGTATTATGTCGGCGCTGCTGTGGACCGCGATCGAGAACCCGAGCCGGGCGCTCATGCCGTCCGAGTATTTCTTGACGGGCATATCGAGGAACTTTCTTTCTATATCGGAGAACTCGATTATCTTTTCGATATTCTCCCTGACCTCTCTTATCGTCATGCCGATTATGGTGCCGTTGGTGTAGATATTCTCCCTGCCCGTGAGGTCGGGGTGAAAGCCCGCGCCGACGGAAATGAGCGGGGCTACCCTGCCGCTCACCTTTACCGTGCCGAGGTTGGGATAGGTGACGGACGCGATGAGCTTCAAGATCGTCGTCTTGCCCGCGCCGTTATGCCCGAAAAGGCCGACGCATTCGCCCCTCGCGATCTCTATGTCCACGCCCCTTAGCGCCCAGAACTCGCTTTCGCCGAGCTCTCCGGCGGCTCTACTTTTGAAGGCCTGCGAGAGCTCCTCGCGGAGCGATTTGTGGAAGATGTCCTTGGTCGAGTACTTCTTCCACACGTCCGAAAGGCGTATCATGGCGTCAGATGACATCGGCGAAGTCCCTCTCGGTTTTGATGAAGAATCTATACGCTAGGTAGTAGAACGCGGCGACGATTACGCCGACGAGGATGAACTGCCAGAGCACTACCCCGCGGCCTTCAATGAGGCATCTTCTCATGTTCTCGATGATGAACGTGAGCGGATTTAAGAACAGGACGAGCTTGAGCTTCGTGGACAGCTTGTCGATCGAATATATGACCGGGGAGGCGAAGAAGAGGAGCTGTATGAAAAACCCGGTCGCGAGCTTTACATCTCGGTAGTAGACGTTCAGGCTCGAAAGCACGAGGCAAACGGAGGTCGTGAAGACGAAGAGTAGCGCGAGAAGCGGGAATATCCACAGGGCGTTTAACGTGAGGCCGATGCCGTAGGCCGCAAGCATGATGAAGAATATGACGGATGCGATGATGTAATCCGCGAAGGCCAGCGCGACGCCAGCCAGGGGAAGTATCTCGCGGGGGAAGTAAATCTTGGTTATGAGCGTGTAGTTCCCTGTGAGGCTTGTCAGCGAATAGTTTGCCGAGGACGCGAAGAACGTCCACGGCAGGAGCCCGGCGTAGAAGAATATCGGCCTCGGGGAGTCCGAGATCGGGACGCTTATTATGTACGTGAAAACGAATGTGAAGAGGAGCATCATGCTGAGCGGCTGGACGACGGCCCAGAGGACACCTATCACCGACTGGCGGTAGCGGATGCTGAACTCGCGCCAGACATAAACGAGAAACAGGTCCTTGTAGGGTAGAATGCGCTTGAGCATAAGATTGGGGCCCTCTATAGCCGGGCGAATATTAATTATAGTCCATTTTCTTTCCGGTAAACGAGTACCAGACGCCTTTCAGGAAGCCGAGGCTGAATGCGCCCTGCATTTTGCACCTTGTGCCGGGCAGGGCGAGAAGCGGGAGATAGCGGGACCCGTTCGCGAGGAGCATAAGCCAGACCGGGAGCGGGTATCTCTTTCGGAGGCGTGCGAACGAGAGGCCGACTGCGGCGGCCTTGCCGGTGCCCGTCGTGACGAGCGGCGGGTGCATGTAGGAAAGGCTCTCCGATTTTACGACGTTCTTCCCCGAGGCGGCCAGCCTTACCGCGAACTCGACGTCCTCCTGCCCGATGATCCCGGAGACGAAGCCCCCGAGATCGCGGAGGGTTTCCCTCGTGTACGCCATGCAGCGGTTGGTCGGGAAGTAGGGGGCGTGGAAGCTGTATCTTCCCTCGATTATGGAATAGCTCGCGCTCCCGCGCGGCATAATGGCGTCGGCCTCTGTCGCCTCGAATTCTCTGATGAGCGCCGATAGAAACCCCCTGTCCAGTATGACGGTGTCGTCGTCTAAAAAGAGGACGTACCTGCCCGACGTTTTCGAAAGGCCGAAGTTCCGGGAATGGCCCATCACGCCGAAGTTGTCTTCGAGCGTGTGGTAGCTTATATCGAGAGAGCCCGATAACTCGTCAGCCGCCGCCTTTCCTTCCGCCGTCCCGCCCCTGTCTTCTACCAGCACAACCTCGAACCTCTCGCGGCCGAGGTCCTGTGCGGAAAGGCAGGCGAGTATTACGCGGAGGAGGTCCGTCCTCTTGTAAAAGTTAATGACACAGGAGACTTCGCACCCGGGCCGCGCATCGCCGACATAGGCGTCGCCTTTAAGCGAAAAGGGGAAGAGTTTATATGCTGCCTTGAGCGCGGGGGTTCGTATGTCCATCTTCGTTGTTACTTCGGGCGATATAGATTACATTAGTAATTTTGCGTCCGAAAAGTCAAGCTGAAGAGTGTTATTATGGGAATCCCCGAAATAATCATACTGAGAGGCGACATAACCGGCGTTGACGCGGACGCCATAGTCAACGCCGCGAATACGGACCTTGTCCTCGGCTCGGGCGTGGCGGGTGCGATAAGGCGGAAGGGCGGGCCCTCGATACAGGCCGAGTGCGAGGGGAAGTCTCCGGTGCCGCTGGGCGAGGCCGCGATAACCGGCGGCGGGGACCTTAAGGCGCGGCATGTGATTCACGCGGCGGCCATGCATCTCGGCGGCAGCGTGAGCGCTGAATCCCTCCGGAACGCCGCACTTAACAGCCTGAAAAGGGCTGGCGAGGCCGGCATAAAGACCCTGGCCTTCCCGGCGATAGGCACTGGAGTCGGCGGGTTCCCGTTGGGTGAGTGCGCGGATATCATGCTGGATGCGGTCATAGACCGCGCCGCCGAATTTGCCCCCGGCCTCGAAAGTGTTTACTTCGTCCTATTCGACGAGGAGGGCGAGAGGGTTTTCAGG
>JBFWTW010000240.1:0-4358 GCA_050247635.1 Candidatus Dadabacteria bacterium | reverse complement strand
AGGGCGTCAAGATTCATAACGACGACAGCAAGATGTTCTTCGAGCTCGACATCGACAAGATGACGCTCGACGGCGTCGAGGAGATGGTCATAAAAAAGGCCCTCGAGCTCACCGACTGGAACCAGACGAAGGCAGCCGAGATGCTCGGGGTGACGAGGCAGATCCTCAGGAACCGCATGATAAAGATGGACCTTTTAAACTGAGATGAGAGGGTTTGGAAGGGGAGACTGGCCGGTGCCCGAAGTGCTTTGAATTTACGATCAAAAATAGTAATATCATTTCAAACGCTCTTGAGGAGGTTAAAGGTATGGGGATACTATCCTGGATAATATTCGGCCTGATAGCGGGCGCCGTTGCGAAGCTCCTTATGCCCGGCAGGGACCCGGGTGGATTCATCTGGACTATTATTATAGGTATAGTCGGGGCATTCGTGGGCGGTTTTATCGCCAGCCTATTGGGCTTTGCCGAAATCGAGCAGGGCTTTAATCTGAGGAGCTTCGTATTCGCCGTCGCAGGCTCAATAATACTCCTCCTCGTATACCGTATGGTGAAGGGCAAGGGCTGAGGGGCGGCTTGGAATCGGGCGTTAAGCGAGTATCATTTCACCATGCCCGATATTAAAGAAATCACGCGGTTCCTGGACGATTATCTAAGGACCGGCGACATCGACGACACATCGTGGAACGGCCTTCAGTTGGAAGGGAAGGAGAAGGTCGGGAAGGTAGCCTTCGCCGTCGATGCCGGAGTTGAAACCTTCGAGAAGGCCGTTGACGAGAAGGCCGACATGCTCATCGTCCACCACGGCCTCTTCTGGACCAATCGTAATCCCTCCATCTCCGGCTGGATGCTGGACAGAGTCAAAATCCTCTTCGAAAACGGCATATCCCTTTACTGCAGCCATCTTCCGCTCGACAGGCACGAGGAAGTCGGCCACAACGCCCAGATACTTAAGCTCCTCGGGGCAAAGGTCGAGGACGAGTTCCTGCCCTTCCGCGGGAAGAACGTGGGATGGACGGGGCGGCTCAAGAACCCCCGCACGGTCGCAGAGATCGAAACAAAGCTGAAAGAGGACCTCGGCGCAGAGTGCAGGACGCTCGCATTCGGTCCGGATGAGATAAAGTCGATAGCCATATGCACCGGCGGCGGAAGTTACGGCGGATTCTACGAGGCCATGGATGCCGGGGTCGATCTATACATCACCGGCGATGCCGTCGAGGTCTACTACACTGCGAAGGACGCCGGGATGAACGTCATATTCGCCGGGCACCATGCGACGGAGACAATCGGCCTCAAGGCCCTGGCAAAGATCGTATCCGGGCAGTTCGGCGTCGAGACGGTTTTCATCGACCTCCCCACAGGGCTCTGATTTTGGCCGAATATGCGTGAATTTCCCTAACCCCCTGCAACATTGACAGAACTCTCCGGCATGCTTAGACTATCTAGATTGAGGAGGTTTCAGAAATGGGAAGCGACAACGTCGTTAGAATATTCGACACAACTTTAAGAGACGGTGAACAGGCCCCGGGCTGCGGCATGACCGCGGAAGAAAAGCTCCGGGTTGCGCATCAGCTTGAAAGGCTCGGTGTCGACATAATCGAAGCGGGGTTCCCCATTTCGTCCGAGGGGGATTTCCAGTCGGTCAAAATCATCGCCGAAAAGATTCGCGGCTGCGAAATAGCCGGTCTTTGCCGGGCGAACTTCAACGACATAGACAGGGGCTGGGAAGCCGTCAAAGGGGCGGAATATCCCAGGATACATACCTTCATCGCCACCTCCGACATTCATTTGAAGCATAAACTGAGAAAGTCGCGCGACGAGGTGCTCGAAATCATAAGCACCGCCGTAAAGCACGCAACTCACTACACCGACAACGTCGAGTTTTCGTGCGAGGACGCTACGAGGACCGACCTCGATTACCTCTGCAAGGCTGTGGACGTCGCCGTCAGGTCCGGTGCGAAGATCATAAACATCCCGGATACCGTGGGCTATACGGTCCCCGAGGAGTTCGCACATATAATAAGGACACTTAAGGAAAGGGTTTCGGGCCTCGACAACGCGGTCCTGAGCGTACATTGCCACAACGACCTCGGCCTTGCCGTCGCCAACTCGATCGCCGCCATAAAAGAAGGGGCGAGGCAGGTGGAGTGCACGATAAACGGCCTCGGCGAGAGGGCGGGCAACGCCTCGCTCGAAGAGATAGTCATGGGGCTTAAGGTCCGTAACGACCGGAACCCCTACACGACGAGGATACACACAGAGCACCTCTACCCGACGAGCAGGCTCGTTACGCAGGTGACCGGCGTGAGCGTACAGCCCAACAAGGCTATCGTAGGCGCGAACGCGTTCGCCCACGAGGCCGGCATACACCAGGACGGGGTGCTCAAGGAAAGAATCACCTACGAAATCATGAACCCCGAGGATGTGGGCATCCCCTCGAACAAGCTCGTACTCGGCAAGCATTCCGGCCGTCACGCATTCAAGGACCGCCTGGAAGAGTATGGATACTTCCTCGAAGGCGACGCCCTGGAACAGGCGTTTAAGAAGTTCAAGGACCTCGCCGACAAGAAGAAGTATGTCTTCGACGAGGACATCGAGGCCCTCATAAGCGAGGAATTCGTAAGGTCCTCGGATTTCTATAAGCTCATATCCGCAAACTACTCGGGCGGCTCGGACATGCACCCGGTGGCCACTGTGAAGCTGCTTATCGACGGGAACCATGTAACCGTTTCCGAAAGCGGCGACGGCCCGGTCGATGCGGCCTATCAGGCGGTGTCGAAGGCGACGGGGCTTTCGCCCGTACTTGAAACCTACGTCGTTGCCTCCATTACAGAGGGCATCGACGCGCAAGGCGAGGTCACGGTGAGGGTCGCCGACGAGGGCATCATAACCCAAGGCCAGGGCGCCAACACGGACATAGTCGTTGCGAGCGTGAAGGCATACATAAACGCCCTTAACAAGCTCCGCTGGCGGAAAGAGCACCCGAAGAAGGTCGTGTCTCAGGGTATGTAGGGCAGCGCGTCCCGGTTTTTATAATTCGCCGGGTGTTTACACGCGGTCTGCTATATACTTAGACAGATATGGCTTTTCCTACAAAAACAATCGAAACCTTCGTGAGGGCCGGGTATCCCATAGTCTATCTCGTCTCGTGGGAAGAGGAGCGGGTAGAGAACACTATAAGGTCCATCGGAAAGGGCTTATACCCCGACTCCCCAAGGTTTTCCGTCTGGTCTTGCACGGACGGTCTCCGCGACGGCTCGGGCCCTTCCACAGAATCGAAGGGGCTTATCGAAGCACTGGACAGGGTTCTGGAAGAGCCGGGGAAGGGCTTTTACTTCTTTAAGGACATGGGCTTTTACCTCAGCGACCCGCGCGTTATCAGAAAGCTAAAGGACACATATCAGAAGCTCCGAAAAACGCCGAAGACGATTTTCATACTGGCTAACAGCGTCAACATCCCGCCCGAGCTCGAAAAGGAAATGGCGGTCATAGACATAGACCTTCCGGACAGGGCAGAGACGGCCAAGATCTTCGACTACATCATTAAATCGCACGCGAGTGAGGCGCTCCAAAATACGATGAGCCCGACGTTCAGGGAGGCTTCCATAAACGCGCTCCAGGGTCTTGGCGCGCTCGAAATGGAGCTCGCCCTAAGGCGAACGCTCGTCGGGAAGGACCAGCTCGGAGATGAAGCGGTCGATGCGCTCCTCGAAGAGAAGGCGCAGCTCGTACGAAAGACCGGCACACTCGATTTCGTCAGGAGCCGCGTCGATATAGACGAGGTGGGCGGGCTCGAAAACATAAAAGAGTGGCTCGACGTGAGGAGACTCGCGTTTTCGAGTAAGGCGAAGGAGTTCGGCCTCGACGTCCCGAAGGGGGTGCTCCTCATGGGGATAAGCGGGTGCGGGAAGAGCCTCTGCGCGAAGGCTATCGCGACGTCGTGGAACCTGCCGCTGCTCCGGCTCGACCTTAATCAGGTGTACAGCGAGTCGCAGGGGAGCCCGGAAGAGGCGTTTCGAAAATCGATCAAGACAGTAGAGGCGACGTCGCCGTGCGTCTTGTGGATAGACGAGATAGAGGCGGGCATAACGAGGAGCGGGGAGAAGTCCGGCGACAGCCCGACGTCGAGGATCTTCGGCTACTTCCTTACGTGGATGCAGGAAAAAAAATACCCCGTGTTCGTTACGGCTACGGCGAACCAGATAGATCTCCTTCCGCCAGAAATCCTCAGAAAGGGGAGGTTCGACGAAATATTCTTCGTCACGCTCCCGAACCAAAAGGAGCGGAGAGAGATATTCAGGATACATCTCCTTAACCGCGGCAAGAATCCGGACGACTTCGACCTCGATTCGCTCGCCAAA
>JBFWTW010000239.1:0-4370 GCA_050247635.1 Candidatus Dadabacteria bacterium | reverse complement strand
GGCGGCGACCCTAACTTCACGCTCGTTCTGATAGACGGCGTGAAGGTAAACGACCCCACGAACAACCGGGGCGGCTCGTTCGATTTCTCTACCCTGAGCCCGGACAACATAGAAAGGATAGAGATCGTTCGCGACCCGATGTCGTCCCTCTACGGCTCGGACGCGCTCAGCGGCGTGATAAATATCGTCACGAAAAAAGGGGAGGGTAAGCCGTCGGCCTTTGCCGAGGGCTCCTACGGGAGATACGGCCAGTACGGCTTTCTGGGCGGTGTCTCGGGCGCCGGTGATTTTTACAATTACTCCCTCTCGGGGTCCTGGCTCGACGACGGCGAGCAGGTAGAGGGCAGCAGCTTCAAGAGCCCGTCATTCACAGGCAGGCTCGGTGTTCTCGACAACCGGAACTTCGAAATAAATTCGACCGTCAGATATTCCCATGTCGAAAGCTCGAGCTTCCCCGACGACAGCGGCGGGCCGGAGTACGCCGTCCTTCGTTCCGTCGATAGGAGAAACATCGACCAGCTCCTTCTTGGGGTGGACCTTACGCACGACGTTTTGCCCTGGTGGGAATACAGGCTCGAGCTCGCATACTACAACAATAAAGAGAAGTTCTCGTCTCCCGGCGTCGCCCCCGGCATAAGAGACCCGTTCGGAATACCCCCTAACAGCTCCGACAGCGACTTCAAAAGATACGACGCCAATTTCGTTAACACGTTTGCAGTTCGGGACGGCGTCGTTCTCGCCGCGGGGTTCGAGGCCGAGATAGAGGACGGGAAGAGCACCGGTGAGATATTTCTCGATGGGCCGGTCCCATCCGACTTCTCGCTTACTAGGTATATCCTCTCGCCCTACGCCGAGCTCCAGTTCAGCGCCGTCGAGAATCTCTACGCCGTCCTCGGCGCGAGGCTCGATTTTCCGGAGGGGTTCAACGACGCATTCAGCCCGAGGGCGGGGCTCACGTACAGGATAGCCGCGACGGACACGACGCTCAGGGCAAACTGGGGGAAGGGTTTTAAGCTCCCTAGCTTCTTCTCGCTGTCGAGCCCGATTGTCGGAAACCCTGACCTCGTCCCCGAAAAGAGCGAGAGCCTGGACGTCGGCGTCTCGCAGCGCGTCTGGGGCGGAAGGGCAGGGGGGCAGGTGAATCTATACTACAACCGCTTCAAGAACCTCATCGATTTCGACGAGGGGCCGCCGCCTATTCTCGTCAACAGGTCCAAAGTGACCGTAAAGGGCTTCGAGCTTATAGGCGACGTAAACCCGTGGGACCCGCTCACAGTGAGCGGCAGCGTGACCTACGCGGACAGCAACATCGAAGGGACGGACGAAGAGCTCAGGAACCGTCCAAAGTGGTTCGGCGGCTTTTCGGTCGAGTTCCGCCCGGACAGGAGCCTCTCGATGGTGCTCGACGCCGTGTTTACAGGCAAGGTCAACGATTCGTCGATTCCGACCGGAGACGTCGTCCTCGATTCCTACACGACCCTGGACTTCACGGCTACCTGGACCCCGAGCCCTAACGTCCGCGTATTCCTCGCAGTCGAAAATCTCCTTAACGCCGAATACGAGCAATATGTCGGCTTTCCCGCGCCGGGGATAAGCCCGAGAGCAGGCCTTCGACTGACCTATTGAGTCCCATTTTTGCCTGTCTGAGAACGGCGGCAGGACCGGGGAATCATATTGTTGAAGACAGGCCCTCTCTTGGGTAATATTCTTCCTTCTGCGCGGGGGGTTAGAAGCGGGACGCCGACACGCGGCGCTTGTTCTCGAATCCTTTCGCACTACAGACTTGAAACCGGTCACGCGCCCGTAGCTCAGTTGGATAGAGCAACGGACTTCTAATCCGTAGGTCGGGGGTTCGAATCCCTCCGGGCGCGCCACTAATCATTCAATATTTTTGACTAGCCAGGATTTATTGTTATAGTTCGTCTTTTGATCTTTCCATTTCATTCACCCCCTCGGGCTTTCCGCTCGGCCGCGACTTCGGAGCTCTTTTCTTTCTAATTTTTTGACTGCACGGCTTTGTTAAACTTTAGGATCCAATCAGCACCAGCATCGATCAACCAATCAAACAAATCAGGTATTAATCCGATACCGTATCCTGCTGGCTCATCAAGCGTAAATATCATCTCGAATTTGGGATATTTATATGCTGCATTGATGTTAGAGATACTATTTTCGTGAACAATAAACCTTCTAAGATTATTTGCTCCCTCCCACAACTTAAAGTCTGCTTCTGTTATGAGCCCATCTTCTTTTGATTTGTTCATAACATCCCAAAGATGTATCCAGCGAGCTTTCATCTTTGTAAAAACTTGTGGGTTGTTGCTAATATAAATTTTTATATGATACTCGAATACAGAAAGGAAATTCACATAAAAAAGCTTTTGTACCTCGATAATTCTGGATACATTATGATTAAGCCTAGTAACTCGTAGAGGGTCCGTCTCATCACTTAATGCAGTATGAACTGCAGGTCTATAAAATTCCATAATTTCAGTAGTAGAGATCAAACAATTTTGCATGATATTATAAGCTACAACAGGATTCTGCGACGGATCTATGCCGAGTTCATTCGCTAATTCATCTTTAGTTGATTGAATATGTGATTGAAGTGTGTGGAATCTTTCTACCGTTTCGTCTAAAAAACTCATTTTATAAACCTCTCAATGTACTTCACATTTGGTGGAACTGTCATCGGGACAGCGACTCCTTTAAGGATAAGTTCTTCGTTCGGCATCTTCCCGTACGGAAGCCACACGCACGCGAGGGTCCGGTAGTAGATATCGAGCACTTGGACGTCGAGCTCGACGACTTTCCCCGCCTGCAAGATCCTCTCGACGTGCCGCTTCGCCGCCTCGCCCTCGGGCATCGGGAGCTCGGGAGTGTCGATGCCTATGAGCCGGATCGTGATATCCTCGCCGCCGGCGTCGCGGGTCACCGTGTAAGGCGAGAGCTACGACGCGCCGGCCAAAACTGGAAGCTCCAGGAGGAGAAAGAGCAGGGGCTTCCAGTAAACCTGTGAGCTACTCAATTCCCTTTCTTATTGTCCAGATAGTAACTTCCTGACCCATGGGCCGGACCTCGACATACTCCATACCGTCTTCGGTATATGAACTCATAAGCTGCACCTCGTCGCCGCCCTTCAGGATTGTGCACCTTCCCGAATTAACCAGTTTTTCCGCAGCTGGCTGGTCCTTAACGCGAGCATAATTCATGATTTTGATTATGTCTGTTTTGGTCCCACAAGCGAAATAAAGTCTTACCGTTGTGTAGATGCCGCCTGTTGCATTGGCCAAGTTAAATGTAATAATTAAAGACACAACCGAAATACTTGATAACAGTAAGGATTTAAACACGAGAATGCCTCCTTCAAAAAGTTAATTTACTGGCTTAAGATGGTCGTTCAGCATCCATAGGACTTCACTCGAACCGGGAAAGATATCCTTTCCGGGTTCGCCTATGCCCGCATAAACCCCAAGGGATTCTATCTTTTGTACTTTGATAGGTTTTGGAACAATATTACACCGACCACTTTTAACGATCTCTTTGTACGAATCTATATCGTTTTCTTTAGCGTATCTATATACCGCCATGATGTCTTCCAGCGTGCCGCAGATCACTGTATCTGCCTGGGTCAGGTAAAGTTTTTCCTCTGCACTGTATGATGCAGTGGCGGAGAAAAATAACGGGAAAAGTAACGATAAAATAAATGGCTTCGTTTAAACATCCTCTTTTCTAATTTTTTATTGAGAACAGCGCGTAACTGCTGCCCTTTTTCTCACGGCGTATCAATACATTTAGTGTCAAATAGTAGATTATTTGCCGGACTTGGAGACCCCAGTCCATGTTTATCATGTTGTCAATGAGATTCTTGTTAATGACGGTCCATTTTTCGTCGGGGGCAAGGGTTTCGAATTCAGGGGTGTGGCGAATGGAAGGCATATTCTACAGTCCAAGCATGCTGCTCATGTAAATGGTTCTCCATACCTTCGGAAGAATCATTGTTTGCAGATAAGCGTCATCCTCATTCCAATTAATTTTTTGAGCCTCATCCCGATTTAACTCAGTATCGTAGATTTGTGAGTAGCCAACATCACCGTATTTGTCTACGTAAGGAAAAAACGCAGTTACTCTTGCTTGTTTGACATCGGATCCGTCATCATAAAATATCATGTATATCTCGGACATCTTTATCTCTACGGCTTTCCTCATGCTATCGGGAGTTGAGTACTCGTCCGCATTGAATTGCACTTTAATGATGTACCCATCGTCTTCTTTTTTGATTTCAAAATACTGAAACCTCTGTCTTCCGGTGCTTGCCTTGCCGGAAAGCAATTTTCCAACTTTGTATTCGATTAATTGTTCTTCATTCA
>JBFWTW010000238.1:0-4382 GCA_050247635.1 Candidatus Dadabacteria bacterium | reverse complement strand
GCGAGATGGTCGGCGAGCTCAACTCTTCGCACACCTACGTCGGCGGCGGCGATATAGACGAAGCCGAGGAGCTGCCTTTCGGTCTTCCGGGCGCGGAATTCGAGCTCGATTCCGGCGGCAAGGCGTTTAAGATTAAAAAGATATATACAGGCGGCAAGCTGAATCCGGACGCGTATTCTCCGCTGGGGCAGCCGGGCCTCGGCGTAGAGGAGGGGGATTACCTGATCGCCGTAAACGGCGTTGCGCCGGATGTAACCAAAGACCCGTGGGAGGCGTTTACCACGCCCACCGGCGACATTGTAACGCTTACAATCGCAAAGAACCCGAACGGTAAGGACGCCCGCGACGTAAACGTTAAACTCATCTCGACCTCCGACGACCGGAGGCTCCGGTATCTCGAATGGATCGAATCGAACCTCGACACGGTCGATAGGGAGACGAAGGGCAGGGTGGGGTATGTATACGTTCCGGACACGGGATGGCAGGGGCAGAACGAGCTCGTAAGGCAGTTCGTGCCCCAGGCCGGGAAGGAAGCCCTCATAATCGACGAAAGATTCAACGGCGGCGGGCAGGTCCCCGACCGCTTCATTGAGCTGCTTAACAGGCCTGTGCTGAATTACTGGGCAACGCGGGATTTTAAGGACTGGAAGACCCCCGGCCTTTCCAACGCCGGGCCGAAGGTGATGATAATAAACGGCTGGGCGGGCTCCGGCGGCGACGCGTTTCCCTACTACTTCAGGAAGACCGGCCTCGGCCCGCTTGTCGGGACACGTACACTCGGCGGCCTCATAGGCATAGGAGGGAACCCCGGGCTCATAGACGGCGGGTTCGTTACGGCTCCGAGCTACGCATTTTGGAACTCGAACGGAAAATGGGAAATCGAAGGCTACGGCGTCGAGCCCGACTACCCTGTCGAGGACCTGCCCGAAAATATAAAGGATTCCCCCGACCCGCAGCTCGAAAAGGCCATAGGCGTTGCCCTTGAGCTCCTGGAAAATAACCCCCCGAATAAGCCCCAGCGTCCTGTCTACGAAGACAGGGCCGGCTCGGGAAAGCCCCGGACAGTCCCCGGTCTTTAACCCAAAGGCGCCTATTCGCCGAATCCTGCTCATGTAAATCTATATATAAATTTAACGTGGCTCGTATTGTCTCTTTTGTCACGGCCACTATACTTTAAATAAATAAATCGTTTTGATTGGGGGCTGGTATGGAAGAGAAGAGCGGAAACTACAAAATGGCTACTTTTTCGGGCGGCTGTTTCTGGTGTATGCAGCCCCCCTTCGATAACCTTAAGGGCGTTGTCTCTACTACTGTCGGCTACACGGGCGGGAAGGAGAAAAACCCGAGCTATCACGACGTCTGTTACGGCAGGACGGATCACCTCGAATCCATAGAGGTGGTATACGACCCGGACAAAGTCTCGTACGAGCAGCTTCTCGACGTCTTTTGGCTTAATATAGACCCGACCGACGACGGCGGGCAGTTCGTGGACAGGGGCAGGCACTACAAAACGGCTATTTTCTACCATGACGAAGAGCAGAAAAAGACCGCGGAGGAATCAATAAGGAAGCTGGAGGGGTCGGGAAGATACAAAGCCACCATAGTTACGACCATAAGGCCTGCGATGGCATTCTACCCCGCAGAGGATTATCACCAGAAATACTACGAGAAGAACCCTATAGGATATTCGACCTACAAGGTAGGCTCCGGTAGGGAAGGCTACATACAGCACATGAAGGGTATGAAATAATCTCACGTTTTCCGGCAGATTGGTTTTATCCGTAACCACTACTCGAGTTGGGAAACAGAAAACCGCCGGAAGTGGCCTCTGGCCTTGTTGTTTTTCTTCCGATAGGTATACTTCTCCATCCCGGTCGGGGTGTAGCGCAGTCTGGTAGCGCGCGGCGCTTGGGACGCCGAAGTCGGAGGTTCGAGCCCTCTCACCCCGACCATTTTAAGCAAGATGTCCAGTCTCGATTGCAGCGTTCATACAGTCAAGCGGAATTGCGATAGGACGTTAGGCTAGCGTCTTACGCATGTATCAATAAACTCTACTCTCACCGACTCAATATTACGAGTGCGTAACGCATCTAGGCAGTCATCTGTGGTAATTATCTCTTGATTTATGTAGTTGCATGTGCTAATTGATATTCATAGGGAGCAGACTAGGGGGGGTCCCCGGTCTTTCAATCATGGGTGAGTTAACGCGAGCTGTATTTAACAAGCTCTTTGGCACTTCCGAGATCGCAATCGGTTCCGTCGATCTGGATGGAGTCTTTATCGATGTTAATGAAGCCTTTTTAAAAATAACTAAATATACCAGAGAAGAAATAATACACGAGAAGACTTTCAGAGATATTACCCCCAGCGCCTACTTCGATTTAGAAACGGGAATCGTAGATGAGCTTTTGGCAACGGAACACACTGTATGCTATGAGAAGGAATTAATATGCAAAGACGGAGAAATTACCCCTGTCATAGTCAACAGTGTATGTCTCAGAGATGCTGAAGGGAAACCGTACGCTTTTGCCGGTACGGTACAGAAAATCACCACTCGCAACTTTTATAAAGATGGCCTTATAGACAGTGAAAACAAGCTCAATGCACTTCTTGACATGACGGAAGACGTAGTCTGCGAAATAGGGCCGGGGGGAAGATTCGTATATGTGAGCCCAAACACCGGACTGCTTCTCCCGTATGGCCCTCTGGACCTCAAGGGCAGGGAGTTCCTCTCTTTCGTTCATTCCGACGATGTCGCTGGTATGAAATCGAAGATATCCTGCTCTCTTAGGACATTCTCAAAGGAAGTCTGCGCCTTTAGAATCAAGGCCGGGGAGGGTAAATGGAGGCCCGTCGAATGTAAGATAAGGCCTTTCAGGAACTCATCGAGCGACCCGCATCTGATGCTTCTCCTGAAGAGTGCGAAAGAAGAGGCTGTTTCTGTATCGGTTCCCGGCGGCAGCGAGCCCGAGCTCAGCGATCTGGCCATGGACCTCGACAGAAGGATCATGGACCTCAACATAATTTATAAAATTACCAAGGCAGTGCACGAGTCACTCGATCTAAAGGATCTCTACAAGATCGCGCTCGATATGATAATAGAGCTAGATAACGTCGATATGGCGTTTGTATATCTTATCGACGACGTTAAGAACGAGGCCGTGCTCGAAGATTACAGAAATGTACCGGAAAGCTATGTACGCAAGGTAACCCGGATCCCGAGAGGCAGGGGTATAACCTGGAAGATTTTGGAGAGCGGCGAGCTTTATAACGCCGAGGATGTTCAGACGGATAAGAATATCGGACCGGCTGGAAAAGAGCTCGGCCATCACGGAATACTCGGCGTTCCACTCACAATAGGCGGGAGGGTAATTGGGGCTTTATACTTTACGACCTATAAGAATTACAAATTCAATCCGAGTGAAGTGAACCTTTTCTGCTCCATATCCGAACATATATCGGTTGCCATCGCGAAGGCCAAGCTCTACGGGGAGCTTCGCAAAAAGAACAAGCGCGAAAGGATAATAAGCGCCGTCACAAGAAGCGTACACAGGTCCATCGACCTTAAAAATGTAGTACAGAACGCGGCGGATTCCATAAAAAGAAACGTCGAAGGGGCGGACTGCGTCGCTGTCTACACGGTCAACGGCAACGAAGCCGCGCTCACAGCCCTCAGCTGCGGCAACTCGCAGATCAAGTTCTACGAAGCGTTCGTCCCTGCGGTCGATAGCGCGACTTGGAAGCTCTTCAATGCCGGAAAACCCATTGTGAACAATGACATCAACGAGGAGAGCCAGGTCGATTTTGTCGAGCCCGGATCGGCCGTAAAATCCTTTATAGGCATACCTCTCAGGTATAAAAAGCGCATCATCGGCTCTATTCACATAACCTCTGTAGTAGAAAACAAGTTCGACATCAAGGAACTCGGATTTCTAAGGATAGTCACGAAGCAAATCGAATCGGCCATAGACAATGCCTGGATGGCGGAGGCGCTCAAGACGAGCGAAAAGAAGTACAGGGATCTTTACGAAAACGTTCCCGCAGGGATTTATTGCAAATCCTATGACGGCAGAATAATAATGGCCAATCCAACGCTGATTCAGATGCTGGGTTACGAGAGCTTCGAGGAAATGGCTGTGCTTAACCGCAAGCGAAGCGCTTTTGTCAAGGAAAAAAGCCGTGCGGAAATGTCCGCGAGAGTATCTAAAAAGCAGTCCATGATTACAGAATTCGAATCCTCGTGGATTAAAAAAGACGGATCTGCCATAGAAGTGATCGAGAGTGTGAGGTCAATCACGAACGCAAGCGGGCGGGTGCTTTATTACGAGGGTACGGTTACCGACATAACCGAAAGGAAAATGTTCGAGAGAAAGATCAGGAGC
>JBFWTW010000237.1:0-4392 GCA_050247635.1 Candidatus Dadabacteria bacterium | reverse complement strand
CCCTGCGGCCCGGGCGGGCCCTGCTCGCCCTGTGGGCCCTGGGGTCCTGTTCCTCCGCCACCTCCGCTCCCCCCCGGTGGGCCGGGTGGTCCTTGCGGTCCGGGTGGACCCTCGGGCCCAGGAGGTCCGGTCGGTCCGGCGGGCCCGGGCGGGCCCTCGACCTGACCCGGCGATCCATCGGCCGTCGCGCTTGTGTTTGAATCACACGCCGCGCAAATCACCAGCGCCACACACAGCGCCAGCGCCAAAACTAGATTCGAAATCTTCGTCACTTCCCTGTCTTAAGCGACGATGATCACCATCCGCTACCTCACATTCGTCCCCGCGTAAAACCTGCTCCCACACTCGTCCTCAGTGATCCCGTAATCACCGCGCTTCTCCTGTTGTCACTGCTAATCAGTGTTGTATTTGCAAATTATATGCCCGTTTTTAATTATGTAAACGCTACTCTATTTCATTTGATGCAGATGTAGTGTCGTTATTCGACGTAGCGAGTTCGTGCGCCATAGGCGCGCCTGAAGCGCGGCAGGTGCTATCGGCATTGCGCTGCTGCTTCGATTTCCTGCAGGCGTGGCCGGCCTTTCAAATTGCAAACTCCGGCGATTTAAATTCACCATTCGCTCGGCAGGCTATCACTTATTCTCCCTTGCTACGTCATAATCCTGCGCATGTGATGCGCCTAGGAGGTGATGATGAGGTTGATCCCGATCACCATCAGGATAAGCAGGATCGCTATCCGGAACCTGTCGTCCGACAGGCGGTGGCGGACTTTCCCGCCGAGGTAGATTCCCACAACAACGGGCACGACGCCGGCGATCGACGACTTCAAGATGTCGGCCGAGAGGAAGTTAAACTGGTTCAGGAAAATCAGCAGCACGAGCGTCGAGAAAGTGAAGCCGAGATTGATCGCGCTTATGAGCAGCCTCCGGTCGAGATCGAGCGCGATGAGATACGGGAGTATCGGCATCACCTGCGTCCCGGTGAAGCCGTTCAGGAATCCGTTCGTGAGCCCGACAGGAATGGTGATGCGCCGCTCTATGTCGCGGCTGATCGTGAAATCGATGCGGAAAAGAAGGAAGATCGCGTACGCGATCGAAACCGCGCCGAGCACTATCTTCGCCGGCGCGTTGCCCGCGTGATGGAGGAGCGATATGCCGGCGTAAAGCCCGGGGAACGCGGACAGGTACAGCAGCCAGAAGCGGCGCATGCTCTCGCCAAAACGCTTCGTCTCCGCGATCAGCATGACGTTCGACAACAGCGATGGGAGGATGACGAGCGGGATTGCGACGCGGATGTCGATGAAGCTCGATATCACGGGCAGGCATAGGCTGACGAACCCGAGCCCCGTCGCGCCCTTGATGAACGCCGCAACGAAAAAGGAAGCATAGACGATGACGAGGATCTTCGTTTCCATGGCTGCCAGCGCGGTGATGAGAATATATAGCGCGAAACGGAAAATGCCAAGCGGGCGAGTCCGCAGACCGTGTCTGCTACACTATTCTTCCGTCATTCTGAACTTGATTCAGAATCTAATCTTTATCTGTCATTCCTGCGGAGGCAGGAATCCATTCATTTCCCCGCCAGCAATCCACCAGGAGTTTTTCAGTCATTGCGAGGGAGCGCCTTCCGCGACCGCGGCAATCTCGCAGGCGCCGCACATTGGACCATCTAAAATTATCTCTCCGGGAACCACTATATATGGAAGGAACCAATTCAGCAAAAGCACCCGGTCCGGCGGACTGTGTCCGGCTCGCAGCCGCAGGCATTCGAAGTAGCGGCGTCGTTGCCATTACAGCATGACGCGCTTATGGTGATTTTAGCAACTTCGGAGCTACGTCGGAAAACACACTACGTGTGCCACGCCTGCAGGAAACCGAAGTAGCAGCGTCGTTGCCATTACCGCACGACGCGCTTCAGGTGGTTTCTGGCAACTACGGTGCTATGCCGAGAACGACACTACGTGTCCTCAGAGCCAGTCGTCGGTCTTCCTCTTAACGCTCTTCTTTTTCTTCTTGCCCTTGTCCTTGTAACGCTCCTGCGCCTCGATGATGATGTCGATAGCCGCGTCCTTGTTCCTCCACCCCTCGACGACGACGTCCTTCTTCTCGAGCGTTTTGTACGACGCGAAAAAGTGCTCTATCTCCCTCAGAAGATGCGGCGGTATCTCCGTCAGCTTTTCTATGTGGTTCCAGTGCGGGTCTGCTATCGGCACGCACAGTATCTTCTCGTCCGGTCCCTTCTCGTCGCCCATGGCGAACATCCCGATGGGGCGCGATTCGATGATGCATCCCGGGAACGTCGGCTCCCACAAGAGCACCAGCGCATCCAGCGGGTCGCCGTCCCCGGCCAGCGTGTCCTCGATAAACCCGTAGTCGCTCGGATAATGAACCGAAGAATATAGCAGCCTGTCGAACTTGATCCTCCTTCTGGCCTTGTCGAACTCGTACTTGTTCCTCGACCCCTTGGTAATCTCGACCATCACACTGACGGTCATTGTTTCCTTGGCCATTTACCCTGCTCCAACTCTATAGGATTTGAAATAACGAACATTATACAACGAATTCCGCCGCCCATAAATTTCGCCCCCCGATATTTGCAACATCCGGCGGCGCATGCCGGAATCCTCACATCCGGGACAAATAATACAAGCCTCCACCCGAATATCTCCTCCCCCTTCCAGGGGAACGAATGCGAACGAGCGAGGAATCTACCTTATTCTTGTCATTCCTGCGGAGGCAGGAATCCATTCATTTCCCCGCCAGCAATCCATCAGAGTTTTCCAGTCATTGCGAGGGAGCGCCTTCCGCGACTGCGGCAATCTCATATTTCACCCTTTTCCTCCTCGGGAAATACCCGGCCACACGGGAGCCACACCCCCTTCCCGCCACCTGCTTCTCCCTGTCAAAATCACCGGGATTTACCAGCCGACTCCGTCTGCCTCTCCACCTGCCTCTCGATAGACCTTATCTACATATCCAATGATTGTGGCGAGATAGATCGCCGTCAGAGCCATATCGCACACCTGTTAACCTTTCCATCAGATTCCTCCGGAATCTCATACCCCGCTTGAGGTAATCGGCTCAACCCCTTGTCCGGCCTTATCTGGCCAATTTTTCTGTCCGGTTAGCCGACAGGTCCCGCCCGTCCCTGTCAGCATTCGGTCAGTCCACCGGGCAAAACGACGGAGCTGCGCCGCTAAAAAAGCCAACCTGGATTTCATAAAACAGGGTACGGGTTACTTCCCGGCGTCGTCCTTCGACTCAGGGAAAAGGTCGCCCTTGATGAGATTTATGCCGTCCTGAAGGTACTTTATCTCCTTCATGGTAATGGAGGTCGGTATCTGTATGGTCGCCACCTCGCCGCTCCCGAGGGTAAGGTCGAGCCGCCTTAGGGCGGCCGAAGCGGGGGTATTGTTCTGCTCATGGATCATCACGTCTATTATCTCGGTGCCGTTTTCCTCACCGTATGTGATGTTCTCCGGTAAAATCTTGGCGAAATTGATGGTAGATTTTAGGTTCTGTATAAAGGTCCTGGCGCCGTTCTTCGTGAACTTCGTGTTCGCGAAGCTGTTCTGCCAGACGAGATCCCTCTCGAGCACATCGTTGCTCGGGAGCCCCTTCTGCTTGTAGTGCTGCCAGATTTCGTTGAATATCTTCGGCTCGAGCGCCGCCGCGCGAAGCAGCTTCCGCTTGTCGGGCGCGTTTTCGAGGATACGGTATCCCCTGTCCGAAACGGCCACGCGGCGGTTCTCGCCCTTGCCCGTAGAATCTATCAATCCATAATAAGTTAGCGCCGCAATCAGCTGGCGGACATAACTATTATATTTAGGCAGACCCCACCTGCTGACGAGTATGCTCACAGGTATTGGCGCCCGCTTGTCTATGGAGTAGATCTTCCTCGTCAGCTCAAGTGCCTTTTCGAGGTCTATACAGGGATAGTTAGGGCTCCGCTTCTTTGTCTTCCCCGCGGCCACGCCGCCCGTCGGAGACTTATACTTCGACTCACGGTCCTCTTCTGTCATACTGCACTCTCTCCCTCTTCTTTATCACCTCATAATATAAACTGCCTAATGCAGAAATCAAGCAGGGCTGACAGATAAATTAACAGGTCGTATGTGTTGACAAAAATCTGTCAATTATGTATTATGCTAGTAATTTCATTAGCCAGGAGGATACAAAGATGAGAAGATAGACCCCCGTCATCCAATCGCAATCAGGGTTGTCGTTGCATGACGGGTCATTTTTGAAGCGGATGGGGTTATGGGCGGCCCGCCGTAACCTTACATTCTGCGAGACAACCATTTATTGAGTCTATTATTTCATTTTTGGGTGTTTTTGAAGTAAAAATCAACTTTATAAGGAGAACACGAATGGCTACGAAAAAAACGACAAC
>JBFWTW010000236.1:0-4418 GCA_050247635.1 Candidatus Dadabacteria bacterium | reverse complement strand
ACGAAACGCGTCCAAGGAGGGCAATATCATGAGCGTAGTAAAGAGAAAGAAAGTTTTCGACAATCATTCGCATATAGGCCCCGTGCCCGGATTCGCATACTACGGGCTGCCCCAGGCCGTAAAACCCACAACGGACTACGACACGACTGATGCATACCTTAAAGGCATGGACGGCCACGGCGTCGACCGCGCCCTCGTCATGGCGAACTACGGCTACCCCGATTCGGCCCAGCCGTTCACGCTCAACCCGCTCGTCGGCGAAAGCGTCCAATCGACGGACAGGCTCCTCGGCCTCATATGGGTATCGGCGCTTCCGAAAGATAAAGAACGCACGACCGAGGCGCTCAAGCTCATAGGCGAAAAGGGACTCGTCGGCCTCAAGACGACGTGCCTTCTCGGAGGGACGTTCGACCCCGGGCAGTGGGAGCCCGAGGCTGCGGAGATATGGAAGATGATCCTCGACGCGGCGGCCGACAACGACATGCCGCTCCACATCCACACCAGCCCAGGCGGCGGCTCCGACATAGACAACGCCCTCGCGCTCATCAAGGAATACGGTAAGAAGGTAAAGATCCACGTCGTCCACATGGGCGGCGGCGTCAGCGGGCACATCAAATTCGTCCCCCGCTTCTTCGACCTCGTCGAGGAAGGCTACAAGGTCTACACCGACTCGTCGTGGGCGGTCGGGTTCGGCTCGTCCTGGCTCCTTAAGGAGATCGAGGAAAAGGGCATCGGCGGCGACCGCTTCCTTTTCGGCTCCGACATACCGTGGAGCGACTTCGCTTCCGAGTACTGGAAGATCGAAGGGGCAGAGATTTCCGAGCAGCTCAAGGACGACATCTTCTGGAACAACGCCGAGAAGCTCTACGGCAAGTTCTGGTAAGTAGTTCCGGGGGTGGACTCAGGACTGATATTGTGATAACACCGTAAGGTATTATAAGTACCTTGCATTAAAAATCTAAAAAGGGGTGACCGCGCGTCACCCTTTTTTATTTGCATCCCCTTTTTACGAACGCAGATATCTTGCGCTTTTGAGATACCAAAGCATACAAGCAGGATTATTTCCGGGATTACTCAGGCACCTGATTTTGAACTGTGGAATAAAAGGAAGAAGAAATGGTGCCGAAGGCGGGAGTCGAACCCGCACGCCCGGAGGGCACCACCCCCTCAAGATAAAAGAACGGTAATCCCATAACTACCCATAATGATACAACATATGCGAAAGAATTGAAAAATTTAGTCTGATCGGATAGCCTTGGAAATATACAATCTGTGCAATATGTACACTGAGTGCAACGAACGTGGACACCTCTTTGGACACCTTTAGATTCCCCCCGGAGTATCAAGAAATAATTGAATCGCAAATAGAGCAAGCTCTGGTGTTTTACACCAACTTCAAAGCGGGCAAGCCCGCCTCGGATTTGCATCACGCATACCTAAGCATATTGCAAGGCCACATAGAGAATTATCGTAAAGAATTAACATATCCAGATATAGTGATAGTTGATTTATTCTTGGATGGGTGGACCATAGAAGAAATCGGCGAGTATGAAAAACTTCAAGTTCTTGTGACCTCTGATGAGATATACGGGCGAATATTTGGAAGTAAACAATTTGCCGGTCTAATTAACACATTGGCCGAAATTTGTCTGGAGCAGTTTAAAACTATTCGATTCGATCACGATTCTGAGTTTTACCACAAATATATGAAGATCAATCGGGCGATCGAGAAAGAAATTCACACGTTGTATCCAAGACGTTTTCCGAGAGTTTTTGCTAATGCAAAGAATTTCGAGTTGAGAATGATTGGTGGTGATTCGGGAAAATCCCGAACGGAGATATTTGAAAAGGAAGCTCAGAAAATATTTCCAACCTTGAGCGATAGAGATCAATTGATAATTAAATTAAGGTTTGGTTTTGAAGGACAAGAGAAATTGTCATACAGTAAAATTGGCGAAATTGTTGGCATGACGAAGCTGGGTGTTATGAAAGCAGTAAGGAGAATTCTAAACAAATCGGGACGTGTAGTGAAAAAAAACTTGCATCCTTCCGAAAAATAGTATACCATTTTGGTGTGGCAGAGTTGCGCCCGGAATCAAGCGAAGCGAGCCAGACAAGCGAAGATATATAGCATCTGAGCGAGCAACACAACAGAAGACTTAACACAACTTAGCGAGTTTTAGAAGCCGGACAGGGATTCGTTCCTTGCCCGGCTTTTTTTTGCCCAAATTCAGGCCGCCCTGCCCCTTCGGGGGTTTGGCGGCTTTTTTGTTTCTGAAGGAGCTTGATATGAGTCGATCCTTATCCGTCAAAGAGGCTTCGGCAAAGTTTGGTTTTCCGAAGCGCACTCTTTATTACTGGCTCGCCAATAGGATGTTGCCACACACCAGAGTCGGGACGCGTGTATTTATCGATCCCGAGGACTTGGAAGAGCTGAAAAGGAAGAACCGTATCGAGGCTGTAAATGCAGAGTAAAAAAACTAGTAAGAGAGGTGAACAAATGACAATTTTTTTAGACGCCAAGAGGTTAACCAGCAACTACACAGCTCGGCTGGTTCACTATGACGGGCTTTTGAAGTCGGGCGCGATAGACAGCGATCAGTTAAAGCGGCTTAGGGCGGCGCTTAGCGCTAACGTGAAGAAGGGGCTCGACACTCTGATCGAGTCGATAAACGCCGGCGAGTTTGACGGCGGGGCCGAGGATACAGAAGAAGGCGAGGAGGTGGAAGTATGAGCCAGAAAAACTCAAGCGCATTGACTGGGATTAGCATCGCCAACGTTGCGGGCATTGGACGCACGCGGCAAGCGCGGCTTAAGGAAATTGCCGAGGACGTAACCCTGAGCCCGCAAGGGAAGGCTCAAGAGAGCGAAGCGGCAAGGAGCGAAACGGACAAGGAACTGGCCGAGGCCAAACAGAAGTACCAGGACGGGATCGCCCGGCTTCGCGCGGACTATCAAAGCACCCTCGACGGCCAGAAGCCGAAGCGCAGTGAAGTTGACAAGCTGAGGGCCTTGGGAATGTATGACTCGCTCGATAACAGGCAGATCGGACTGCTAAACGCCGAGATCGGCGAGACGATCGTAAAGGCAATTCGGGATATGAGTGACCGGAATGTAGCGGCCCTAATGGATCCAAAACAGTTAGCCTCGGCTATGCAGCGAGCTTTCGACTCAGGCGATCAGAATGCCCTCTCAAACCTCGGCGAGGTAGCCCGGTTCAGAGGCGACCAGGACGGCGTATCGCGGGCTCAAGCTTATGTCGACGCCTTAAAAGAGCAGAACATGACGCCCGCTCAGAAGATTGCAAAGCTTGAGCTTGAGCGGCTCGACCTTCACGAGGCGTTATTCGGTCAGGCGATCGAATTCGCGCGTAAGGGCGGTAAGGCTCTCGACTTGCTAGAGAACAGGCCGGTCGAGACGGAACGCGACCAGGCAATCGACGCTCAGATTCAGGCGATAAAGCTGGGCTTTGAGAAGTCGAAGCACCCGGTAGGTGGAAATGATTGAAGTTGTTACGCCAGGCGAGCCCGGCGCGGGTGCACTCATTCTTAACCCTCTTTTTCAGCCCGCGTCGGCTCGTTTTTGTACTTATGATTTAAGCGCAAACTGTTTGCGTTATTAAAGATTCAGAGGATTAAAAAATGGGTAGACCGGGCTACATAAATCTGACGTCCTTTGGTGACCTTAGAAAGTTTTTATCGAAGCTGATAAACCAGCGCAACAATGGCCAGATCGGTTCTGATAAGTATAAGGATTTAATCTACGGCTGCAAGGCGCTGCAATCCTGCCTGGAGAGCGTATTTATCTCTGAAGAGATTGAGACACGCCTTGAACGGCTTGAGCGAGCCGGCAAGAGGCCGGCCCTCGGCACGTATCCGCAATCCGCCGACAACGAATCTAAAGAACGCGAGGACATGATATGAGCAACCTAAAAGGAATTGCGAACCGGCTAAAAAGCATTGAGAAAAACTCGGGCGTCAATGAGCGAGAGAATCTGATAAGTGAGGTCAATGAGATTATCAGGGCGCACCAAGTCATTAATCCGGCCTTCTATCAGCGGCATGTTTGGCCGCTTTGCGAGTTAAGCCTTGCCGAAGTCCGCAGCCTGGGAAAGGGTGAAAAGGTTTTAGAAGACTTTAAGCCCAGGTGGAAGATTTCCCTTGAGGACTTTTGGAACCGCCGGCAAGAGTGGCGCGAGGCCAACTATCTATCCGAGATAGCGCGTTTCAACAAAGCGAATGGCGATCCTTACCAGGAATGGGAATTGAATTACGGCGAGTCCAACTTATCCAGCCATTTCAAAAGGCGGCAAGGTGAGACAAATGGCAACGGGAAACTACAGTAGGCATGACAGAATTGTCATGGGGTACGACTGTATTGATATAGCGTGTCATTTAAGAATGCGTTGTAAGTACCTG
>JBFWTW010000235.1:0-4423 GCA_050247635.1 Candidatus Dadabacteria bacterium | reverse complement strand
CGGGGTAAAATGCACTCATTTAATTCCCTTCAGACGATATGACTTTTAGAAACACCTCTTCCAGCGTGTTGACGACGGGCCGAAGCTCCAAAAGCCCCCAGTCGTTCTCGACCGCGAGCCTCGATATCTCTTCCCTTACCTCGGCCCCTTTTCTCGGGACGATTATATACTCCCCGGCCGCTCCCGGCTTTACGCTCGACACGTTCCCGAGTGCGTAAATCTTCTCCGCCACTCCCTCCCCGTTCTGCCTGGTCCTGAGTAGTATGCTCTCGGCGTTCCTCATATCCTCGGAGAGCTTCTGGAGGGATTCTTCCAAAACTATTTTCCCGTGATTGATGATAATCACCTTGCTGCATATCATGGTCACTTCGGGCAGAATGTGGGTGCTTAATATAACGGTCCTGTCGCCGGAAAGGCTCTTGATGAGATCCCTTATCTCTATTATCTGCCTCGGGTCGAGTCCGATAGTGGGCTCGTCCAGTATAAGAACCGAGGGATTATTCACCAAAGCCTGTGCTATGCCGACGCGCTGCCTGTATCCCTTCGAAAGGTGGCCGATTATTCTCCGCCTGACATCCGAAAGCCCGCACCTTTCCATTACATAAATAATCCGGCTCTTCTTTTCCTTCCTGCCGACCTTCTTTATATCGGCGACGAATGAAAGATATTCCATTACCGTCATATCGTTATATAGCGGGGGATTCTCGGGCAGGTATCCGATCACGCGCTTTGCCTGGAGCGGCTCGTCGAAGATGTCGATGCCTTCTATATGGACCGTCCCCTTCGTCGGCGGCATGTATCCCGTAATGATGCGCATGGTCGTCGTCTTGCCCGCGCCGTTCGGGCCGAGAAAACCCAGCACGTCCCCCCTTTCGAGCTGAAAGGAAAGATTCTCCACAGCGGTCAGGTTGCCATACCTCTTGGTTAGATTGTGGACGTAAACCATATGGGTCGAAATTCCGGGCCCCCGCCGTATTCAAAGGGCACACGCTCCATTACGGAAACTATAGAATAACCGCCGCCGAATCCTATTCCAAACTCAAATTCATGCCTTCCAGCTCTACACTCATAATACCGCCGACAGCGCCGTATGAGTGTTATTTTTCAAAACCGGCATTCTTCGTCTTCTACTTGCCGGAGAGCAGTATATACTTAAAGATTATCGGCGGAGATGGCTACGCCCGGGGCCTTATATCGGGCGCTTGGACAAGAGGCAAAAGAGCGGAACTTTCTATTTCCCCTATCCAAATCGGCAGGGGACGTTACAAAGCTCTGTGCCGTGACGTCCGAATGCAACACAAAAGCTTAAAATTGCTATAATTTTAGGCACGGCTGGATTGCAGCATTTACATTAATATGCTAATATACTATCCGAAATTTCAGGCATTTAAGCCAATCCGTTTAGAAATAAACACTATTGATTGAATAGGGAAATATATGGATATTTCGCACATTTTTCACGGACCCAACTCGGGTTACGTACTTGACCTCTACGAGCGTTATCTGAAGGATCCGGATTCAGTCGATTCAACCACGAGAACAATTTTTGACAAAATGCGTCCCGAGGTAGGCGACGGCCGTCAGGCCGCTGCCGCTGGCCACGACATTCAGAAGATTGTCGGTGCGGTCAACCTTGCCCAGGCGATAAGGGTTTTCGGCCATCTCGCGGCTAAAATCGACCCGCTAGGGAGCACCCCTACGGGCGACCCGGCCCTCGATCCGGCTACCCACGGTGTAACGGAGGATGACCTCCGCAGCCTGCCGGCGAGCATCGTCGACAGCCCCATAGCAGACCGGGCCGCAAACGCGCTCGAGGCGATACAGGGCCTTCGCTCTGTATATTCCTCTACGATAGGATTCGATTATTACCACATTAATTCACTCGAAGAGAGAAGGTGGCTGAGGGAAGTTGCCGAGTCCGGCTCGTTAAGGCCCCCGAAGGATCCTATTAACGAAAAACAGCTCCTCGAAAGCCTGACGCAAGTCGAGGTTCTCGAGCGTTTCCTCCACCGTATATTTCCAGGCAAGTTCCGCTTCTCGATCGAAGGCGTGGACATGCTCGTACCAATACTGAACGAAATAGTCGGTCTTTCAGCCGAATCGGGCATTCACAACATCCTCCTGGGCATGGCCCACAGGGGCAGGCTCAACGTTATGCACCACGTGCTCAACAAGAGCTATAGAGGAACCCTTATAAAATTCAGGGACCCGATACTCCAGAGGGACTTCCGCGACTTCATGGGATGGACGGGAGACGTCAAATACCACGAGGGCGCGCGGCACGCTGTGAAAAACGGCAGGGCCATAGACATGCAGATAATACTGTCGCCGAACCCGAGCCACCTCGAATCTGTAAACCCGGTGGTCGAGGGCATGGCGAGGGCGGCGGGTACATCCGTAAACAAACCCGGAAAGCCCGAGTTTGACCCGAACGCCTCGCTCCCGATACTCGTGCACGGCGACGCAGCGTTCCCCGGCCAGGGCATCGTATCGGAGACGCTTAACCTCTGCGGTCTCGAGGGATACCATACCGGCGGCACCATACACGTGATAACGAACAACCAGCTCGGTTATACCGCGCTTCCCGAGAACAGCAGGAGCACGATATACGCGAGCGACCTTGCAAAGGGTTTCGATATTCCGGTAGTGCACGTAAACGCCGACGACCCCGAGGCGTGCATAGAATGCGCGCGGCTCGCTTTCGCCTACAAGGCCCGTTTCCACAAGGACTTCCTCATAGACCTCGTCGGATACAGGCGTCACGGGCACAACGAGGCTGACGAGCCGGCATTCACGCAGCCCCAGATGTACAAGATAATCGACAACCATCCGACGGTCAGGGAGGTCTGGGCGTCCAAGCTTGTAGAAAGGAAAATCTTAACCGCGGAAGAGGCCGAAGAGATCGTAAGCAGGCACAATGAAGCGCTTCACAGCGATTTCGAGTCCCTCACGCCCGAAGACATACCCGAAGAGATGCTCGCCGAGAAGCCCCCGGTAGGCGCGGCCCAGAAGATAAAAACGGCCGTTTCGGTGGAAGAGCTAGGTAGCATTAATTCGGCTCTAATGAGCCTCCCAGAGGATTTCACTATTAACTCGAAGCTTAGAAAAGCCCGGGAAAGAAGGGAAGCAGCCTTCGAGAACATAGACGAAAAGACCATCGACTGGGCGGCGGCCGAAGACCTTGCCCTCGCGACGATACTCGCGGACGGCACTTCTATACGCTTCACCGGCCAGGACAGCGAGCGCGGGACGTTCAGCCACAGGCACGCGGTCCTTTACGATTTCGAAAAGGGCACGTCCTACACACCGCTTCAAAGTTTTCCGCAAGCCAAAGCGGCATTCGAAATATATAACAGCCCTCTTACCGAAAACGCATGTATAGGTTTTGAATACGGCTACAACATCCAGGAGCCGGCAAGGCTCATAATATGGGAAGCCCAGTACGGCGACTTCATCAACGGCGCGCAGACAATAATAGACGAGTACTTCGTTTCGGCGCGCGCCAAATGGGGGCAGACCCCGTCGCTAGTCCTCCTTTTGCCGCACGGTTACGAAGGACAGGGCCCCGACCACTCCTCCGGGCGTCTCAGCAGGTTCCTGAACTCGGCGGCCGAGGGCAATATGCGCATAGCGAACTGCACGACGTCGGCGCAGTATTTCCATCTTTTGAGAAGACAGGCAGGGGTGCTCATCGAAGACCCCCTTCCTCTAGTAGTGCTCACGCCGAAGAGTCTCCTCAGGAACCAGATGATATTCTCCACCCCGAGGGATCTCGCCGAAGGCTCGTGGCAGCCGGTAATCGACGACGAAATGAGCGACGCGCAGGCCAAGGGCGTAAAGAGGCTCATACTCTGCAGCGGCAAGGTATACGTTGACCTGATTTCAAGCGAGCAGAGAAAGCAAAATTCAAAAGACATAGCTATAGCGCGGGTAGAACAGCTTTATCCTATTCCGACTAAAAGGCTCACCCAGGTGCTCGAAAGATATCCCAAGCTGAAGGAAGTCGTATGGCTCCAGGAAGAGCCCGAGAATATGGGCGCATGGATGTTCATATATCCCTTCCTGAGGAAGTTCATAAAGGGCCGTACCCTGCTTCACTACATTGGCAGGAGAAGGAACTCGAGCCCGTCCGAAGGGCTGGCTTCGATGCACAAGGTGAACCAGGAAGCCCTGATAAAGCAGGCTTTCTCGATAGGAAAGCCACTGCCCAATCTGGACGAGCTTGGCATCACCTGGGTAAGAAACGTATAGAAAACTGGAGAAAACAACATGGCTATAGAGATTAAAGTTCCGGAGTTGGGGGAATCGGTGGTCGAAGCCACCATAATAAGGTGGTTCTAATCCGAGGGAGACCCGGTCAAGATCGGCGAAGCGCTGGTCGAGCTCGAGACCGAAAAGGCCAACTTCGAGGTCGCCGCTGAAA
>JBFWTW010000234.1:0-4468 GCA_050247635.1 Candidatus Dadabacteria bacterium | reverse complement strand
AATCAGGGCGTGATTATAATCCCGCCCGCCGGTTTTTGTTCGGGCGTTTCCCCGGGGTGATAGCGTACTATGTGTATGAGGTAGCTCTGGGGGTGCGGATCGTTCTCGACATAGAACCGCGCTTCCATTAAAAACTCGTCCACGACCTTTATGGCGAAGTCGAGGTCTACCCTGTCCCCCGTGATCTCGGGGTTGTCCTTGTAGTCGGTTATTGCGATAAGGATATTCGTGGAAAGCTCGTTGGCGTAGGAGTTTTCGCTCTGGTGCTGATAAATGAGACCTTTCTTTTCGGTGTCGAGCGTATTTTTGGCGAGCTCGAGGCCGGAGGCGACGTCTTTGTTCGTGAGCTTTTTGTTGGCCCTGTAGGAATCGGCGAAGAGCTTTTCCAGGCGGGCGAAGATGTCGGGGTTACGGTTATAGAGCTCCGCGCGGCGGACGTAGCTTCTGCCGCCCTCTTTTTTAACCCTCTGGTGCATTACCTTGAGCTGGTGCTGCTTTTGGCCCTCGACGTAGTAAACACAGTCGAGCGGGCAGTTGATCTCAACTCCCCTTTTCTCTCCGCAGCAGACGGGGCATATGGAGCCGCCGAGCGCGGGGCAATGCCGCTTACCTTTCCTGTTACCGCAGCTTACGCACTTCATTACTTCAGGTTATAGAGCCCTTGGGGAAACGTTCTCTTTCACCCAATCGATGATCTCGTCCGTGGACGTTCCGGGCTCGAATACTGCTTTTACTCCCTTTTGCTTGAGTCCTTCGATGTCTTCCTTGGGAATTATACCCCCGCCGAAGACTGTAATGTCGCCGAGGCCCTTTTCTTCGAGGAGGCGGATTATCTCGGGGAAGAGGTAGTTGTGGGCGCCGGACAGGATGCTTAGGCCGACGGCGTCAACGTCTTCCTGGAGCGCCGTTTCGACTATGGCCTCGGGGGTGTTGTGGAGGCCTGTGTAGATGACCTCGAACCCGGCGTCGCGAAGGGCCCTTGCGACTATCTTCACACCCCTGTCGTGCCCGTCGAGGCCGGCCTTGCCTATGAGAATTCTTAACCTGTTTTCCTGACCCATATCTGAAGACCCTTTATAAAGCTATGAGATTACGCGATTTATGGAGAGTTTAAAAGGCTTTGCCCGCGAAATTAGAAATACCCCGGGTCGCGGTAGACTCCGTAGGCCTCGCGGAATATGTCGCTTATCTCGCCGAGTGTCGCGTAGTCGCGGACGGCGTCTATGATAAACGGCATCAGGTTGTCGCCTCTCCGCGCCGCAAGGAGAATGTCTTCGAGGCGCGCCTTGACGGCCTTGTTGTCGCGGCGGCGCTTGAGGTCAAGGAGTTTTTGCCTCTGGCCTTCTTCGACCTCGTCTTCTATTTTGAGGAGCGGAATCGGAACCTCTTCGTCCTCGTGGACGTACCTGTTAACGCCGACTATGGTTTTGATACCCGTGTCGAGCTCGCGCTGGTATTTGTAGGCGGCGTCGGCTATTTCCTTTTGTGGATAGCCCTCTTCAATCGCCGCGATTATGCCGCCCATGCGGTCTATTTTGTCTATGTAGTCGAAGGCTTCTTTTTCGACCCGGCTGGTTAGGGACTCCATGAGGTAGCTCCCGCCGAAGGGGTCTATAGTGTTAACGACGCCGCTTTCCTCTGCGATTATTTGCTGTGTCCTGAGCGCGACCGTGACCGATTCTTCCGTCGGCAGGGCGAGCGTCTCGTCCATGGAGTTGGTGTGGAGGGACTGTGTGCCCCCGAGGACGGCCGCAAGGGCCTGTATAGTCACGCGGGCGACGTTGTTTATCGGCTGCTGGGCCGTGAGGCTCGCGCCGGCCGTCTGGGCGTGGGTTTTGAGCGTAAGGGATTTCGGGTCTTTCGCCCCGAACCTGTCGCGCATGATCTTGGCCCACATGCGGCGGGCGGCCCTGAACTTGGCGACCTCTTCCAGGAAGTCGTTGTGGACGTTAAAGAAAAAGGAGAGGCGCGGGGCGAAATCGTCTACGTCGAGGCCCCGCTTTATGCTCTCCTCGACATAGCCTATGCCGTCGGCCAGGGTGAACGCGAGCTCCTGAACGGCCGTGGAGCCGGCCTCACGTATGTGGTAGCCGGAGATCGAGACAGGGTGCCAGCCCTTTACATGCATGGCGCAGAATTCTATGACGTCGATCACTATTTTGACCGACGGGCTCGGCGGGGATATCCATTCGCGCTGGGCGATGAATTCCTTGAGCATATCGTTTTGGAGCGTGCCGCGAAGCTTGTCCCATGAGACGCCCTTTTTTTCGGCCATGACGAGGTACATGGCGAAAACGATGCTCGCGCTGCAGTTGACCGTCATGGAGGTCGTGACCTGGTCGAGGTCTATTCCGTCGAACAGTATCTCCATGTCCTCGAGGGACGATACCGAGACCCCTTCCCTCCCGACCTCGCCGCGGGCCATGGAGCTGTCGCAGTCGTAGCCCATGAGCGTGGGCATGTCGAAGGCCGTGCTGAGGCCGGTCTGCCCGTGGCTGAGAAGGTATTTGAATCTTCTGTTAGTGTCTTCGGGGGTGCCGAAGCCGGCGAACTGGCGCATAGTCCAGAGGCGGCTCCTGTACATAGTGCTGTGTATGCCGCGTGTGTAGGGAAACTGACCGGGGTAGCCTATTTCGGATTCGGGGTCGAAACCAGTGAGATCGCCGGAGTCGGCGAGCGGCGGCATGTCCATGCCGGATATGGTGGTGAAATCGGCGTCGCGCTTATGCATGCGGGCGTAATCACGTTCCCAGCGCGCCTTCGCCATTTTTTTCTTATCGAGATCGGATTCCCGGACGGACATTGTTACCTCCCCGAAATATATAGCACGCCCGCGAACCCAGGCGGGCACACCTGTATTTATACATAGTAAAAAGAGCGCGGGATTAAGTCAAACGTTAATTTGCGTAAAAAGCTCTATTATATGAGATGAGTGGGGAGAAAAACTGATAAAACTGCTCCGGAGTCGGGCGCGGGCTTCCTGCGTCCGGCTCCGGAGAGGGCCTGCCCCGCGTCGTGGGGACAGGTCGAGATTGTTTTGTTACATTGTGGCAGTACTAGTAGGCACGGGGCCGGTCGGCTCGGGTTCCTCTGTCGGCGCAGGCGCGACCTCCTGGGTTATTATTACCACTACTTCGATGAGCCCGTCTTCCTCGGATATTAGAGGGCAGAGGGCCAGGAATTCCGGCGGAATCTGGATCTGGGTTCTGGCCAGTATGACCTGAGTGCCGGCCTGTCCGACGAAGGCGTTGTACTGGACGAAGAACTGCCCCGCGTTTACGCTACCGAGTATCGGGGCGACGTAGATCGCATCGCCGATCTCGGGATCGCCGCCGCCGTTAAGAGAGCCTATCTCGGGATTGCTTAGAGATATCTCGACAAGCGTTCCCGGCTCTAAACCCACGGACTGGAACGTGAGCGGCACCGCGATGTTCGTCGGCGTTGGGGTTGTCGAAGGATGCGGCACGATAACAGGATCGGTATCGGGACCGGGCGTCGCGGGGACGAGGCCGACACCGTCTAGGTTCATCGAAAGAAAATCGCTTTCATGCCTGCCGTCAGCCAGCGTGACCGTGGCGGAGATATTTATAGAGGCCGTTTCGTTTATGCCCACGAGGACCCCGGAGAGGTAACTCACGAAGGCCTCGTTGTTTATAACCGTGCCGCTGCTGTCGAAGAGGCAGCCCCTGAGCGCGGGCGGAAGGCCGCTGCTGGAAAAGGTTATCTCGTAGTCTACTTGCGAGCCGTCCGGAACGAGGAGGGTATCCACCTGTATGAAGGATTCCTCCGAGGCGTTTCCGAACAGCGTGTTCGGGTTCGCTGTCATATTCAGAAGGAAAGTGTTCACCGGGTTCTCTGATCCGTCGTTGCTGTCGAGGCTGTCCACACAGGCATGCTGAGACAGCACCATGAATCCGAGAAACGTCAATATGGCGATCACTTTTACTGCTTTGTGTTTAAACATCCTTTTAAGCATCATCTGTATACATCCTCCTTGCCGGAATAACCGTTACGGGGCGAGATCCGCGTTCACCGAGAAGGTGACGATATCTATAGCGCCGCTGTCGGTGGACGCCTGAAGCGTCGCGGGGTCTACTATGGCGTCTCCGATGAGAAGCAGGACGAAGGCTATGCCCCGGTTGTCAGTGAGCACGTCGAAAGGCGAATCGACGAGCGCCCCCATGCTGAACCATTCGGTTATGGGCGTAGACGCGCATTGCTGGGGCGAGCATGCCCCGTTGTTGACGAGCTGAAGCGCCCTGGCGTCGGGAATTCCGTCGCCGTTGGTGTCTATAACGAATGAATTCTGGCTTGCGAACGAGAGGTCCCATATGACCCTCACGTCGTTGAGCGGCTCTTCGTCCGGGCCGAGCACTATTGCTTGTATGAGCATCTGCTCGAGCCCTGCACCTACCACTATGTCCCCCGGCGGGTTCAGTATCTCTATAGTCGAGCCGAAAGGCGCGAA
>JBFWTW010000233.1:0-4490 GCA_050247635.1 Candidatus Dadabacteria bacterium | reverse complement strand
GTTCCGAGCTGATGGCAGAGCTGACAGCCGAGCTTTGTCTGCGAAATGAAGGCGTCCTGGCTAACCAGGCCTGTGCCCCAGCCGTTTCCTTCCGGACCCGTGCCGGGGAATTCGCTCTCTGCAGGAAGCTCGATAAGCGAAGCCCAGTAGTTAGCCGGGTATATGGCCGCCGCTTCCTGCGGGGACGGAGCTTCTACTGCTTCGAGATCAACTAGCTCGCCCGGTTGAACCTGTACAGGTTCGGAATCGATAAGGCCGTAACCCCTTACCCATACATCGTACGTCGCGTCCGGCAGATCAGGAACAACATATCTCCCCTCGCTGTCCGTGACGACGATTTTATGGAACTGGCCGGGAGCACCGTCGTTTGTCGACACACCGCCGTTGCTTACCGCTATGACCCAGACACCAGCCTCTGGGACGCCATTCCTTGTTACGTGGCCGCCTATGTCGTTGGCGTCTATGACTATGTCGTCACCGCCGCCTCCGCCGCCTCCGTTACCACCACCGCCGCCGCAGCCGCCGTAGGTTAACGGAAGGGTTAAAGCTAATACCATAACTAAGAGTAAACTCTTAACCCAGTTACGCATATTCTCGTTACCTCCTCCTTTTGGTTATGTATGATTTTCTCCGTTCGGGTCATTTTCCGGTTTCCCAAGTGGTCTCTTTTGCCGAATTTTTTCCCGAATCGTCGATAAATTTCGCTACAACGTATGTCGATTCTAAAATATCCGGTAATCCATTTCTATCGACATAACAATGATATTCACGTAATAACAATTGCCATCCCCGTGTAATCCGCAGCATTACACCCTTGTAGCGGCGCAAGTGGTTGTCCGGACAGAAATCCTGCACAAGAATTATGTCGCTGCGAACTATATGCATATACATCATACTGAAGGCGTATAAATAAGGTGGTTGTGTATTGCATAATGGATGAGCTCGGCATCGGTTTTCATATTCATTTTCTCCAGGATCCTGGTCCTGTACGTTCTTATGGTCTGTACGCTGAGGTAGAGCTCCTCGGCTATCTGCTTTACGGATTTACCCGACGCTATGAGGCAAATTACCTGATACTCCCGGTTAGAAAGCTTGTGGTGGACAGGCTTTTCGTCCCCCGTGTATATATTAAATACGAGCTTTTCGGCCAGATGCGGGCTTACGTATCTACCCCCCGTATGTATCTTCCTGACCGCCGTGACGAGCTCGTCCGGCAGCGACCCCTTGGATATGAACCCCGAGGCGCCGGCCTTGAGAACCCTTACAGCTATCTGATCCTCGTCTATTATCGTAAAGACGAGGACGGGGAGCTCGGGCTGGACTTTTTTTATCTGCCTCAAAATCTCAAGCCCGTTTACGTCAGGGAGGTTCACGTCCAGAATAAGGAGGTCCCACCTCTTTCTCGATATGCTCTCGAACACCTCTTTGGCGTTTTCCGCCTCTCCGAACTGATGTAGCCTGAATCCGTCGGAAAGTATTTGTTTCACACCCTGCCTTACAACAGGATGATCATCAGCGATAAGGACTTTCAGCATTGCGTTTTAACCTCACAAGGTATTTGGACTTTTATACTCGTCCCTATCCCGGGCGCACCTTTTATCCTGAGGTCGCCGTTAAGCTCGTAAACCCTTTCTCTAATTCCCAACAGCCCCATCGCTTCCACACCGAACATCGAGCTTTCCGCTATTCCCTTGCCGTCGTCTTCCACTCCAAGAACGATAAACTCTCCGTCCTTCTCGAGAGAGACGACGACCTTCTTCGCCTCCGCATGACGCAGTATATTGGTCAGCGCCTCCTGAAATATGCGGAATATGGCGATGGATATTTTCGGATCGGGCATGAATTCGCCTATAAAAGATTTGAACTCGAAATTTATATCGGTTTGCGCACTGACAGCATCTATTTGCCATTTTATCGCGGCTTCGATGCCGAGGTCGTCGAGTATCTTCGGCCTTAGCTTGGCACATATCTTCTTGACCGACTGGAAGGCGTTGTCTATAAGGACCGATAGCTTCTCGATTTTATCGAGCACAGTCTCAGCACCGGGCTGATCGACAATCGCGGGTATCCTCCTTTTGAGCCACGAAATGTCTATTGCGATACCCGTCAGCAGCTGGGCGAACTCGTCGTGTATTTCCCTCGCGACTATGGCCCTCTCCTCTTCCCTGTAATGCTGGAGGTGCGCCGTCAGCTTCCGGAGATGTTCGCGTGATTCTTCGAGCTTCATTTCCGCCTTCTTTCTCTCGGTAATGTCCGTAACAGTTCCTTCGTAATAAAGGAAATTGCCGTTCTTGTCGGAAATCGCCCTCACACTTTCTATGACATTTACGATTGAGCCGTCTTTTTTGTACCACGACGACTCCAGCTCCCTTAGTTGCGAGCCTTTTTTCAGCATGTCGTGAGTGTCGCCTTCCCGCCCCATCACAAACTCGCTTCTTTTGATATTCTTCGATGCAAGCTCTTCGAACGAATCGTAGCCCAGCATCTGGAGGAGGGTGGGGTTGGCCATCAGTATCCTTCCGTCCTCGGACTTCCTGTATATGCCGGCCGGTACGTTCTCGTAAAGTTCCCTGTACTTCTTTTCGCTCTCTCTAAGAGCCTCCGCCATGCCCGCATTGTCTATGGCCGATTCGATCTGCTTCACTACTACATTGAAAAATCCGAGCTCTTTTCCATCGAATGTGTTTTTCTCGAACGATATGATATTTATTGAGCCGATTATGCGTTTTTTGTACCGAACCGGGATGCCGAGATACGAACCGACATATGCACCGGGCTCGAGAAAATCGATCCTCTCGACGCTATCGGGTGTAATGTCGTTGTAGACTACAGGCTTGCCTTCGTTGAGTATTTTCCATGTCGCCCCGTTCATCTCGGGGACGAAAACATCGTAGAACTTTGCGTACATGTCGTTATTCCCGGCATATGCGCTGAACGCGGCTTCGATGCCGTGAGCCATGTAGATAGCAACATTGTTGGCATTATCAATGCTGTGCATTATGGATTCGGAGGCGTTCTGAAGGACGTGCTTTAAATCTATCGACTGGTGAACGCTCCGGGTTATGGAGCTCAGCATCTTCTCGCGTTTGTTTTTCTTACGAAGCTCTTCGTAGAGCTTGGCTTTCGATATGGCAAGGGATATATGATCGGATATAGACGAGAAGAGGTTTACCTCGCTGTCGTCGAACCTCCTGTTCTTGTAGCTCGCAAAATATATAACGCCTATTACGGTTTTCCCGGCCGTAAGGGGGATACCCAGTATTCCGTGGTGCCCGAGCTTTTTCCCCCCAGGACCAGCTACTTTATCCGTCTGTATGTCTTCAATGTTAAGTGGTTTTCCGGTTTCAATGATCTTCCACGTCAGTCCTATGCCCTTTGGTATCTTGTTGACGTTCGTCGTGTAGCTCTCGGGCACGTTTCTGTGGGTTTCGAGAATAGCGAACTTTCTATCCTCGTCTACCAGATAAGCGAACACCATGTCGACATTATCGAGGGAAATGATGGTATCGAGCGCAATCCTGTAGACTTCCTTCAGATCGAGAGACTGGTGCACGGCCTTGGTGACCGTGTAGAGGATGTTAAGGTCGGTATTCCTGCGGTCGAGGTCCTGGGCGAGGGCCGTAATCCTCTTTTCACTCTCTATTTTTTTACCGCGTGATATTTTCTCAGCTGTCATTGCCATTTTGCGCTGCTTCCCTCGGTTCGTTGCTCCCTACAATTACAAGGTCCCGCTCCAGCAGGCGAAGAACCGGCTTCGGGCATAAAGACGAGCGCCGCAGATCAACAGCCGCGTCCGATTAAAACCCACGGCCTGATATGGCCATGCTCTCCACCGGTCATCGGAACACAAATATCAATAATGATTTTTAGTGGTTAAGTCGATTGTAGAATATGGGATGAGGAATTTCTATCCTAGGAACAATGATATTCCTGTAGTGTTACGGCTCCGTGCATGTCATCCTATTCGATTATTTATTGTAATTATTTCAACTAGTTTTTGCCGGTTAAACTGCAGTGGAATCAGGCTGGACGCACGTAAGATATTCAAATTATTTGTTCAGATATTTACGGCCGGAATTATTTGAAGGAAAACTCCAGGGCAGTTTGGCGTTATTAAATGTTGGGAGGGTGTATCAGCCCATGCTGAATCGCATAATGTATGAGCTCAGCGTCCGTATTCATTTCCATCTTTTCGAGAATGCGGGTTCTGTACGTTCTGATGGTCTGGATGCTGAGGTAGAGTTCCTCGGCTATCTGTTTTACGGATTTCCCCGCTGCGATGAGGCAAATCACCTGGTATTCCCTGTTCGATAGCTTATGATGGACGGGTTTTTCGTCCTCGGCGTATATATTGAAGACGAGTTTTTCTGCGAGAGACGGGCTTACGTACTTTCCACCCGAATGTATCTATTTCACCGCCGAGATAAGCTCGTTCGGCATGGTTTCCTTTGTCACGAAACCCGACGCACCGGCTTTGAGAACCCTAATAG
>JBFWTW010000232.1:0-4505 GCA_050247635.1 Candidatus Dadabacteria bacterium | reverse complement strand
TAACGAGCCGGATATCTGCCCGAATCCGTATCGCGGGTAGTAGAAATAATTTTTATTATTCTCCTTCCCCTTATGAAGCGTCGACAGCACCTTTCGCAGTATCTTTCCCACCGAATTGCCGGAGACCCTTCGTTTGGCCTGTATGCCCGAAATGCTGTCGGGGTCGAGTCCCCAGATTTTCCTGGAATAGGGAAAGTAGAATCCTTCGCAAATAGTCGGGCCAAGCTGCCCGAGGAGTACCGTAGAAAATCTTTCGTCGTCCCCTGCGGGATTCGAATTGCCATTAACCATCTTTCGGATCAAATCCCCGAAAACGCCCATCGAGAACGCGGGATTCATTTTTAATACGAGATCCGCGGGTTTCAGGGGAAAGTGAATCCATCTTTCCTGAAGCCTTATCCTTCCGTGCCTCGGCCTTATGAGAAGGTCATCGCCCAAGAGCGATTTTATGTCGTCGAGTATGTGCTGGTCGCACGACGAATGGAGTCTGTGGCTTCCGTAATCGAGATGTAGGCCGTCTAATTCGAAGCTGGCGGCGTTTCCGCCGACGCTGCCCGACTGTTCGAGAACCGTAACCCTTGCAAGCTTCTCCGACGCCAGCCGGTAAGCGGCCCCGAGCCCTGCGGGTCCGGCGCCGAGGATTACTATGTGAGGAAGTTGTATACTCATGCGTCTTCAGATGATGCGAGATATTTCTGATATTTAAAACTGTTTATCGGATCGATTTAATTCGTCACGGCCTTGTTTATGGAAAAGAGATTTTTCCAGGGAATGAGCGTCAGCGCAAAACCGAGCAGGCTCCCTGCGATTATGACCGCTTCCCAGACAAAACCGTATCCGACGGCGTTCGAATATAAAACACCGAACGGCGTAAAGAAGGCCGCGAGCGCAACTTCGCGCACCCCGATACCACCAAGGCTCACCGGCACCATAGCGGATATCTTCGCCAGCGGCCATACGACAAACCACGTGAAGATGCTGACCTCTATGCCGCATATAGAGCCCAGAAATGCGTTCAGCACAACGAAGCTTCCCTGTATGAGAATTGAAAGAAGCAAGGTCACGAGAGCATATACCGGATTCTTGAGTACGTGGATCATGACTAAGCGTGCGCGTAAAATTATTTTCTGAAATTTCTCCGGAACATTTCCCGGTATCGGAATAAAGGTAAGTGTTATACCGACAACAACGACTATAGACAGAAGCACGAATACCGCTAGAAGGATTTTCCGGTGCTGATCTGAAAGTGCCTGTGCGGCAAAAACTGCTCCGAATAAAATCAAAATCAGCATCGCACAAACATCGAGAAACCTGTCTATGAGACTGCCTATGATAATCTGTTCTTTCTCTTCCACATGACCCACCGCCATTCCCGCCCTGACGAGGTCGCCGCCGATAACCGAGGGAAGAAACAGGTTGCCGAAGAGTCCATAAAAATAGCAGCGGAAGGCAAGGTAAAAGGGTAGCTTCAGCTTACCCATGCCGACTATGAACCGCCACTTGAATACGCCGATGACGTGAATTAATACGAACGCGAAAACGAACAGAATCCATGCCTGGAGCGAAACGCGTCGGGCCGCTTCCCATATTTCCGGTAACGGAAGCCAGGTCAATATCAGGCCGATTATCAGTAAGCTTACGCCCGCCCTGAAATAAATTGTACGTGTCAATCCGATAAACCGCTTCATATAGTCCTGGATACTCTTATCTGCCGATCCCGATCTTCGATATTTGATCGGATAACAGGCCTATAGCCCAGATAATAAACGCACTCAGCAGCCCCATAACGGCGCTTTCCGAGAGGTTGTCTTTGAAAATGTCGTATATCAGCTTAATAAATCCCGCCATAAAGAAAATTGCGCCTAAGGGCAGGAACACTTTAAGCGGGTTGAAGTACACGATCGTTCTGACTATGAGCAGGAAAAAGTTGTATGCTTCGACTGGGCGTATCTTCGACTTACCAACTCTCTTGTAATAATCGATCGGGTAATAGTATACAAAATAGTTGTTACACAGAAGTGCGAGGGTTATCGTCGTCGTCAGGGAAAAGCCGGACGGCAGAAGATTCCGGTATTTTTCCAGGAGCGGCTTTTTGATTATCCTGAGCCCGGAGTTGAGGTCGGGAATATTCTGCCCGGCCAGGTAGCTCGCCAGTTTCTGAAGGAACCATTTTGCCGGCCTCCTGACAAGCGGGATGTTCGTATTCTCGCCGATTCTCGCGCCTACGACCATGTCGTACTCCGGAACTTTCAATAACATGCTTGGTATCGCATCAGCCGGATAGGTACCGTCGGCGTCTATGATAATGATGTATTCCGAATCGGCCTCGGCGAAGCCCGCCTTGAGCGCCGCTCCGTAGCCGCTGTTACGCGGGAGCCGTATAAGTTTTACATCGTGCTTTTCCGCCTCCTCGGCGGTATTATCGGTAGACCCGTCGTCTACAACTATGAGAACATACGACCAGCCCGTCTTCTCCATCACCGCTTTGACGTTGTCGATCTGTTTCGAAATGGCGTTCTCTTCGTTGTAAGCAGGAATGACTACGGCTACTTCATAGTCTTCTTGACGAATACTCGTAATGCTCTGGTCTATTTGCCTCTTCAGGATAGATTACCCCCTCTCTTCCTTCCGTTTAACTCTGAAGATTATACAATTCGGATACTGACCGGCGTCACTTGGCGAAACTTTTTACGAGTTTCGTATTTAAGAAATATATACCAATTATTGGCTTGTGGTGAATATAAATTTGCACAGATTTGCAGAGCCGGGTGCTCGATTGGCGCTTTCACGTTCGTATTGTATCCAATAAGCATGGTCGGGGACGAAGCTAGAGTCGTTCCACGGTTCTCCGTGGATAAGATAAGGACCGGCCGATTTTTTCAACCCTCTATAAAGGTAAACATCCATCCTCCAAAATTCCTACGGATAAACCCCCGGGAGCCTTTCGGCCCTGTATATAAAGTTGTTAGCGTCGCTGATCTCGAATACTTTCACTGGCGGCGTCGTGTGCGTCACCTCTGCAATGACCGCCGGGGTACGCCCTCCGAAGGTTATGAGAACATTCCCAGTCTGCGGCAGCTTGTCCGCATCTCCCAGGAAGCCCGCGAAGATCGGCTCCGGCGAAAATCCAGTGGATTCCCAGACTATTGAAACGTCCATCGAAGACTCGTCGATGCTGTATTCGATAGCCCTGCTAAAGTCCTCCGGATATACCGGCTCGAACGGGCTCGCCCGGAAATTGCCGTTGTCGAAGAGCATGATATTCCCCTCTTCCGTAATCATCGGCGCATGCTGATGATACTGGAAGAAGAGCTCATCGTCCGTGACGGGGTTTAGGAGGAACTGGCCGAACACGTCCGGATTCCAGTTTGAATGCGTGCCGAGGATCCATTTAAGCCCGCCGGTCTGCCTGCCTATCTTTATCACGGCGTCCTGATGCCGCATGGATATTATGAGCGAATCGTCCCTGGTGTCGTGGATGACGGCGTTTGCGTGAGTCCAGTCCCTCGTCGGTTCTTCGACGCCGAAATAATCGTGAAAGAACCAGTCCCAATGGCCTAGGAGTGAGCTGTAGTTAAGACGGTACGGGTCGATTATATCGAGGAGATGATATTCATTCACCACCGTCCCATCGGGCGCGAACTCGACGATCACGTCCCCGACGACCTTGGCGGTCTCGAGCGGGGCATTGGGATCAGTCGTGCTCGAGGGGTAGTCGGGATACTCTCTCAGCTCGCCGCTCAACGTCAAAAAGTTCCCGTTCTCCATTGCAAAGACCTCGTGGTGAAACGCAGCGGCGTCCACCGGAATGCCGCCCGGGTAGCCTCCAGACGTCTGCGCCGTGTACCAGCTCCTTACAGTGTTCCCCAGCATGTCGATCTCTATAATGTCGTGAATCGGGAGGAGGAGAAGCAGATTCCCGTTCGGCAACCTCCTCACGTCGCGGTCGAGCGACGTCGAGTCCGGCTCTCTGTAGTACCATATGACCTCACCGGTCTCGTCCACCATGATCAGGAATCCGCCGGACTCGAAAAGCGTCACGCCCGGCTCCATAAGCCCGGGATCGCCGGTGACTTCGAGTTGTGGGAAATTCTCGGGTAGTTGTCCGGTCGCCACGTCGAGCGATTTCTGGAACACCGTCTCGCCCAGATCGTCCACCGCGCTGACGAGAACCGTATGCGTCCTCCCCGGCCTGAGGCCGAGTACCGGGAGGGAATGGTGGGCGGCGAGTCCCTCGAATTCCACATGCGACGTATTTGTACCGTCGCTGATGTCTATCGCTATTCTGGTCTCGACGGGTGTAGTAACTTCGAGCACACGGCTCAGCGGGGCCCTTTCGTTCGCGGCCTTTATCGCAGCCGAAGGCTCTTCGACCGGGGGCCCGGTCAAAAGAACATTATCGCCGCTGCATCCCGATACGCTGAGAAAAGCGAAAAAGACTAACAGGGCTACTTTCAGGACAATGCGGTTAGAGTGTAATTCTCGGACCATATGGCCACCCTCCC
>JBFWTW010000231.1:0-4560 GCA_050247635.1 Candidatus Dadabacteria bacterium | reverse complement strand
CTCTACATCGCCATCGCGATATCCGGCTCGGTTCAGCACTTCGCCGGAATGGGCTCCTCGAAGGTCATCGTAGCTATAAATAAAGACCCTGAAGCGCCTATATTCCAGAAGTGCGACTACGGCATAGTCGGAGACCTCTTCGACGTGCTCCCGCCGTTCACGGCAAAAGTAAAAAGCCTTATGTCACAAAGCTGAGAATAAAATAACAGGGGCGGTTAAACGGCCGCCCCCGTTATATCCACCATCTCGATTTTCTCTATTTTTTCACCGAGGAACCTTCCGGCGACTGAAACGAACGTATCGGAAACGTCCGTAAGGTAGTACTGCCTGGATGACGGGCCCGTCTGCGGGTTCAGCATGCCCCTTTCCGTAAGCACCTTCTCTATCTCGCTTGCCGTCTCTTCGGCTGAATCGACGAGAGTGATCCCGCTGCCCACGGTCTTCTTGATCGTCTTCTTTAAGAGCGGATAGTGCGTGCACCCGAGGACGAGAACGTCTATACCGGATTCCCTCATCGGCGCGAGGTATCTCTCCGCGGCGAGCTCCGTTATGTCCTCCTCCGTCCACCCTTCCTCGGCCAGCGGCACGAATAAAGGACACGCCTGCGTATACACGGTAATCCCCGGCGACGCAGCTTCGAGAGCCCTCTTGTACGCCGAGCTCTTTATGGTGGACGGCGTCCCGATGACGCCCGCCCGCCTCGTTTTCGTGGTCGCGGCCGCCTTCCTTGCCCCGGGCTCTATAACGCCGATCACCGGTACGTCAAACTCCCCCGTAAGGCTCGGGAGCGACACAGCCGACGAAGTATTGCACGCGACGACCACCATCTTCACGCCCTTCGACACTAAGAACGCTGCATTGTTCCGCGAATACGCAACGACGGTCCTCCCTGATTTGGTACCGTACGGCACCCTCGCCGTATCCCCGAGATATATTATGTCCTCGCCGGGGAGCCTCGCCGCTATTTCCCTCACGACGGTGAGCCCGCCTATACCCGAATCGAATACGCCTATCGGCGCTTTGTTATCGTTGTTTGTCATGGATTATCCCTGTGGGTGGTTCCTGCCGGACTAGAAGAATTCCTCTACCGCGCCCTCTACGGAATCGACCCCGATAAGGGCAATAGAATCGTCTCCGGGCTTGAGTCTGTCAAGGTTTATGCGTGGGAGAATGCATTTTTTAAACCCGAGCTTCCGAGCCTCGTTTATCCTCATGTCGGCGTGCGAAACCCCTCTCACCTCTCCCGCGAGCCCTATTTCCCCGAATGCCGCCACCCCCGGGTCCAAGGGCTTATTGAGGAAGCTCGACACGAGCGCGAGGCATATCGCGAGATCTATAGCAGGCTCCTCTATCTTTACTCCCCCCGCGACGTTCATGAACACGTCCTGCCCCAGTATCTGTAGCCCGGCCCTCTTTTCGAGTACGGCGAGCAGGAGCGACACGCGGCTGTTATCGAGCCCTATCGTAGTTCTCCTTGGCACTCCGAACCCGCACGGCGACACGAGGGCCTGTATCTCGACGAGTATCGGCCTCGTCCCCTCCATGCTCGGCGTCACGACTGAGCCCGAGGCGTTGTACGGCCGCTCCGAAAGGAATATCTCGGACGGATTCGTAACCTCGCGGAGGCCCGAGTCCAGCATCTCGAAAACCCCTATCTCGTTCGTCGAGCCGAACCTGTTCTTAACTGCCCGTAGAATCCTGTACGGATGGTCCTTCCCTCCCTCGAAATAAAGGACAGTGTCCACGAGATGCTCCAGAACCTTCGGCCCCGCGATCGTCCCCTCCTTCGTCACGTGCCCGATAAGGAACACCGCCGTTCCGCTCGACTTCGCGAACTGCATCAGCCGCGCCGTCGATTCCCTTATCTGCCCGACGCTCCCCGGCGCGGAAGCGAACGTCTCCGTGAACATCGTCTGTATCGAATCTATTACGACTATCTCCGGCGCGAGCTTCTCCATTTCTTGTAGTATCGCCTCTACGGACGTTTCGGTCAGCACGTACACCTCCCCCGACGAGACGCCCGTCCTCTCGGCCCTCATCTTCACCTGCACGGGGGATTCCTCGCCCGTCACATAAAGAAAACTGTGCTCGCCCGCGCCGCCCCGGCTCACCCTTTCGCTTACGTAATTCAGCATCTGTAGCGCGAGCGTCGATTTCCCTATCCCGGGGTCCCCGCCGACAAGTATCACCGAGCCGGGTACGAATCCCCCGCCGAGCACCCTGTCGAGCTCCCCGTTCCCCGTCGGTATCCGGGCCTCCCTGTCGCTGGATATCACTGAAATCGGCCGCGGCCCCTCGTTTCTGGCGCGCTTCGCCGGGGTCTTCGCCTTCTCTACAGTCTCCTCGACGTACGAGTTCCAGCTCCCGCATTCGGGGCACTTCCCGAGCCACCTCGGCGACGGGTTCCCACACTCCTGGCAGACGTACTGCGTTACGCTTCTCGTTCTTTTCATCTCGCTGTCCGGGGTTTTGTACGAGTGGACATTATACAATATTCAGGTTAATAAATAGAGCGGCTGGAGGTATGTATTTACACCTTTTTCATGTCGGATGAGTGATTAGAATAAGATTAGGAGAGCTTAATGAGCGAAGACGAGAAAGAAGGGAAGGGTAGCGGGCCGGGCGGCCGCCGGAAAGACGAGTCTTTTAAGCTCTGGAGCGGTCTTCCCCGTTCGCGCGATCCCGAGGGCGGGCGGCTGAAGCGTCCGCTTTCGTGGCAGGACGCCCTCGCCGAGCTCATCGACGGCAACAAGCGCTTCATAGGCACGATGAAAGAGAGCACGGTCGAAAGAACCCCCGAGCGCCGAATGGAAGTCGCCGACGAGCAGACCCCGTTCGCGGTCATACTCTCCTGCGCCGATTCGCGCGTCTCCCCTGAAATAGTCTTCGACCAGTGGATCGGCGATCTCTTCGTCGTCAGGATCGCCGGCAACATAGTCAACCCCCCTCACTACGGCATACTCGGCAGCATCGAATACGGCGTCTCCACGCTCGGCGCGAATCTCGTGATGGTCCTCGGGCACAGCAGGTGCGGCGCGGTCACGGCGGCTGTTCAGGCGGTCGAAACGAATATGGAGTTCCCGGGCTCTATCGCCTCGATAATCGACACGATAACCCCGGCCGTCGAGAGCGCCAAAAAGCTGCCCGGCGACCTGCTCCAAAATTCCGTCATGGAGAATGTGCGGCTCAGCGTCGAGAAGATCGAGACGGCTTCCCCCATACTGACCCCGCTCATCGAAAGCGGCACAGTCAAGGTCGTCGGCGGGAAATACGACCTCGTTACTGGCGAAGTCACTCTCTACACGAGCGGCGATACGCCGGCGTAGCTGTGTATTTCATCACCGCGCCGGAGCTCCATAATTTCAACATCCGGCCCTTGAAATTCCCGGGAGCCGTGAATATTTTTTATTTGGATTTCATACCCGAATCCGTAAAAGAATCACCGGAGGAATAATCTTAAAATGGCAGAGCAGTCACCAAGAAAGCACGAGTTTCAGGCCGAAGTCAGGCAGGTCCTCGACATAGTAATCAATTCCCTCTACAGGGACAAGGAAGTCTTCATTCGCGAGCTCGTTTCCAACGCTTCGGACGCGCTCGAAAAACTACGCCACATCCAGCTCAACGAAAAGGACATATACGACGAAGAGCTTCCCCTTGAAATCAACATCAAAACAGACGAAGCAGAGAATACCATCACCATTGAAGACCACGGCGTCGGCATGAGCGAGGAAGACCTCGTTCAAAACCTCGGCACAATAGCCCACTCCGGCTCTAAGGCCTTCCTAAATGCCGTAAAGAAAGAGGGGAAGACGGACCCCGATCTCATAGGCCAGTTCGGTGTCGGTTTCTACAGCGTCTTCATGGTGGCCGATTCCGTCGAGGTCCATACCCACGACTGGCGTAAGGACGGGCAGAGCCTAGTCTGGAAAAGCAGCGGCGCGGGCTCCTACGAGATCGAAACCGTATCGGGCGAAAGACGCGGCACGAAGATAGTCGTCCATTTAAAGGACGACGCAAAGGAATTCGCCAACGCAGAGCGCGTCCGCGACGTGCTTACGCACTACTCGAGCTTCGTCCAGTTCCCGATAAAGTTAAACGGCGAGCAGGTGAACACCGTTCAGCCTATATGGACGAGGAACAAATCCGAGATCACGGACGAGGAATATAACGAGTTCTACAAGTTCCAGGCAAATGCCTTCGACGACCCGCTCTACAGGCTCCACTTCAGCTCCGATGCCCCGCTCGAAATAAACGCCCTCGTTTTCGTCCCCGGCGAGAACCCCGAAAGATGGGGCTTCGGCAAGGTGGACCCCGGCGTCAGCCTCTACTCTCGCAGGATACTCATCGACCCGAAGCCCGACGGCCTCCTCCCCGACTGGCTACGGTTCCTGAAGGGCGTCGTCGACAGCTCCGACATCCCGCTCAACATCTCGCGCGAGAGCATGCAGGACAGCGCGCTCACGAAAAAGATAGGTCAGGTTATCGCGGGCCGATTCATAAAATTCCTCGAAGATGAGGCAAAAAAGGACCCCTCTAAATTCGAGGAGTTCTACAAGAAAT
>JBFWTW010000230.1:0-4590 GCA_050247635.1 Candidatus Dadabacteria bacterium | reverse complement strand
TCTTCTTTAACAATCCTGGTTTTTATTGTTTGTCATTCCCAAATGTTTTTATTGGGAATCCATTTCCGCAAGCAATCCATCAAGTGCTTTGTAATCTCGAAACGCAGGGGATCTATTTTTTGCGCCACCGGAATAAGGAGGCGAATCCGCCACCGCCGATTGATTTTCACGGAATGCCGCACTAAAATTCTAATGTACGAACATGAATGACCTTCGAATATTATCCTTCGTATTTCTGGCGGCGCTGGTTACAGCAAGCTGCGCCGTGCAGCCCAAGGCCGGAAAGGTCTACGACCCGGGCGAAGTCTCCGCCTCCTGCGCCGGCGACATGGATATCGACGCCGAGACGGCCATGGCGCTGACGGTGGCGTTCAGCGATGCCGACGGATACGTCACGGACGAATTTAAGAAAAAGGCCGCGAACTATATCTCGATGTCAGAGGATATACCGGCCGACGCAAGGGACCAGACCCTCGCCGGCTACCTTTCCTGCCTCGAAAAAAACGCCGCTCAGTAACACCTATCGCGGCTTCCGCCTATTCGCCAATCCGTTAATTGGAACCTGGCTGAGGAAGTTTGCATTTGCACCTTACCGGCGCTAAATTATTGATTAGGGCATAATTCATTAATTGTCTCATATGGAGGATGAATATGAGAGAAGCAGAAGACAGCTTTGTCCGGCGCGCATCTGCCGCGATAGTAATAATCTCTTCCATCGTAATTATTTCCTTGATTCTGACGGGCGGATGCGACGGCTCCGCAACGAGCAACCAGATTCCAACCCCAACGCCGACCTTTGCCCCGAGCACCGGCTTCCCGCCCGAATGCGACGGAACGTTTGGCGTAAGCCTGAGCTGCCCGGCTGCCAGCCTCGCAGGCTCCGAGTGCCTCCCCTATGGCTGCTACATAATCGACGACAGCACGGAACCCGGCGAGATAGTTGACGACATTATAATAGTATTCGGAGATAGATGCAGCGACATCGATTGCTCCACGCTGGAGTGTGAGGGCGCGTTTTCCACAATCACCGATTCCTCGATCGGAGAATTTACTATCCTTATTGAAACCGTAAACGACATCCCCGTCGGCCCGGATGTCGGAGGCGAACGGCTCTACGGCACCCCGGACGGCAGGATAATAATAGACGGGCAGGATCTGCTGCTCGACTGCTACTCAGTATATTTTCCATAAGGGAGAAGTATATGAGCACGAAGCCCTTGGCAAACACATTTCTCAGGCGCGCAGCCGCTACGATAGCCGTTGTAGCATTTATCGTCACAGGCTCTATCATGCTGTCCGGCGGATGCAGTAACAATGCCAACAGCTGCAACGGAAACGATCAGGTGCGCCTCGCATGCCCGGCGGTAAGCCTCGAGACTGTTTCGTGCATTGGTTATTCATTCGACATAATAGACGATTCAGTCGAGCCGCCCGTCCTCGTCGACGGCTTCAATGTCAACTTCAGCCGGAGGTGTGAATCCATCGACTGTTTCACGATCGAATGCCGGGATATTACCGCCGACTCCGGCACATTCATACCCGAAGCCGAGATAATAATAGAGACTGTTGACGGCCTCCCCGTAGGCGGAGACACTGACGAAACCACAACTCCGGGCGAGCCGGACGGAAGGATAATAATCGACGGGCAGGATTTCCTGCTCGAATCGATCGCGATAATCGTCCCCTGAACGTGCTAAGCGCAGCTTCCCGCGATGGAATCCTGCCCGCTCATCCCTCGCAGCCTGTGATCAATGCGGATCGGGCGGCGAGACCTTCTCCATAACTATAGACCCCGTAAGGCAGATGTACTGATACTGTATCTGCCATCCAGGCCATAGCCACGGTATCGGCAGCGCGGCAAGCGCGGTCGGCATGCTCGTCATCTCCGTGAGCACCTGCCTCACAACCTTCGCCCCGGGCCCCCCGGGGCCGCTGTAGTCGCCCGCGAACTGCTTGTCGAGCTCGGCGAGCGCGGCCTCGGCTGCGTTATAGGCCGAAACCGCTATCTTCGGGTTCGCATGCGCGCCGGACTTCACGGGCCCCTTGTAGTCGATGGTCTTTATGAGCGCGCGGGCCGAGTTCCTCGCCTCTGTCGCGAACTTCTTGTTCTCTGCCTCGTCGCCGCCGCCCGACTGGTATATCTCGAAGCTGAGGCCGTACACCTGCTCGCCCGACTTCCCGAGAGAAGAACGGAGAAGCGAGCCGTCCCCGGGGATAACCCACGTCGAATCCACGTTCTCGTTCGAGTTGAAGGTATCGCTGATGCCGTCGTAGTACACCTTGAAAACGGCCCCGAGCTTGGCGGCGTCTCCCGTGAGCCCCGCTGCCGAGAACTTTCCGACGTTGACGAACCTCTCGTCCTTTACGAGCCTGTCCCTCCAGAGCCCGCTCGCGGCGTTGGTGCCGGCTGGCGGATTCCAGTTCGAGTACTCGTAAATCTGGTAAAACAGGACCTGGAACCTTAGGTTCATCCCCTTTACGGCTTTCAGCTCCGCGTCCGTCTGGGCCGAAGCCGCAGCCGTGCAGAATATTGCAAGTAAAAACAGGATAGCAGCAGTTCTCATTTCGAATATCCCCCTTTTCTTTCGTATGCCTCGGAATTACACTGGTTAATTAAAACAAAATAATACCTCATAGTCCAGAGTATTATTTCGGATGCATGGCGGCTTTTTACAGGATGGGTGAATCCGCCGAACAGGAACAGGCATACCAATTAGCAAGTAGAAGCTCATACGGAACGTCCTGCTGCCGGTTAGGGAGTACGAAGTCTCCGGGGCGGGCGAATCCGAAACCGTATGGAGGGTGACAGAATGTCCGACAAAAAACTCAGCAGAAGAGACATGCTAAAGCTTGCTGGCAGCGCCACGCTGGCGACTGCATTTCCGTCGCCCGGGCTCACAGCGCGCGCCGAGAGCCCGCAGATAAAGGCCGAGGAGGCTGCCGAAGTGAAAACGGAGGCTACGGCCGAGGAGGTCGTAAACGCACTAGAAGGCGCCTACGGCGTTCACCCCGGCCGGCGGCGCAACCACACGAAAGGCATCGGGGCCGAGGGATTCTTCATCGGCAATCCCGAGCTCGCCGCATACTCTCGCTCGGGGCTTTTCACCGGCGAGAAGATCACCGTCGTTGCCCGTTTCTCCATAGCCGGCGGCAACCCGAACGTCCCCGACGCCGACAGAGGCCCCCGCGGCCTGGGCCTCGAGTTCCGGCTGCCCAGCGGCAGCCTCCACCACATGACGATGATCAATACGCCCATGTTCTTCGCCGCCGTGCCGAAAACATTCCTGGATAAATTCATTGCGCTGGCTATCGACCCGGCTACGGGCAAGCCCAATCCGGCAAAGCTCGAAGCGTTCGCCAAGTCCCACGCCGACAACAAGGGACAGGCGGAATATCTTAAGGCCCACAACCCTCCCCCGAGCTACGCCAACTGCCCGTTCTTCGGCATCCATACGTTTAAATTCGTGAATGCAAAGGACGAGGTGACACCCGTAAAATTCCGCTTCGTCCCCGGGGACGGCGAGAAGTTTTTGACCGACGCCGAGATGGCGTCCGCCCCGAACGATTTCCTCGAAAAGGCTCTCTTCGAGCGGCTGGCCGAGGGCCCCGCAAAGTGGGACATGATAGTTACGATCGGCGAGCCGACGGACGAGCAGACGAATCCAACTGTACTCTGGCCCGAGGGGAGGAAGGAAGTAAAGGCCGGGACGCTGACGATAACTTCCGCGGTGCCGAACGCCGAAGCGGGCAGCTTCAAAATAAACTATGACCCGCTCGTCATGGCCGACGGAATTCAGCCGACGAACGACCCGGTGCTGCTCTTCCGCTCGCCGTCGTACGCGACGTCATTCACGCGCCGCCTGCGGGGAATCTAGGCCATATCAAAAAAGTTCGCAGCAATCCGTTTCAAGAAATCACGGGGACGTCGCGCCGCGCCTCCCCGTCTAAACGAAATCTCCATCACTGTTCAGAGTCATAAAACATTCTAAATTGCGAGGCGGATGAGACTTGCATCTGCATATAACGATTGACATTCGGATTGAATCCGTGCTATAAGCTATAAGTAGCAGGTCATGATTTAAATACTTCAGAGATCTGCAAAGCCTAAAGAGGGGGGCAAGCTCATGAAATTTATTGGTAAAACCATATTTGCATCAGTTATTGGCGTAAGCTTTATCTTCCTGTCCGTCGCACAGGCGGATGAGCACGAGAAGATGGAACCGCAGGACAGTCAGTCGGAGATGATAATGGTCGTCCCGGCCGACATCACTTGGGCGGACGTTCCGCCGGCGCTGCCGCCGGGTGCGAAGATCGTCGTGCTCGAAGGAAATCCGTTCGAGCCGGGGCTGTATTCACTCCGGCTCCAGTTTCCCGCGGGTTACGAGATTCCCGCTCACTGGCATACAATGGTAGAGCGCGTTACGGTTGTCTCCGGCACTCTTATGGCGGGAATGGGGGACAAGCTCGATAAGGAGCAGTCAAAGGCATACCCGGCAGGGAGCTTCCTCGTCCTTCCCGCAAAATTGCACCATTTCGCATGGGCCGACGGAGACACAGTAGTCCAGATCCACGGGGAGGGCCCGAGTGTCA
>JBFWTW010000229.1:0-4611 GCA_050247635.1 Candidatus Dadabacteria bacterium | reverse complement strand
CGCGAGCTCGAGCCAGTCTATCAGTATGTCCGTAACGGGGATATTCTGGTCGGCGGACCTGGTCTTTATCAGCTTTTCGAGGTCTTCAACGCCTATTCCTAGGAGCTGAAATTCCTTTTCCCTGTCGGTGAGTTCAGACATCTTCTGTCTCCCTTGCGTTTGTGTGTTCGCGCCCTGCCCCGCCGGCGTTTAATGCCGGTAAAACTGCGGACGCTGTTGAGGAAAAACTATATTACATCAGGTTCGGCCCGTTAACAATCGCGCGGCGGCGACAAACGCCTTTATCTTTTCGAAATCCTTGCTGCCGTCCCCGTGCTCTAGCCCCGAATTGGCGTCCACCCCGTGGGGCTTGACCCGCTCTATCGCAGCGGCGACGTTTTCAGGGTTGAGCCCCCCGGCGAGTATCACGGGCACCCGCGACGACTCGGCTATTTCGGCGCTTACGGACCAGTCGTGCGTGACGCCCGTGCCGCCGATCTTCCCCCCGGCTGCCGTGTCGAGGAGGAGCATGTCCGCGGCGGCGGCGTAGTCGCGGGCCCTGAAGGCCGCTTCGTCACCGGTGACGTGGATAGTCTTGATGATAAGCACCCCGGGGAGGAGCGAGCGTAGCGTCCGAAGCCCGCGGACGTCCATGTCGCCGTGTACCTGCACAGCGCGGACCTTCATGTATGAAGCAATGTCGGCAACTTCCTCGGGGTCGGTGAGGTGCGTGACCATGACGGTCGTAACGCCGCCCGGCACGGAGGCCGCGATCTTTTTGCCGACGTCGGGCGCGACCCTGTCGGGGACTGACTCCGCCACGCCGACGAGGACGCCGATGGCCGTCGCCCCGGCCCCTACCGCGCCGGCCGCTTCCTCGACGCTCCGAATCCCGCAGACCTTTATAAACGGAGGCATTTACGCTCCTTTAACCCCCCCGGCGTAAGGGCTATTTGCCTGCGCCCCGAGCCGGGATATAATGATTATTATATGACGGACGCGATAAAAAAGACAGCCGTTATAACGGCGTTCCTGATGCTCGCCGCCCTCGCCCCGGCGCGGGCCGAGGAGTACCTCCCGGCATCGATGACAACGCACCCCCAGTGGTTTATAAAGATAAGCGACTGGTCGGTGTACTCGACGTGGGGCGCGGTCGCGATAATCCATAACGTGACTATAGAGAACACGTCCGACCTCACGTACGAAAACGTCCGCGTGAGGGTGATGTATTCGTCCGACCTCTCCACAGGCGCGGGCGGCCCCGTGAGCCAGGAGACGGGCGTCCTCCCGGTAACGCTCCCGCCCAGGAGCAAGGCCACATACCTAAAAGCAGGCGTCACGCTCGGCGCGGGGTCGCAGTTCATGAACGCTGTGTCGATAGAGGTGCTCGGCGCAGAAGTCGTACAGTGAGCGGGACGGCCCTCCCGTCATCCGTATAGTCTGTCATTCTGAACTTGATTCAGAATCTCGTTGTTCTCTTTTTTGTCATTCCCAACAATTTCGAGCGAGTAAGGAATCGGACTCCCTTGGTCGATTCTATGAGAGTCAATCTGGTACTGCTCCATACTGAATCCAATCAAAATTTCAGGATCTCACTTTCTAAGTTTTTAAGGCAGCAAAGAATAAATCCCCCCTACCCCCCTTTTTCTAAGGGGGATAAAGGATAAAAGACATCGTCAATATCTTGGGCTAAGCGACCGCTCCTCCAATCAGCGAGCTGCGTAGGAAACCCCTTCGTTCGCACCAAATCCCGTGAGAACCTTAGCCCCGGCTACGTCGATTGTCCCGGGCGACACGCCCGTGTAGTAAAATCTCGGACAAAATTATAAAAATTCTCACTAAAAATGATGCAAAAATTTGGAAAGTTTGCTATACTCATATTTAACCGATTGTTACAACCTGAGCCCCGTCAACTGAAGGGTGGGTCTTCTTGGCAGAGATTCCAGTCTTCCGGGGCTCTCGGAATATTACTTTTATAAGTTATTAGGGGTTTGGGTTTTTCGTTTTAGACAGTACATATACAATCTGACGACGGCATTGCCGGTTGTGTTTCCTTCCGAAGGGGAAAGATATCGGCGTGCGAAGCTTTGTTTATACTCTCCATCTAACTATCCGTAAACATTGAATATTGCCTTTCGGACAGCAAATGGGAAAGTTGCGCTTTTTCGTACGTTTTGAGGCTGTGAGAGGCCGGTTCCGCCCTGCCCGGGCGTTTACTCCGTTACGGTCCGGAGCTCCCGCTCGGTCTCGCTGGCCGAAGCGCCGGACGAGCTCGTTATGCCGACGAGTGCGGCCGGGACAGTCCCTGCCTGGAAGTAGTTGTTGACGTCTATGAGCGCCGCGCCGAGCGTGTAAGTCTTCTCGCCCTGCGTCGGGTAGCGCATACGCTGCCTTATGCGGAGGAGCCGCTCGAGCCTGAGGGCGTCCATCTTGCTTACGAGCGCGGGCATGGCCTCGTCATAGAAGAGCTCCTTATCGACCGACGAATGCGAATTGCCCGAAAGGCCGCCCGATATGGCGAGGATTATCTCCTTTGCGCGCCGCGCGGGGTTGATGGCGTCGGCGGCGTCCAGGCCGAAGACGGCGATGTCGGTGACGAAGTTCCCGCCCTGGGCGGGCTCGGACTGGATGCTCTGCGTATACTGGCGGTAATAGTGGTCGATGACGTAGATCCTGCCGTTGATGACCTCGTCGCGGTAGGCGCGCTGCTGGTCCGGCGCCCCGGCCAGGCCGTTGTAGGCGTCGATGACGCCGGCGACGTAGTACTTCTTCTCCATCTCGGAGACTTCGTCGTTTATGTACCCGGCCTGGACGTGCGTTTCCGGGGCGAGGCGCGACATACCTGGCGGCGCGGCCGGGACGCATCCCGCGAGCGCCACGAGGGACGCCGCGAGGAGCGACGCTCCCATGGGCATAGTACCCTTTTTACCTTCCGGCATACGAGTCATTCGTACCACCCCCTGATCGGCATAATTATACAGAGTATAGATTTCACCTTCAGCAGGAATTTTTTCCTTACAAATCGCCATTGCTATTTAAATACGTCTCCAATTCGTCCATAATAGTCAAAGCTCCTCTTTAGGTGTAACCAAATCAAATGACGTGGAAAGATCATATTCCGTCTGATATTGCAGAATTATACGAAGTGCATGACTATAAGCACGCTGCCGCTATATTGGCAAAAGAATTCCCAAATGAATTCGAGGAGTTGTGCACCGCCCTTCGGAAATTTCGTCTTTCCATAGGAGATATAACGCTTGCCGGTGGAAATGAAAGCCTCATCCCAAAGAAATTTTCGAAGATACTTAGACCAATGAATTGGGCCCCCGGGAATCTTAAAGCTAAATTGGTAGTAGACGATAAAGAAATAAAGCTGGAGACGCATAAGGTAGACTACATAAAAGGAAGAGTTGCATTTGATCTCGAATGGAATAGTAAAGATCAAACGTTCGATAGAGATCTGTATGCGTTCAGAGCCTTTTACGAATACGACAAAATAAGTTTAGGTGTTTTGGTAACGCGTAGTAATAGCCTCGATGCTTTGTTCGATTCCTTAGGCAGCTATACAGATAAAAAAGGGGATATTAGAAAATATAAAAGTAAATATGGGGCTAGCACGACACATATGGGTAAGCTACTCCCAAGGCTGGACGCCGGGAGAAATGGAGGATGCCCGATTCTGGTTTTTGGAATAACAACCAAACTTTTAGCAAACGAGAGTGAAACAATTGAACAACCAGAAGAAATCTAACCCTTCAAGCGATTTTTTGGAATTCGTCAATGGCACCAGTTTTTCTACTGTGCTTGCGGACCCACCTTGGCAGTTTCAGAACAGGACCGGCAAAATGGCTCCCGAGCACAAGCGGCTGTCCAGATACCCAACTCTGACACTCGAGGAGATAAAAAATATTCCAGTCAAATCTGTAATCGCCGACAAAGCACACCTTTATTTATGGGTTCCAAATGCACTTATGAATGAAGGACTTCAGGTGATGGAATCCTGGGGATTCAAATATAAAACTAATTTAGTTTGGTACAAGGTAAGAAAAGACGGGGGGCCCGACGGGAGAGGTGTAGGATTTTACTTCAGAAACGTAACCGAACTACTCTTATTCGGAATTCGAGGAAAGGACGCAAGAACGTTAAGACGCGGCCGTACTCAACCCAATATAATAGTTTCGCAGAAGCGTGAGCATAGCCGCAAACCAGACGAACAGTATGAGATAATCGAATCATGCAGTTGGGGGCCATATCTTGAAATGTTCGCAAGGGGAAATAGGGAAGGTTGGTATTCCTGGGGCAACCAGGCCGAAGATTACTACCCGGAATGGAATACGTACAAAAATCATTCGAGAGCAGAGCATTCCAATCAACGCAAGCTGCTTGAAGATAAAGGTAAATATAAAAAGCAAAGAGCTTAGAACTTTATTTTTCCAGTTGCGTCATTCCACTTAAATTCACACCCTACTCTACAATTACTTTAAACGATTGCGTTATTAGATCATTTTGTATTATAATTGGGTCAGGGTTATTAATTACGCATTCTCCCGCTTGGGGCATGGGTCGCCCGCGCGGGTTCACATCTCTTAAGGTCGGAAGAAACATGGTTAATCAGTGGACTGAAATAGGGAT
>JBFWTW010000228.1:0-4676 GCA_050247635.1 Candidatus Dadabacteria bacterium | reverse complement strand
CGATTTCGGAAGGGACTCGATGGTGATAGACGAGTTCGACGGCAAGTGCACCGCCGAGGCGCCGTGCGTCGTGCCGAGGGACGTACTCATCTTCGTACCGTCGATGAACGGTCACATTGATGCGGACGATATTATCGACGATATAATCGATAACTTTTAGCACGCGTGGCGTGCTGGAACATCATTTCTTCGCTAAATCTTTGCTGATTGATTTATAAGGTGCCCCCTCACCCTTACCCTCTCCCCCGTAGGGGAGAGGGGACACGACAGTGGGTAGCTTGGCAAAATGTGGAAACCGCTGAAGCGCGGACGGTAGTAACGGCATTGACGCCGCCACTTCGAATTCAAGCGGGCGTGGCCCGCCTACTCCTCGATCAACTCACCCTCGCCCTTTGCGTTCGGGAATGTTTTGAACTTGGGGAGGCCGTCTTTAATGCGGAGGACGGATTCGCCGTAGCTGACGTGAATGACGGGCTTGAAATCGAGCCCGTCCAGGATGGCCGGATAGATATCGATGAATCCTTTTTCGGGATGCGCGGAGTAGATGTGGCCGCCGCAGGTCTTGCACGACTTCCTGAAGCTGTCGGCTGTTTTGTTGTAGGTGAGAATGTTATCCTCGCCCTTGGTGACCGTGAGCGCGTCGGGCGCCCAGAGCGAGAATGCGCTGACCGGCGCGCCCGACCAGTGCCGGCATGAATCGCAGTGGCAGAATCCCATGAGGAACGGCTCGCCGTCCGCCTTTATCTCGACCGCCCCGCAGAAACAGGCCCCCGTGTAATTTCCGTTTTCGCTCATCTCGTTATCTCCATGGTGTTTTGGATTTTGTTTACTATATATGATGCAGAACGGCGGTGTTAGTTACACATAAAAACTCGCGGATTCTAATCTGCCCGCTCGTGCTTTTTCCCGCCGCTGCATATTCATACCGCATTTATATCTTAATTAAAAATTCTTGCTTTTAATTGCCGTCGAACTACACTGGTAAATAGAACTATTTCAATAAAATCATCATTCAGGGGGGTCTCGTCATGAGGCATTTTGCTATTACGGCTTTGGTGTTGGGTCTAATGTTGTCGGGAATATTCGGTGTTAGTGCGCTGGCGCAGTCGGCCGGCGATCCTGTGCCGTCGCTTTCGGATCTCGTCGGCGCCAAGGCGGGGCAGGCGGAAGGGCAGGTAACCGACAGGGGTTACACGTGGGTAAAAACTGATAAATCGGGCATGAGCTCTTACAGCTACTGGACTGAAAAGGGCACAAACAACTGCGTTACTATACGCACCGAAGACGGGCGTTACCAGTCGATCGTTTACGCTACGAAGCTCGACTGCTCGGGCAGCGCCTCGGACACGTCGATTGCGAAGCCTTCGGGCACCTCGGTAAGCGCGCTTTCGGACCTCGTGGGCGCGAAAGCCGGGCAGGCCGAAGCGCAGGTGACCGACAGGGGTTACACGTGGGTCAAGACCGACAAGCAAGCTGGGAGTTCGTTAGGTTACTGGACCGAAAACTCGTCGGGCAAGTGCGTTAAGATAATGACGTCAGACGGGCGCTACCAGTCCATAGACTACACCTCGAAGTTCAGCTGCAAGGCCCAGGCGACGACCAAAGAGGCGGCGATGGAGCCGAGCGGCGCGCAGTCGCACTGCAAGCTTTTCAACACCAAGAGCAACAATTACAAATTCGACGGGATGTGCAAGGTGAATCACAATACGCCCGACGATGTGTACGACGTTACGCTCGACAACGGCGAGCATTATCACTTCACCGGGCAGGGCGGTAAGTATAAGGTGCAGACGCCGGAGGGGACGTCCGACCACAAGGCCACCAAGATCGAGAGCGGCGGAAACACCGCGTTCGACTGGTACAAGTGGCAGCTTATGATTTCGCAGCACTGAGCGTCTGACGCAAGGGCGTTTTAGACCAGCTTTCAGGCGGGGGCGGCTCTCGCGGCAGGGCCGCCTCCAACGGCTTTCCAAATCGGGGATGTAGGAGTTATGTGCCGCTCATAGGGCCGGATGGCCGCGGCATATATCCTTCGCCATCCTCATTCGAAAGGGGGGATATTATGTGGAAGCCTGTTCTAAGCCTTATAGCAGGGTGGTTTTGTCTTTTATTCGCATTGGCTTTATTCGTTCCGGCGGCGTTCGCGGCCGAGGAGAAGCCGGCGCCTTCCGGAGAAGCAACCGAAGTAAAATCCTCGTCTGCTGAAGAAAAACCTATGTACGGCGATTGGGGCGTCGTAACCGAAAATATCTCGAAGACCGTCAAGCCGGGCGACGATATGGTGACGACGCCCGCGGCCTTTTAACGGCCGGGCGGGATAGTTCGAAACGGGGGTGCGTCGATGAAAATGAACCCGGCGGTAAAGGCTTATATACTCTACGGCTCTCCGCTGAAGACGGCGAGGGGAAGGGCCGTTCTGATCGTCATTCTCGCAGCCGTTTTCGCCTGCGCCGTGGCGGGGCGCTTCTCGATAGGAGCGCCAACGCTGATGAATACCTACGCGTGGATGGGCTATTCAATCGTGGGCTCGCTGGCGGCGTATTTCATCATCGGCTTCCTCGACAGGAAGCGGTCTGTAAAGTGGTTCCACTTGCTCGTGGTGCTCACGGTGGCTCTCCAGTCGGCCTTCTGCGCCGCGTTTTTCAACGATATCTCGCCGATCAAGCTGTACACGGTCGGGTTCGTCGAGGAGTTCTTCAAGATACTCCCGGTTCTGCTTCTGGCGATCTTCACGCCGAACATCATACGCACCAGAAAGGACGGCATGCTCTACGGGGCGCTCGCGGGGATAGGGTTTAACATCATAGAGATCGGGCTCTACATCACGCGCGGGATAGAAGGCGGGTCGACGTATTCGGAGGCCATCTGGACACACTCGTCGAGGCTCGCGCTGCTCGGGTTCGGGAACCACATAATATGGTCGGCGTTCGTAGGGCTCGGGCTCGGCATCTCGGCCGAGTCGGCCAAAAAGGGGCCCTGGAAGTGGATGCCGTTCATTCTCATATACATAACTGTGGCGATGGTCCACAGCATATTCGACCTCATCCTCGCGGGCGTTTTCATGCTCATCTCGCTCTTCCTGCTTACCGTGTTGTCGGGGATGGGAATGCAAGACTTAACGTTCGAACCCGCCGACATGGGCAAGCCCGGCATGGTGCATAACAGCATGGTGCTGGAGCACTTTGTGTACAACATAGTGTTCATCGTGATAATCGTGATGCAGATGCTCCGCTCGGCGAAAAGGGAGCAGTGGATTTACGCCGCCGAGCTTGCGGACGAGGGCGGGGACGTGATAACGGCCGGCGAGAAGAAGCTTCTGGCCGAAGAGGGCAGTTGGGGAATGAGGCGCTACGGCGAGTTTCCAGGGCGGGTTTCGAAGAGGATCGTGAAGCTCCAGAATATGCTGGCCATGCTCAAGTATTCGATAAAGAAAGAGGGGAAATCAGCGGCCGATTCGCCGGACGTCGCCGTGATGCGCAGGGCGATAGCGGACCTCAGGGCAGCCGGTTCCTGAGGCGCGGGTCGCAAATAAAAACGGGAGGTAAATCCCGCGCGAATGCGGGATGAGAGAGAGCCATGAAGAAGCAACTTGCAGCATTTACTTTATTCTTTGCCGTGCTGGCCGCGATGACAGTCGCCGCCGCGGCCGGGAAGACCACTGCCACAGTCGTAGGCGACCCCGAATACGAGAGCGTCGATGTCGCTGCGTTCAACAAGACCGTCGCGGAGGCCGCCGGCAAATCGGAGGCGTGGATTATGGACCCTGTGTTCGTCGCGCTCAAGCTCACCGGGCCGTCCGAGGGGAAGACGCAGAATATCGAGCGCATTTACGGGAGCGCCGAATCGCCCGACGCCGCCGAGGTCATGATAACGAACGAGAAGCTGCCCGACGATTCGGTCATGGGCCAGAGGTTCCTGATAGTCCTCGGCAAGAACGACGACGGATCGTGGACGGTAAAGAGAGCGGGCAAGGCTGTCAAGTGCCAGGAGGGCAGGGGACACCAGGACTACTCTAAAGAGCCCTGCATGTAGCCCGCGCCCGGCCTTGCAGATTATTTCCGAACCGTGCAGCTCATCTCGGGCGCCTCAAATCCCCATACGACGAGGGCGTCGTCGCCCTTTATCCAGGCCGATTCGTTCCGCCCCTCGTACTTCGAGCCGCTGCCCGACGGCTCGAGGAACATGAGCGAGGTGCTGTCGCCGAATTCCGCGATCAGCGTGGGCGGGGCCGTTTCGAAGAACGTCATCACGACTTCCTTCGCCTGGTTGCCGTCGCAGAAATAAAAGATCGGGCCGGTGCTCTTGACCAGCCTGTACCTGGCCTGGAGCTCCGCGATGCGGCGAGTGTACTCGTCCTCGACGCATTTCTTTTTGTCGCCGCTCTTCCAGCAATCGTCGCGGCCCTTTATCCACCCGCGCTGCTCGGCCTTGAGGACCGGCGGGTGCTCGTTCGTGGCCTTCGCGAGGGCTTCCTTGTAAACCGCCGCGAGTTTTACGTCGAGGGCCGTGAGCCCGGGGTCCTTGCAGATCATCTCTTCGATGCTGCCCGCCTCGGCCTTCGCGCAGTCGAACGACGGCCCAGCCGCAAGGGCCGAAGATGCCGCCAACCCGGCTGCCGCGATTATAACGAATGAGCCGTAAACCAGGAATTTTTTCATGCTGCCACCCCTGTCGTT
>JBFWTW010000227.1:0-4689 GCA_050247635.1 Candidatus Dadabacteria bacterium | reverse complement strand
ACATTAGGTCGGGACACTTTACTCCGAGCGAGGCGCAGAGAAAGTGGATCAGGGAGCTCTACGACGCGGAAGTGAGATACGTGGACCACGAGCTCGGACGCTTCATCGCGGCGCTCAAGCAATACGGGATTTACGACGACGCACTGATTATATTCACGAGCGACCACGGGGAGGAGTTCTGGGATCACGGTGGTTTCGAGCACGGGCACATGCTTTATAACGAGGTTATAGGCGTGCCGCTCATCGTAAAGCTCCCCGGCATGAAGTCGGGCGAGAGACGCACAGAAGAGGTAAGCACGAGGAGCATTCCGGCTACGGTGCTGGACATTGCCGGCGTAGAGTACGGAAGCGATTCGATGATGGCGGAGTCGCTGACGCCGCTCCTCGAAGAAAACCTGGCCGTATACTCGAAGTCTCCGATTACGAGCACCGGGGTTTTATATTACGAGGACAAGGAGAGCGTCGTATTCGGTGGGAGCAAGCTCATACGCGGCATTGTTTCGGGACATGAGGAGCTTTACGACCTTAATACCGACCCCGGAGAGCAGAACCGCCTGCCGCTGGTTCAAAACGGGGGGCTCGCCGACAAAGGAAGAACGCTTTTATCCGAAGATAAGGAAAAAGCGGGAAAGGCAGGGAAGGAGCTCGGGGTTTCGGAAGCCAAGAAGGTAGATCTCGACAACGAAAAGAAGGAGCAGCTTAAGGCTCTTAATTACTTGCAGTGAGCTTGCCGCGGATTCGACGTATGCCCGTTCCGGGCAGAGGGCGGGGGCTATTCTGCCAAGAGTAAATCCTATGAGGTATTTCGTGCGCGGAGTTTTATTTTTCGCAGTCATAGTGACGGCATTTTCATCTTTGGCGTCACCGGCTTTCGCATATATAGGACCGGGCGCCGGTTTCGCATTCCTGTCGTCGTTCCTCGTATTGATAGTAACGTTCGCCCTGGCGCTTTTTTATCTCGTCTCCTGGCCGATGCGGTACGTCGTAAGGGCGCTCCTTAGAAAGGGAGCCCCGAAAGGCGCGAGCGTCAGGAGGGTGATAATAATCGGACTCGACGGAATGGACCCGGGGCTCGCCCGGAAGTTCATGACCGAGGGGAAGCTGCCGAACTTTACGAAGCTCGCCGAATCGGGGACGTTCACGTCGCTCGGGACGACGTACCCTTCCATATCGCCCGTGGCCTGGTCGTCGTTCATGACGGGCGTCGATCCCTCGCACCACAACATATTCGATTTCATAACGCGTGACCCTTGCACGTACCAGCCCATGCTGACATCGGCCGAGATAGGAAAGGCGTCGAAGGTGCTCCCCATAGGGAAGTACATGATCCCGCTCGAAAGGCCGAAGATGAAGCTCCTTAGGAAAGGAAAGCCCTTCTGGAAGATACTCGGGGAGAAAGGGATTTTCAGCTCGATATTGAGGGTGCCGATCACGTTCCCGCCGGAGAAGTTTAACGGCGTCATGCTGTCGGGGATGTGCGTGCCGGACCTCATGGGATCACAGGGGATGTTCGCGCATTACACAGAAAGCGCCGGGAGGGCCGGGGTGGAAACAGGCGGCGTGAGCAGACACGTCGAGGCAAAGGACGGCGTAATCGAGACTTATCTTCACGGGCCTGAGAACTCGCTCGTCAGGGACGGCGGGGAGATCGCGATTCCGCTGAAAGTAAAGATAGACAGCACGGCAGGGAAGGCCGTGATAGAGGTATCCGGACAGAATATAGAGCTTGCGCCAAGGGTGTATTCGCCGTGGGTGCGGGTTTCATTCCCCGCCGGGCTCGGGATCAAGGTAAAGGGAATATGCAGGTTCTACATAAACAGCCTCGCGCCCGAGTTCGACATGTATGTGACGCCGATCAACATCGACCCGGAGGAGCCGGCGCTGCCGATATCGCATCCGTTCATCTATTCGATATATCTCGCGAAGCTGAACGGGCCGTTCGGGACGCTCGGGCTCGCGGAGGATACGTGGGCGCTCAACGAAGGCGTAATAGACGAGGACGCATTTTTAGAGCAAGCGTATTTACTCTACGAGGAGAGGGAGAAGATGTTCTTGACCGCACTCGACAAGACGCCGAAGGGGGTTTGTGCGTGCGTCTTCGACACTACGGACAGGGTGCAGCACATGTTCTTCAGGTGCCTCGACGAGGGCCATCCGGCCAACAGGGGGAAGGAGGTAGAAAAGTACAGGAACGTCATCGAGGACCTGTACGTGAAGATGGACGTGCTTATCGGAAAGGCGCTCGAAAGGACGGACGAGAAGACGGCGCTTATGGTTATATCCGACCACGGGTTCACGCAGTTCAGGAGGGGCGTGAACCTGAACACGTGGCTTTACAGGAACGGGTATCTTGCGCTCAAGGACGGAAGGACCGTGAGCGGGGACTGGTTCGATGGCATCGACTGGGAAAGGACGCGGGCGTTTTCACTGGGACTGGCGGGGATATTCATAAACAGGAAGGGGAGAGAGGCGTCGGGCATAGTCGAGGAAGGGGCCGAGGTCGAGAGCCTGAAGCAGGAGATCGCCGGAAAGCTCACGGGCATTCAGGACGAGGGAGAGGTTGCGATAAGGGAAGTGATAGACACGGAGAAGTCGCAGACCGGGCCCTACAAGCACGACGCCCCGGATTTATTGATCGGGTATAACGCGGGGTACAGGAGCTCGTGGACGTGCGCCGTGGGGAAGGTTACGGAGGAGGTTTTCGAGGACAACACGAAGCACTGGAGCGGGGACCACTGCGTCGATCCGAAGATAGTCCCCGGCGTGATATTCTCGAACCGCAGGATCGAGAAACAAAACCCGCATTTAAACGACATAGCGCCGACCGTGCTTACGATGTTCGGCGTGGACGTGCCCGGATACATGAAGGGAAGCCCGCTTTTCGCCAAGGACGGCACGGAGCCGAAAGAGGAGAAGGAGAGGCAGAGGGCCTAGGGAACGGACTATTATTATGCGCACTAATATTGAACACACTTACTGGGGCAGGACAGCGGCGCGGGCGGCGATTGCGGTAGCCGTGTTCATGATAGCCGCGATGCTCGGATGCAGTAGCGGGGACGGCCAGAAAGCCGGGGCCGCAAGCGGGGAGAGGAAGGTGATAGTGATAGGTTTCGACGGCATGGACCCGAAGATCCTGTCGAGGCTGATGGAAGAGGGGAAGCTGCCTAACTTCAAGAAGCTGGCCGAGGAAGGGGATTATAAAGAGCTCGGGACCAGCATACCGCCCCAGAGCCCGGTCGCGTGGTCCGATTTTATAACCGGAATGAACCCGGGCGGGCACGGAATATTCGATTTCATACACCGAGAGCCGGGAACGATGTTCCCGTATCTTTCGACTTCGAGCGCAGAGCCTCCGGAGAAGACCGTCACCGTCGGGAAATGGGTCATCCCGTTGTCGTCGGGGAAAGTGTCGCTCCTTAGACGCGGGAAGGCGTTCTGGGAGTACCTTACGGATGAGGGCATAAAGTCTACCGTGTTCAGGGTGCCCGCGAATTTCCCGACCGTGGAGGACGGGGCGAGGCAGCTCTCGGGCATGGGAACGCCCGACATGCAGGGGACGTACGGGACGTATTCGTACTATACCGACGAGAAGATAGACCGCGGCATAAAGCTTTCCGGAGGGAAGGCTTTCAGGGCGAAGGTCAGGGCCAACAGGGTTGCGGCGTCGCTCCCGGGACCCCCGAATACGTTCCTCAAGGATGCGCCTCAGAGCAAGGTGGATTTCGTCGTATACATCGACCCCGAAAACCCGGTGGCGAAGATAGACATACAGGGAAAAGAAATAATATTGAAAGAGGGCGAGTGGAGCGATTGGGTCAAGATCGATTACGAGATGGTGCCTTATCTACAGAGTGCGAGCGGGATAGTGAGGTTCTATCTGAAAGAGATAAGACCGGGATTCAAGCTATACGTGACGCCCGTGAATATAGACCCGTCGGCCCCGGCGCTTCCGATATCGTCGCCCGAGGATTATTCGGAGGATATAGCCGAGGAGATCGGGCTTTATTACACGCAGGGGATACCCGAGGATTCGAAGGCCCTTTCGGAGAACATACTGGCGGACGGGGAGTTCCTTCAGCAAACGGATATCGTTTTCGGGGAAGAGACGGACATGCTGGAGCTCGAGCTCGGGAGATTTCATTCGGGCCTTCTTTTCTTTTACATAGGTAGGGTGGACCAGCTGTCGCACATGTTCTGGCGGACGATGGACCCGAAGCACCCGGCGTATGAATCGGCCGGCAAGCTCAGGGCCGTCATAGAAAACGCCTATGCGGAGATGGACACCGTGCTCGGGCGCGTGCTCGGCGTGGTGGACGAAAACACTACACTGATAGTTCTTTCGGATCACGGGTTCGCGCCGTTTTACAGGGCGTTCAGCCTGAACTCGTGGCTGGCGAGGGAGGGCTACGTTACCCTCACGGACGACTCGGAGAGCGAGTTCTTTCAGAACGTGGACTGGAAACGGACGCGCGCGTACGGCGTCGGGTTCAACGGGCTTTATCTCAACATGAAAGGACGGGAAGCGGGGGGAGTTGTCACGGATGAGGAGAGGGATGCGATACTCGAAGAGATAACGGAAAAGCTCCTTGCCGTGAAAGACCCCAAGAACGGAAAGCAGGTTATAACGAAGATATACAGGGCCGAGGATATTTACAGCGGGCCGTTTTTGGAGGATGCGCCCGATCTGGT
>JBFWTW010000226.1:0-4699 GCA_050247635.1 Candidatus Dadabacteria bacterium | reverse complement strand
CTACCTCTTCGATTACGAGCGGCTGTCTGTAGCCGTACATGCGTGCTGCGATCATGTGTAATTCCTCCTGTTGTTTGATAGTCAAGGTTATGGTCGGTCATTGGCTACACTTCTCCAATTATAATTAGGAGATTTCCGAAAAAAAAGATTCGGGATTTTTTTGTTCGGCATGAAAATAATTGGCGAGCGCTTCCCCTGGAAACAGGCCAATTAACATTCCTTGGAGTGCGCTGTTATCGGGGATGGAAAGCTCGTAATAAAGGCTGGAACAGGAAGAACCGAGAGTGGAAGGATAAGGCGACGAGACAACCCCACGCAAAGCATCCCGCACGACCGTATTGGCCGCGCGGGATGAGCGCAAGGTAGCATCCGGTTTACCGATATGCCGATGCCGGGAAGGAGTACCCGGCCGTAATCTAACCCTTTACAACTTCAATCAGCTTCCCGGTTTTAACGTCGAAGATGTAGCCTGAAATTCGTATATCCCTGGAGACGAGCGGATGGTTGCGGAGTCTGTGCACGTCTTCCCTTACGCTCTCTTCGCGGTCGGGAATCATGAGCCAGTTTATGAAATATCCTTCGTTGGTATCGAAGGTGGTTCTAAGATCTCCGGAGATTTTCTCGTTCGAGAAGGTCTCCATGCCGCAGTCCGAATGATGTATGACGAACCATTCCCTGGTGCCGAGCACCTCGCTCGAAATCACTAACGAGCGTATCGCGTCATCGCTGGCCCTTCCGCCTGCGTTCCTGACTACGTGGGCGTCGCCTTCGCTGAGGCCCGCGAACTTCGCCGGGTCGAGCCGGGCGTCCATGCACGTCAGTATGGCGAACTTCCTTGCGGGCGGCATGGCCAGATCGGCCTTTTTGCCGAAACCGTCTGCGTATTTCGAGTTAGCATCCAGAATGTTGCTCAAATTCTCACTCATATAAAACCCCCGTCATTTTTCTTTTCACAGAGTAAGTGCAACCCTCATGCCATACGTCAATAATCCAATAATAGCAGGATGTTCCGCGGCCGCGTCGGTCCGCCAGGTGGTTACTTGTGATACAGAGCCGGGACACTCCTGAAACAATTCCCTCTCCTTGACATTGGGGGGCACGAGGAGTTTAATTGGGGTAAGAGCGGTTTTAACGGGAGGGTCGAAATGGGAAAGTTTTTAATCGTGCTTGGAATACTGGCTTACGGCTTTTTTGGTGCTCAGCTCGCCTCGGCGCAGGGCGATGCGGCGGATGCGCCTCCGAGCTGCGGGGGGAAGGTCCCAACGATAATCGGAACGGATGACAACGATTCGATTAACGGCACGGTAGGGCCGGACGTTATCGCCGGGCTGGGCGGCGACGATACCATAAAGGGGTTTGACGGTAACGACGTCATATGCGGCGGAGACGGTAACGACGTCATAACCGGCGGCGGGGAAGACGACATCATCTACGGCGATGCCGGGAACGACGACCTCAGGGGAGGGAAGGGGAACGACGTCGTCTACGGCGGTGATGGAGACGACTATATGGAAGGTAACGACGGCGAAGACTTTCTCGACGGCGGCACAGGCACGGACAGCATAGACGGCGGCAAGGATCAGGACAAGTGCATCAACTACGAATCCAACAAGCGCTGTAACGTGGATTGAATCCGGCCGGTAGCGGTCATCCTGCCGATGTAATATAGTTTTTGCCGTCTTTATTTTTAGGTGTGATGTATTATCATCACTTGATGGCGGGAAAGCTCTACATAGTCGGAACCCCGATCGGGAATCTCGAAGACATCACCCTCCGTGCTCTCAGGATACTTAAAGAGGCGGACGTCATAGTGTGCGAGGATACGCGGACAACGCGAAAGCTCCTCTCCCGCTACGGCATAGACAAGCCGCTCCTCAGCTACCACGAGCATAACGAGACGGCGCGCGCCGAGGAGATCGCCTCGCTACTCGCAGAAGGTAAAAGCGTCGCCCTCGTCACAGACGCAGGCACCCCGTGCATATCCGACCCCGGCTACAGGGCCGTAAGGCTCGCATCCGAGCGCGGCTTCGAAGTGCTCCCCGTTCCGGGCCCTTCGGCGGCGATCGCGGCCCTCAGCGTGTCGGGCCTTCCGACCTCGGGATTCGTATTCCTGGGCTTCCCCCCGAGGACTAAAAAGGCCCAGGCCGAGCTCCTAACCCGCGTAAAGGACTACCCCGAAACCCTTATCTTCTACGAATCCCCGAACCGCGTGGCGAAGACTCTCGCCGTCATGCTGGATACGCTCGGCGACAGGAACATCTCGCTCGGGAGGGAGATCACGAAGCTCTACGAAGAAACAATACGGGGCAGCATATCGGAGGTTCAAAAGCGGCTCGAAGAAAAGGGCAGCGTAAAAGGAGAGATCGCCCTCGTCGTCGAAGGGGCGGGGAAGAAATCCGCCGCGCCCGACGCCGAAGCCGTGGACGGCCTTCTAGAGGCCTACATGGAGGAAGGTCTAAGCCTTAAAGACGCGGTGAAAAGAGCGTCGGAGGAAACCGGCGCATCCAAAAGCAGCACGTACAAACGTGCGCTCGAAATATGGGGCAAGGTGTAGTCTCCCGGTCCGGGAAACGGAGGGGTCAGTCTTCCTTTCGCTTCCGGGTGAGCCTGTCCTTATCCACCTCGGAAACGACGCTCGCCTGCTTCTCTACCCTTTTCTTCTCGCCCAGCGCCTCACCCTGAACGTTCGCCTTGCAGGCGTCGCATATCGAAGTGTCCGAAGGCTTTCCGCAAAGCATGCATACCTTTTTCTTCTCGGTCATGTGAGCTCCCCCCTTTGTTATAAGTGTACAGTCCGGAGAACCGAAATCGTCATATCGAAGGCCTTTCCCGGTACCATCCCGCTTCCCTCTCGTATGCGTGCGCGGCGCGTATGACGGACCCTTCGTCGAACGCTTTCCCGAGTATCTGGAGCCCTATCGGCAGCCCGCCGGACGAAAACCCGCACGGGAGCGACACGCCCGGGAGCCCCGCTATGTTGCAGGGTATGGTCAGCACGTCGCAGAGGTACATCTTTATAGGGTCGCCCGATTTCTCGCCCGCCTTGAACGCCACCTCGGGCGTCGTCGGCGCGACTATGACGTCTACATTCTTGAACGCCTCGTCAAAGTCCTTCCTTATGAGCGTCCTCACTTTCTGGGCCTTAAGGTAATACGCGTCGTAATAGCCCGACGAAAGCGCGTACGTCCCCAGCATTATGCGCCGCTTCACCTCGTTCCCGAACCCCTCGGCGCGCGTCTTCAAATACATCTCGCCGAGCGAGTGCGTGCCGGGCGCCCTGTAGCCGTACTTCACCCCGTCGTATCTGGCGAGGTTCGAGCTCGCCTCCGAGGGGGCGATAATGTAATAGGTGAGGACAGCGTATTCTGTATGCGGGAGCGATATCTCGACTATCTCCCCGCCGAGATCCTCCAGCACTGAAATCGCTTTCTTCGCGGCGTCCTCGACCTCGCCGTTCATGCCCTCGATGAAGTATTCCTTCGGCACGCCAATCTTCATGCCCTTAATATCGTCCTTAAGGTTCTCTGTGTAATCGGGGACTGGGAAATCGGCGCACGTAGAATCGTTCGCGTCGTGTCCGGAAATCGCGTTCAGTATTATTGCCGTGTCCTCGACTGTCTTCGTAAGCGGCCCCGCCTGGTCCAATGACGATGCGAACGCTATCATTCCGAACCTGCTCACCCTCCCGTACGTGGGCTTCATCCCGACGACCCCGCAAAAGGCCGCCGGCTGGCGTATCGATCCCCCAGTATCCGTGCCTATCGAGCCCAGGCAAAGGGAAGCCGATGTAGCCACCGCAGAGCCGCCGCTCGACCCGCCCGGCACCCTCTCGATGTCCCAGGGGTTTTTCGTCGGGCCGAAGTAAGACGTCTCGGTCGAGGAGCCCATTGCGAACTCGTCCATATTGTTCTTGCCCGTTATCACGGCCCCGGCTTCGAGGAGCTTTTTCGTCACGGTAGCGTCGTAGGGCGGCATGAAATTCTCGAGCATCCGCGAGCCGCACGTCGCCGGAGCGCCTTTCATGACGAATATGTCCTTAAGCGCTATGGGGATGCCTTGGAGCGTGCCTCTGCGTTTTCCGGCGGCGATCTCCTTTTCGGCGGCGCGCGCGTCTTCGAGCGCTCTCTCGGCGAGGACTGTAACGTAGGCGTTTAATTTCCCGTCGAGCTCGCTTATACGGCCGAGCACGGCTTCTGTAAGCTCGACCGGCGATATCTCGCCCTTGTCTATTAGATCCGACGCTTCCCTTATCGTTAAAAAAGGAAGTTCCATGCGCATAATCTCCTTGATCCTCTACTCTATGACCTGCGGGACGGCGAAGTATCCGTCTTCCTCATCAGGGGCGTTCGAGAGCGCCTCTTCCTGCGTGAGCCACGGGGCGACCTTGTCGTCCCTGAGCGGCGTTGCAATGTCGAGGACGTGCGACGTGGGCTCTACGCCCGTCGTATCGAGCTCCCCCAGCTTTTCGATGTAGGTCAGTATCTTCCCGAGCTGCTCGGTGAATTCGTCGAGCTCTTCGTCCGTGAATTCGAGCCTTGCGAGCTCTGCTACCTTTACGACTTCCTCTTTAGAAATTTTCATAACATCTTTCCCGGTAGTGTGTTTTAGCCCTTGTTCCCGCAGAGCTCTTCGGCGTAGTCTATAACATCCTTTTCGAGCTTCGCGCCGTCGAGCGTGTTTATCTCCTGAACCCCAGTCA
>JBFWTW010000225.1:0-4764 GCA_050247635.1 Candidatus Dadabacteria bacterium | reverse complement strand
TCCAGTTTCCCGCGGGTTACGAGATTCCCGCTCACTGGCATACAATGGTAGAGCGCGTTACGGTTGTCTCCGGCACTCTTATGGCGGGAATGGGGGACAAGCTCGATAAGGAGCAGTCAAAGGCATTCCCGGCAGGGAGCTTCCTCGTCCTTCCCGCAAAAATGCACCATTTCGCATGGGCCGACGGAGACACAGTAGTCCAGATCAACGGTGAGGGCCCTTTTGACATACATTACATCGACTCGGCGGACGACCCCAGGAACATGAAAGCTGAGTAGTAAGCGAAGGCCGGCACCGGTTTCTCTTAGTTCATTTTTATCTCTGGGGCACATAGCTTTAGCGCCGTCTATCTGCTCGTCATTAGAATCCATCCATGTTAAATGCGATTGGGGCTTGTTCTTAATAAGGACAAGCCCTCACTTCCGTTTGCGCCTTACACAACTTTAAGGGAGTACAGTTGATGACGAGAGCGCGGCGAACGTCATAGCTCGTAAAATCTCTCTACATTTTCGTAGAAGAGCTTCCTCTTGAATTCATCGTCCCGGCTTTTAACTACTTCCGCCAATACCTCGACCCATGTTTCGTACGACGCGGCAAGTGTGCAAACGGGCCAGTTGCTGCCGAACATCACCCTGTCGGCGCCGAATGCGTCGAGACAGTGATTAATTGCCGGGGCGAGAAACTCAGGGGTTACGTAATCCGGGTCTGTTTTGAACAGCAGGCCAGAAATTTTGCACACGACATTCTCCCGCTTTGCCAGCCGCTCGATGTCTCTCATCCATTGGTCGCGCCCGTGCTTAAAGATATCCATTCCATATTCGTCCTCTCCGATGGACCCGTTGATAATAGCTGGGGCCCCGTTTCCGCAGTGGTCGAGGATGAAAGGGGTTTCCGGACAAAGCTCCGTGAGCTTTACGGCATCGCCCAGCTCCGAAGGGCGGATGCATATACAGAATCTCAAACCCAGCTCCCCGAGGAACCGGACGTTATCTACAAACTCCCTTTCGAGGCAATAGCCTTTCCTGACCTCCGGGGGGTGGAGAACGTGACGCACTCCCTTTACGTATTTGCTGCCTTTAAACAACGCCGCATAATCCCGGAAGCTGTAGGATAGCGGATTGCCGCCGATAAAAGCGGCGCATACGGGATTGTCGTCCTGCTCACATATTCGGCTTATATACTCGGCCTCGGAATATTTTTGCTCCTGTATCAGGTTGACTTCCATATAGACTATTTTTTCCATATCCAGATTTTTCACTGCCTCTCCGGCATCGGACAAGCTGAAATTCCTTTTTAACCTTTCGTAGGATTCAATTTCGGGGATTTTAAATCTGGACATATCCCAAAAATGTAAATGGGAATCGATGATCGGCGGCATTCTGCTCTCTCCAGGGTAGTAGCGGATTCGATTATTATAACAAACTCCCCAGAGTGACGATTACCGTTTTTAGTGTGTGCGTATATGGTCAGGAGTAAGAATTTATGGTCAGACCAATCCTTTGAAAACTATTGTGTAACAAACAGCCATACCGAAGCCGATTGCAGATTTGTAACAACTAGCGTGAGGAAATGACTATTTACATTTGCATATGAGATTAGATATTATCTCAATTTGACCATGAAAGAAAAAATGAAAACTCGAAGATTTAATAAGAAAATCAAAGCTCAATTCCCTAGAGTTAAATTCAAACTTTTAGAAGTAAACATAGTATTTTATAAAACCAGATATCGCAGTAGAATTTTAATCCCACAAGAACCCCCAACACGTGATATCGGATGGATGGCAAGCGGTTTTATATATAGGGCCCTTCAGAGATCTAGAATGTTATTCTTCGAGTTTATAAATAATATTAACAATGGTAATGTTCTATCGTCGTATTACCTGGTAAGGGGACATTTTGAAACTACCGCAGCCGTCGCAGCTTTATCCAAAGCTCTAAAGGATTGTTATGCTCAGGATATCACCTATGAGGAATTAGCTACAACTATCTTAACATTGGGAATCGGTACGCGATATTTTAGACCGGAAAATTTTCCCGACGAACCTACTACTATTGAATTTCCTCAAGCCATAAATGTAATTACGAGGATTACGAGAGCCGATGAAATGTATTCTAACATTCTTAACCTAGATGAAACGCCCGGTAGATTTGCAGATGCTTTCAATCTCCTTAGCGAATTTTGTCATCCTAATGTGGGCGGTTTATCAATTGGATCAGAGGTTCAAAGCAATTTGGATATAACTTTTCAGAAAAACCCAAATTTTAACGAAGAAAATTTAAAGCGTCTGATAACCTGTATGGGAATGAGCAGTTCCTTTTTCTTCCATGTATACGATAATTGCCTATCCATGCTTAAGGATAACGAAGAGATGCCTGAGATAATAGAATAGGGGGAGACCATAGTGTGTGGTACGTCGAATTTTGAGCCCACGGGACTTGAACCCGCGACGTAACTATCTGTGGAGCCGGCAACTCTAATCCCGGCTCTCGAAGAACGGTCTATACGGGGCGCTTCCGAAGGCTCGGGAACTGTCCCGACTCTCTTGCTTCACTCCGCCGGCGGCAGCGGCAGGGCGGAGAAAACGTCATTAGGGCTGATTATTCGGGTGATCTCCCGGATAAGCTCCCACGAACCCGGGATATCGGCGCCCGTGTTCAGCAGCACCACCAGCGTTATTTTCTCGAAAGGCAGATAGTAGGGGTAAGCCATGTAGCTAAAGGTGTTGCCGTTGTGGCCGATCCAGCCGTTCTGGTTTTCGAGCGCAAGCCCGTAAAGCGCGCCGTCTCCTTCATCCGGCGATGGCAGGAACTCCTGCTGCTCCGCCTTCATGGCGGGCGAGAGCAGCTCGCCTGTTGCGAGGGCGCGCACCCACACGCGCAAGTCTTCGAGCGTCGAGATCATGTTGCCCGCCGCCCAGCCCCAGGACGCATTCCAGTCCGTCGCATCTACGAACTCGCCGTCCGGCAATTTGAAGTAGCCGTGGGAATGCGGAGACGGTATCTCGGCTCCTGCCGGGAAAACCGTGTGAGTCAATCCCAATGGCTCCAGGATATTCTCTTCGATGAATGACCCGAGCGCCTGGCCGGAGACTTTCTCTACCACCAGGCCGAGAAGGACGGTGTTGGCGTTGCTGTAGTCGAAGGCGCTGCCCGGGGCAAATAAGGGTGGATGGCTGAATGAAATTTCCAGCAGCTCTTGTTGCGTCCATTGCCGGAAAGGCTCCTGCGCTAAGTCGAGGTCGGCAGCGTAGTTGTAGAGCCCGCTTCGCATCTGCGCGAGCTGCCGGAGCGTGATCAGGCTCCCGTTCGGCACGCCCTCGACGTATAGGTCGATAGGATCATCGAGGTCAAGTTTGCCCTGGTCCGCCAGGATCAGGATACAAGTTGCCACGAACGCCTTGCTGTTGCTGCCGATGCGCATATGGAGGTCCGTGGTCATCGGTTCGCCGGTCGCCGTGTCTTGGACGCCGAACGCGCGCACGTAGGGCGGCCGCCCCTCTCGCCACACGCCGACAATTGCCCCCGGGATTGGGGTCTTCTCTAAGTCCCTGATGATAGTATCCGTGAGCGTTTTGTCGTCGTTGTCGTTGTTGTCGTCGTTGCATCCGGCTTGCAGCAGAGCCGCTGCGGTCAGAATCAACACGGCAGCAAACAGGCGTGGAGCCAGGCGCCGGTTGTCGGCGCCACGTCTCCTGTCATTGGTACTCCGAGCCTGGCGTTCCTTTATCAGATGAAAATCCATTCTCAATACCCCCCTCAGCGGCCGAACTGCCAACAAGGCTGCGAATATGCTGGACAGTATTGTGCTGGAAGCCAGACTTGTCAAGCCCCCGGAATACGTTCCATATCGCAAGTGATTATTAGGGATTTATGGCGGAGCCGACGGGACTTGAACCCGCGACCTCTGGCTTGACAGGCCAGCGTTCTAACCGAACTGAACTACGGCTCCTTGGGCAAGAATGGTGGGCGGTAAAGGATTCGAACCTATGACATCCTGCTTGTAAGGCAGGCGCTCTCCCGGGCTGAGCTAACCGCCCACTCCTGACAACCTGGCACGAAGGTCCGTCATTGCGTCCCCACGTGAGGGGAAAATATATAACTGATATTAATACATTTGTCTACACTTCGGGGAGTCAAATATTAATTCTCCCAGCCCTGACACGACATATATTCTACCCGGTTTCGCGGGCGTTCAATACTCTGAGCATTGCCAGCCGCAGTACGTATACGCCTCAGCCGAATCATACGCCGCTTCCGAACCCGGTTCAGGGCCTCTCGAAGCGTAAGCGAATATTGCACGCATAAAAATTCCCCCTCTCCACGGTAATACGGACATATAATTAAAGAAAGCTAAAGGCCGGCAAATACGGCACAATCCCGATCAAAGGAGATAAGAATTATGAAATTAATCGCAGCAGTATTACTGTCTTTACTCGTCATCATGTCCTCGCTTCCCCTGCCGTCGCAGGCGTGCACCGAAGTGAGAATCAAGGCGAAAGACGGCTCTATAGTAGTCGGAAGGTCGATGGAATTCGCCCAGGAAATAAACTCCAGCGTAATCCTCCAGCCCAAGGGGCAAACTAACGTTTCCGAGCTCCCCGGCGGCAAGAAAGGCATAGAGTGGACGTCCAAATACGGCGTCCTCTACCTCGACGGATTCGGGATGGACGACCTGGCAGTTGACGGCATGAACGAAGCCGGCCTCGGACTCGGGGCGCTCTTCTTCCCCGGAGAGGCGCAGTACCAGGATATGAAGTCCGAC
>JBFWTW010000224.1:0-4802 GCA_050247635.1 Candidatus Dadabacteria bacterium | reverse complement strand
TAGAACCCTCCTTTCGAATCGGTCATGTCGCGTAAAACGTAGGCGAATATCTCCCTGGCCGTTTTCATATAATCGACATTCCCCGTCGCCTGATACGCCTCAGTGTAAGCCATCGCCAGCATGGCCAGATCGTAGAGCATCTTTTCGAAGTGGGGAAGGAGCCAGTTGTTGTCCGTCGAGTAGCGGTGGAATCCGAACCCTACATGGTCGTAAATGCCGCCCCGCCGCATTTCCTGAAGCGTTTTCTCCACCATTCCGAGCGCTTTCTCGTTTCCCGTCCGGTCCCAGTAACGGAGCAGGAACAGAAGATTGTGCGGAGAGGGGAACTTGGGTGCTCTCCCGAATCCTCCCTTGTCGGCGTCGTATACATTCTCGAGCTGCTTATACCCCAGATCGAGCGTAGACGTGTCCAGCTTATTGTCTCCCCCGCCGGATTGCCGGGCGGACTCTTCGAGGGCATCCGTTATCTTGTCTGCGGAAGTTAACAATCTGTCCCTGTCGGTTTTCCACAGATCTTCGACGCTCGGGATCAGCTCGAACATGCCGGTGCGTCCGAAGCGTGAGCCCTTGGGTATGTAGGTGGCGGCGAAAAACGGCTTTTTATCCGGCGTCATGATGATCGTGAGCGGCCAGCCGCACCCCTGTTTCCGTAGCATCTGGCAGACCTTCATGTATACGCCGTCTATATCGGGGCGCTCTTCCCTGTCTACTTTGATGGAAACGAACGTATCGTTCATTAATTTCGCGATTTCAGGGTCTTCGAAGGACTCGTGCTCCATGACGTGACACCAGTGGCAGGTCGAGTAGCCTATGGACAGGAAAATCGGCTTGTCTTCTTTGGCGGCTTTTTCGAAAGCCTCGTCCCCCCAGGGATACCAGTCTACAGGGTTGTCTGCGTGCTGAAGTAGGTATGGACTTATAGCATATTTCAGCCGGTTCGAGTATTGGCTTTCTTTCATTGTGTCGGCTGCTTGAGAATATGCAGGAAGGAATGTGAAATTTAGCAAAATCAACAGCGAGCAAGCAACGTGAATCGGTCGGCGATTGGTTCTTGTAACTGGCATGTTCATAAAATCGTGTCTTCCCTCGCTTATCGTAAGTTTAGCATTTCAGAAATCTATGATAGGGGGTCAGGTTGCCCCTGCCAAATCTGTTCAGCATCGGACACGCAATCATTTCTTTATAGACAACAATTCTATCAATTTTCTTCCCTGCAGCACAAAATTTGATATCTTTTCATGACCAATCACTAACAGCATGATAAAGTTAATTATTGACCGCTCGTTCAATATTTGCTATATTTATCTTTTATGGCGAGGCCCTTTGAGTTTGATAGAGAAGAAACACTTTCCAGGGCGATGGACGTTTTCTGGGAAAAAGGTTATAAGGCCACCAGCATACAGGATCTCGTAGATCACATGGGCATAAACAGGGGGAGCATTTATAACACCTTTGGCGACAAGCATTCGTTATTCATCGCGGCTGTAGAGCATTATGGTGAAGTCGTAACTACCGAAATGATCAAGGTTCTAGAATCCCCCGGGTCTCCTTTGGGGAACCTTAATGAGTTTTTTAACAAACTGGTAAATTCGCCCAAGCAAAGGAGAATGAAGGGCTGTTTAATCAGTAATACAGTTGTGGAATTGGCACCACATGATCAGGAGGTAGCTAAAATAGTGAAGAGCATAATGGCGAGGATACAACAGGCTTTTTACAATTGTCTTAAGAGGGCTGAAGAGTTGGGCGAATTGCCCAAGAACACCGATGTTGCAGTACTATCGCACTTTCTTGCAACCAGCACTCATGGCTTAATCGTAACAGGCAAATCCAATTCGAATTCCAAGCTATTAAAAAAAGTTATAAACGTGATTTTGTCGGTGGTGGAGTAAAAAAATTTACAGTATTGTTGAACGTACGTTCCATAACACAACACAAGGAGGTTTTAAGATATGGCAAGAATATCATACGTAGAGAGGGAGAACGCTCCCGAAAATATTCAGGGTGTGTATGATCAGTTAAAACAAAAGTTTGGCGTCGTACCGAATGTTCTAAAGGGAATGGCAAACAGCCCTGAGCTATTTATGGGATTCATGCCCTTTCTGGGTGCAGCACTCGGCACTTCCCAGGTGGATAACGCTACAAAAGAGCTCGCAATCATAACCACTTCCAAGCTCAACGGTTGCAGCTATTGCACGGCTCATCACACGGCAGCCGGCAGGAGAGCGGGACTAAGCGATGAAAAAATAAATGCAGCTCCCGATGAGACTAGCGATGCTTTTAACGATAGAGAGAAAGCCGTGGTTAGATATTCCAGGGAGCTTGCAGAAAATGTAGCAGCTAGCCAGGAAACACTGGAAGAATTGAAGAAACATTTTGACGAGGGTCAGATTGCGGAATTAAACCTCGTAAATGGAGTCTTCCATGTTTTAACCAGGTTTGCAGATACATTTAAAGTAGATCTCGAAAAATAGATATTCCCCTATATTTGCGTATTAAATGATACAGTCTGCCGCCTGGTTTAACCAAGCGGCAGACTTCACCTGCATAATAAATCAAATTTTTAATGATCTTGACCAATTCAGGAATAGTTGTATTTTCCAGAATGTCGGGTAGGTTACGCATTTAAAGATTGATTCTGAACCATAAAAGACAATCACCACCAAAAAGTTCTTTGGTCAGTTTAAGCCTTTGTTATCTTTAGTACTTTTGCAGACATTCATAGAATCCTGAGATGTGGGCTCCGGAAGGTCGGTTCGGAAACAGAAAGCCACAGAACCCGAAAGATTTATACATAAGGGCATTAACCGTCCTGTCAGACACGAGAATGATCGATACGGCGAAATTCAAAACAATGCTGGAAAACAGTAAGCAAGAAATTACGGACTGGAACAAGTCCAGCAAAAGCAGCACACGGCCCGTAAGCCTCGACGAGTCCATAGGGCGCGTCTCGCGCATCGACGCCATACAGAACCAGCAAATGGCACTGGCCGCCGAAAGACGGCGCATTCAGGAGCTTCAAAGAATCGAAGCGGCGCTTAAAAGAATCGACTTAGGTGATTATGGATATTGCATGGTATGCGAGGAAGAAATATCCGAAAAGAGACTCGAGCTCGATCCAGCCTATTCCATATGCGTAGAGTGCGCGTCAAGCGGCTCCGGGCATCCCTAGAAACAATTTTTCAAAACTGAAAACGGGAATAACCGGGTACGCACCGGACCGCCATGCGTTCGGACAAATCGCGTTATAAATTCGACCACACATTCAGGAGATATAAATGAGTCACGAAACAAGAAGAACATTCGCTATAATCTCGCATCCCGACGCGGGGAAAACCACGCTCACCGAAAAGCTGCTACTCTTCGGGGGCGCGATCACCACGGCCGGCCAGGTAAAGGCCCGGCGGAACGGACGCTCCGCCCGTTCGGACTGGATGAACATCGAACAGGAGCGCGGCATATCCGTCACCACCTCTGTCATGACGTTCGAGCACGAGAACACGGTTTTCAACCTGCTCGACACGCCCGGGCACGAGGACTTTTCGGAAGATACGTACAGGACCCTGACGGCTGTCGACAGCGCGGTGATGGTCATCGACGCTTCGAAGGACATAGAAAGCATGACTCGGAAGCTGTTCGAAGTATGCCGGCTGCGGGACATTCCGATCATAACGTTCGTCAACAAGATGGACAGGGAATCTCGGGACCCTTTCGATCTTCTCGACGAGATACAGGACACCCTCGCCCTGGAGACTTCGCCCGTAACGTGGCCCGTGGGCATGGGCGCTGATTTCAAGGGGTGCTACGACGTTCACAACGACAGGATGATAGTCCTGGAAGAGCACAATAAGGCGCACCTACCCCGGATCGTCGAATGTAAAGGCATGAACGATCCCCTGCTCGGAGCCTTTATGACCGATAGCCAACAGCTCCGGCTCGAAGAGGAAGTCAATCTCGTACGGGAAGCGTGTGCGCCACTGAAAATGGAAGCGTTCAGGGACGGGTACCTGACGCCCGTGTATTTCGGGAGCGCGCTCAGGAATTTCGGAATCCGCGAGCTTATAGACGGGCTGCTGACGCTCGCTCCCTCACCGCGCCCGCAGCCTTCGAATCCGAGGACGGTATCCCCCGACGAGGGCAAGGTGTCCGGGTTCGTGTTCAAGGTCCAGGCGAACATGGACCTCAATCACCGCGACCGCATCGCCTTCCTTCGTTTGTGCTCCGGAGTATTCAAACGCGGGATGAAGATGTACAACGTCAGAACTGGGAAGCACATGAGCGTCCAGAACCCCGTTTTCTTCTTCTCAAGGGGGCGCGAGTCCGCGGACGAGGCCGCCGCAGGGGACATAATAGGGATACCCAACCACGGCACGCTCAGCGTAGGCGATACCCTGACGGAGGGGGAACCGCTTTATTTCACGGGCATTCCCAACTTCGCCCCCGAGATTCTCAGAAGGGTTGTGCTGAAAGACAAACTGAAGAGCAAGCATCTGAAACGGGCGCTCGAGAGCCTTGCCGAAGAGGGGGTTACGCAGGTCTTCCGGTCCTTATCGGGCACGGACTGGATCGTGGGCGTTGTCGGGGCGCTTCAGCTCGACGTGCTGGAAAACCGTCTCATGGCCGAATACGGTCTCGAGACGGGTTTCGAAGCCACAAATTTTCATACCGCCCGGTGGATAAGCTCGGACGACAGGAAAACCATCGAAAAATTCGTCGCGTCTTACAAGAATTTCGTTGCTATGGACAAAAACGAAGAATATGTCTTCCTGCCGAGGAGCGACTGGGTGCTCAACAACTGCCGTGAG
>JBFWTW010000223.1:0-4824 GCA_050247635.1 Candidatus Dadabacteria bacterium | reverse complement strand
TCGAGGAAGCCCATACGGGGACAATAATCCTCGACGAAATGGGGGACCTGCCGCTCCATCTCCAGGTAAAGCTGCTCCGAATTCTAGAAGACAAGCAGGTAAGGCCGCTCGGCAGCACCGATGCCGTAACCGTAGACGTCAGGGTTATAGCAGCAACCAACAAAAAGCTCGAAGAGGAGGTCACGGCCGGCAGGTTTCGCGAAGATCTCTTCTACCGCCTTAACGTTATAAAAATACTCCTGCCTGCGCTAAGGGAAAGGCGTATAGACGTCTCCCCGCTCGCCATACATTTCATTAACAAATACTCGCTCGAAATGGGAAAGGACATAAGGGGTATATCGCCCAAGGCCCTCGAAGTCCTCGAAAACTACCACTACCCGGGCAACGTGCGTGAGCTCGAAAACATCATAGCCCGCTGCGTCGCGCTCGAATCGTCCAACGTCATCAGGCAGGAAACCCTGCCCCAGCTGGTTACGGGTAAGGATTACCTCGACCTCGATACGAGCTTTTCCTCCAATTCAAGCCTCGATACCCTTCTCGGCGACGTCGAAAGGAAGATGATTGAAAAGGCGCTCCGTACCACGAACGGCAACAAGACCGAGGCCGCGAGGCTCCTCGGAATCACGCTCCGCTCGCTCAGGTACAGGCTCGCGAAGCACGAGCTCGACGACGAGGGCGAAGGCGATGTCGAATCCATGGTCGACGAAGCCGGTGAGCTTTAAAGTCGGGGTATGGGAGAACCGCGGGAAAAATCCGGATTACATCTTGTACTTCCCGAAGTCTCCTTCGGGGATCTTTTCGAGAAGCTCGTTCAGCTTTTCCTTATCTTCGTCAATCTCGATCTTTTTCGATTTTTCGAGGACTTCTTCGTTAACGAAAATGGGTGAGTCGGTTCTGAGGGCTACAGCAATTGCGTCGCTGGGGCGAGAATCCAGCGAGTACTCTTCGCCATCCCTCTTTAAGTAAATCCTGGCGTAAAACGTGTCATCCTTAAGGTCCGTCACCTCGACCTTCGTTACTACGAACTTCAGCTTCTCTAGAAGGTTCTTTATAAGATCGTGGGTGATCGGCCGTACGCGCGGGGTCTTTTCGAGCTCCATCGCTATGGAGCTTGCCTCCATAAAGCCTATCCATATTGGAAGTGTCTTTTCGTTCCCGGTATCTTTCAGGATGACTATCGGTGTGTTTGTAAAGGGGTCCAGGGCTATTCCGGACACTTTCATCAGAAGAAACATTCGGCACCTCCTTTATAAATTATACCGATAGTTCCCCCCGAATGGAATTGGAAAGCCCTTCGCTTACCCTCACGCGGACGACGCTTCCGACGAGTGAGGCGGGGCCTCTGAAGTTGGCGATCCTGTTGTGGCTGGTCCTTCCGCTGACGGATTCGGGGTCGTGTTTGCTCGGCCCCTCGACGAGAACCTCCTCCGTCTTTCCGACCCTTTCCATGTTCTTTCTGAGCGTGATTTCCTTCTGAAAGGCCTGTAGCTCCATGAGCCTCGCCCCCGCCGTTTCGTCGGGTATCGTCTCTTCTTTCGGCAGCCCGGCGGCGGGTGTTCCCGGGCGCGGAGAGAACTTGAACGAGAACGAGCTCTCGAACTCTACTTCCCTCATGAGGTCCATCGTCTCCTCGAAGTCGCGGTCGGTTTCTCCCGGATATCCGACTATTATGTCCGTCGATATCGCAAGGTCAGGGACGGCGTCCTTAAGGCGCTTCACCGTATCCGAAAACCATTCCCTCGTATAGGTTCTCTTCATGAGCGCGAGGACTCTGTCCGAGCCCGACTGCACGGGAAGGTGTATGTGGCGGCATACCTTGTCCACGTCCTTCATCGCGTCTATCATGCGCTTCGTGATGTCCCTCGGGTAGGATGTGGTGAACCTTATCCTCTCGAGGCCGCCTATGTCCGCCGCGGCTCTCAAAAGATCCCCGAACTTGTGTCCGTTCTCCTTCCACGAATTCACTGTCTGTCCGACGAAAGTGATCTCGCGGACGCCCTTTAAGACGAGATTCTCCGCCTCCCTCAATATCTCGGCGAGCGGGCGGTTCACCTCGTCCCCCCTGACGTAGGGCACGATGCAGTAAGAGCACTTCTTGTTACAGCCCTGCTGCACGGACACGAAGGCCGTAACCTTTCCTTCCTTATGATAAGGCTCGACCTCGAACAGCTCCTCTACATCGTAGGAGGTCTCGACCGGCCTTTCCTTCGTCTGCTCAATGCGCGAAATGAGCTCGGGGAGCCTCGGTATAGCCCTCGGGCCGAGGACGAAATCGAGGTGCGGTATCTTCTGAAGGAGCCTGTCCCCGTAGAGCTGCGCCACGCAGCCCGCTACACCGAGTATCATTTCCGGCTTCCTTGCCTTAAGATGCTTATACTTCCCGAGCCCGCTGAAGGCCTTCTGATCGGCCTTGTCCCTTATGGCGCAGGTGTTTACAATAACGATGTCCGCCTCTTCCGGCGAGTCCACCGGCGTCCCGCCGACGGCGCTCCGTATCCTGTCCGAGTCGTACTCGTTCATCTGGCACCCATAGGTTTCAATGTATATGAGCTTACTCTGCATGTGCCTGAAATTTAACGTTGACCCGGGGGCAAGTCAAGAAAAGAATGGAGGCGATAAACCGTACTCGCAGATCTATTTTTAAAACTTTATACTATATATAACGGTTCTGTTCTAAAGCCGTAAGGGATTGACACTTTTTTAGAAATTTAGTACGATGGAAAAACACCCCGGTAGGCACTGGATGATTGGAGAAACGAAATGAGCGACGACCGGTCTGGGTCCGCTTCCGCGAGCGGCGGATTATTTGCTTGGCGTAAGGATATCAATGTAGACCAGTGGCGCGCTTTTATCGCTGCATTCCTGGGCTGGACGCTCGACGCGATGGATCTTCTCCTGTTCGCCTTCGCCGTGGCGTCCATCGGCCATGTATTCCAGCTCACGGAAGCCGAGGTCGGCGCACTCTTTTCCGTAACCCTCTTCGCGTCCGCATTCGGCGGGGCGCTCTTCGGCATAGTCTCCGATTACGTCGGCAGGGTTCGCGCCCTCACGTACACAATAATACTGTATTCTCTCTTCACAGGCATAAGCGCCTTCTCTCCGAACGTCGCCTTCCTGCTCGTATGCCGCGCTATACTCGGCCTCGGCATGGGCGGCGAATGGGCTTCGGGTGAAGTTCTCGTAGCCGAAAAATGGCCCAAAGAGCACAGGGGAAAGGTCATCGGCATGGTTCAGAGCGGCTGGGGTCTAGGCTACATCCTGGCCGCTATACTTGCTACGCTTATAATCCCCACCTTTAAGGAAGGGGTTTCATACACTATTCCCATTTTAAACATCACGCTCGACGGTCTTGATATCGGCTGGAGGATCCTCTTCTTCATAGGCGTCGCGCCGGCTTTCCTCGTTTTTTATATACGAAGGCACCTCGACGAACCCGAGGTCTGGAAAGAGAATAAAGCCCACAGGGACGGGGGCAAGCACAGCGAGCAGGGGCACGGGTTTACGCTCGGGCAGATATTCGCGCCCGACCTGATCCGCTACACGATTACGGCGTGTCTCCTGACGAGCCTTTGCATGATTGCGTACTGGGGCCTATATTTCTGGCTCCCCCAGTTCCTGGTCAGCGACAAGGGGATTGGACTCGATACAAAAGGCTTTCTATGGATTATTCCGATTAATATAGGCGCGTTCATTGGCTGTAATACGTTCGGATTTTTCAGCGACAAGTTCGGGAGAAGGCCGGTATTCGTGATCTACCTCCTCGTAATGGCGGTGCTCGTCTGGTTCTTCGGCCATGCACGGAGCATAGAGGCCGTTATAGTGCTCGGCCCATTGATCGGCTTTTTCGGCACGGGTTTTTATTCGGGCTTCGGCGCCATATTCTCCGAGATATTCCCCACGCGTGCGCGCGGCACGGCCCAGGGCTTTTGCTACAACGTCGGTAGGGGTGTGTCCGCAATAGCCCCGCCGCTCATAGGATATCTCGTAGGGGCATATGGCTTTGCTACCGGCCTCACGGCCGTTTCCGTCTTTGCCGTGGCCGCGGCCCTGGTCGTTCTCACCCTTCCCGAAACGAAGGGCAAGGCCCTCGACTGAAGCGGTCCCAGGTAACGGATTTCCTCTATTCCTTATGTAAAGTTGCTCCTCTGGTGCTGTAGATTCCCGGTCTCGATTTCCCGTAGCTTTTCCAGTCCTTTCTGCAATTCACTCGCTTTGGCCTGTGTGATTGCACGGCTTCACACGCCCTCCTTATGGTCTGAATTCCTGGATAATTTTCCGGATAAACCCTCCTCGCGGCCGCGTACAGCGCAGCTGCCAGATATGCCTGAAAATCAAACCCCGGTGCTTAATTACTAGGCATTTCGTGCCTTTTCCCGGCCCCGCTCGGCACCGCATACTCATATCAAATAATCTAATAATTTTCAGAGGTAAGATCGAGATCAACTTTGGTCTTGAGGGATGATTTCAGTTTGGCATATCTCTTGCAAAATTAGATATGCAAAATCTGGTTTCGACACCCTGCCAAAGGAGGACTTGAGATGAATCAATTTGTACGCAGATTGAAGGGAATTTCCACAAATTCCGTCTTTTTGCCAATCTTGATCTTATTGCTTTTAATCTCCGTTTCGTCATATGCACAGGAAGATGCCGGTCCTACGCCGGCATACGCGATTTTCGTATCCAACAACATATGGATGCTGCTGGCCACTTTTCTCGTGTTCCTGATGCATCTCGGATTCGCAATGGTGGAATCCGGACTGACCAGGGCAAATAACACTACCAACATTCTATTTAAGAATACGTCGGTAGTTGCCATAGGGCTTG
>JBFWTW010000222.1:0-4852 GCA_050247635.1 Candidatus Dadabacteria bacterium | reverse complement strand
GTTTGGTATGAAATTTGCGATATAGTTGCTCGTGTAGTTTTAAAGCTTGACCTAAGCGATAAGGGCAAACCATCCGAAAGGGTGGGACGCAAAGCCTTCGACCTAAGTGCTGAGAAGTCAGCATACGGTGGCCGGGTTACCGAAATAGGAAGAGCGTCTTCTTATTAATAGACTCCCTTCCACATGTAACTGACCTGCTCCGGGTTATGGAGCCGAAGGAATGCCCGTTCCTGGCCGCAAGGCCTACGAAAGGAGGCATTTCAATGATTCGATTCTTTACCAGCGCTAGCAGCTTTAAGTGGATAATCATCATATCCATGCTCTTGATCTTCCCCCTGGAGGCAAGCGCGGCACGCCCCGGTTCCGAAGGCCCAAAGGAGCCGTCGCGTTCTCAAAACTCTAAAAAATCTTCGCCGACGCCTGCTCCGACTCCCGTTCCTACACCTGTGCCGACGCCTGAGCCGACAGCGGACCCGTCGGACGGTAATTCCGCGATAGACGATTCGGGCGTATCCGAAGCTCCTATAGCTCCGGTCGATGCCAGGATAGTTATAGTCGCCAAGGACGGCAGCGGAAATTACAAGAGCATACAGTCTGCCCTTAACAACGCCCGCCCCGGCGATACTATTCAGGTTAAGGACGGTGTTTACGCCGAGAGGGTTAACTTCGTAAAGAGTGGAACAGCCGACAAGCCGATAGCGTTGGTCAATTATCCTGGCCACGCACCCACAATCGACCCGGGCGACGGCAAATATCCGACCGACTGCTGTCCGGACTCTGGAACCCCGAGGGTGGAATTTAACGCGGAGTGGACAATGATAAGGGGGTTTGAAATCAGGTATGGATGGGAAGGAATAAAGGTATATAAAGGTCATAACACGATCGAGGATAACTGGATTCACCTCAACAAATACGGCGGAATAACGATAGTATCCACTAGTGACGTTCTCGTGCGCGGTAATGTGATCGAAGAAAACGGGATAGATCCGGATGCATGCCCGAGCGGCAAGAACTGCCATGGTATATACGTGAGCAATTACCTCTGCTCCGGGGCCTCCAACGTTACGATAAAGAGGAATGTCATAAACGATCATCCAGGAAGAGGTATTCAGTTTAACGGTGCTGATTGTGACTCGCTTATAGAGGATATTGTCGTCGAGAATAACCTCCTCGAGAACAATTCCTGGGGTATGGTCATGTATTATAATGTCGAAAGGGCGGTCGTAAGGAACAACACTGTCGTAATTCAGAGTTACCCGAGCACGAACGAGAGCTACCACACTTTTATAGGCATATACGGCAGTGCTAACAACATAATCAAAAACAACATCTTCTACAGCACGAGATCGGATGTCAGCGGCCCGTTTATTGACGATTCCCAGTCTACCAACAACACGTTCGATTACAATATGTGGAAGGTTAACAGCAATTACTGGCAGTATAAGGGCGGCAGAAGCGACTTTACTTCCAAGTTCTCGTCGGCTTCGGGTTGGGAGGAGAACGGCACAGTCAACACAGTTGACCCGCGGTTTGAGGACGTGGAAAACGGTCTTTATTATCTGAATCCCGATTCGCCGGCTATAGACCACGGCCAGGACAGTGAGTGCGCTTCAACGGACATGGACCTTCATGTCAGGCTCGAAAACGGCAACAGGTGTGACATGGGTATGTACGAAGCCAACCAGTAATACGTCGAAAAGGAATCGAATCATGTCTCAGGGGGCGCATCCGACGATGACGGGTGCGCCCCTTTTTGTATGTAAGATTGAGATAAGAATGTTTGGCCGGGACGATTATCTAATCGTGCCGTTTTCGTCCCAGCCTGTGGTCTTCTTATAACTCGACTTGAAGGAGCCGAGCTCCTTTCCGCTCCACATCCATTCCTCTTCTTTCGTCGACCAGATGTTGCGGTCGATATCCTGATCTTCCGACTCCTTGTCGAATACCATTATGGGCTGGTAGCCGGGAATAATGCTGATGAAGATATTATTTCGGAAGAGGTTATTCTTGCTGCCCCAGAGCCCGAGGTGCGTGAAGGCTGCGTGATTTGTCTTGGGGTGAGAGGAAACCGAGAGCCTGTTGTTTCTGAATCTCGAATCCCGGACGTTATAGAAGAGGGCGATTCCCCAGGAGTTGTTTATGAGCTCGTTCCCTTCGACTATAGTGCCCGTTATGCCGCGGTCGCAGAAGGAGCCGTTGAAGTTAATTCCCATTCCGGGATTGTCCTTTATAACGTTATTCCGGATGATGTTGTTCCGGGCGCCCTTACAAAGGTAATCGCTTATATAAATACCGTGGACGTTCTTCGGGCTGAGACGCTCCTCTCCCGGGACGTCGCATTCCCTTCCGCAAGTGCCGTTAAGCTCGATATCGTTGTCTACTATGAGGTTGTTGTCGGTGCTGACGATGACTATGCCGGCGAACTTGTTGTCGTGTATATAGTTGTTTCTTATCGTCGTATTTGGCTGGTATATCTTTACACCCTCGTAGCCGCCGCTGATTTCGAGCCCCTCGACCTTCGTTTCAGGGGCGTTTATCTCCACCCGGTTTCCAAGACCGTAGCCCGGTATAATGACCGGCTTATGGCCGGGGTAGTTTTTAAGTACTATCCCGGTCTTCGATATATTGACCTTACCCCTGTAGACGCCGTTTTTTACGCATACCGTGCTTCGCGGGCGGGCGCTGTCGAGCGCGCTCTGAATGGAGCCCCTGTCTACAACGACATCGCACGCCCCGGGAAAGGGTATGGGGAGGAAGCCTGCGTAATCGGAAGATTTTCCCGGGATGGATTTGTCACCCGGAGCGTTCCAGGCGACGGATAGAATGAGTGGGAGCAGAAGTAAAAGGAAGAACCCCGATAGGAGGCTCGAGTCTGATTTACGATGAAGCAGAATTTTCTTTCTTTGCAGCATATTCGGAAACGGCCCGGGCATCGTCACGTAATATGATACCCAGTAATAGATCAACGCTCCGGGAGATTTCGAATTCGTCGAGGACTATCTCCCGGCCTTTCTTGCCGAGCCTCCCCCTGAGCGCCGGGTCGCGGTGAAGCGTTTCGAGCGCATCGGCGAGCTCGGTGGAGCTGCCGGGAGCTATGAGCACACCACTCAGATCGTTTATCACGACCTCGGGTATGCCGGAGACCTCCGTCGATATAACCGGCAATTCGGTGGCCATGGCTTCGAGTATAACGGTGGGTATGCCGTCTCTGTCGCCGCTCTTGTCCACTATGCAGGGGAGGGCGAGGCAGTCCGACGAGTCGTAGTAGCCGAGGATTTTTTCCTGCGGCACCTCGGAGATGAGCTCGACCGCGCCTTTCAGGCCGAGCTTTTTGTGAAGGGCGAATATTTCGTCGTCGTAAGCGTCGCTCACGTATATTATGCGGCAGAAAAAGTCGATGTTTCGCTTCCGGAGTATGTCGCAGGCCTGTAGCAGGAACTGAAATCCCTTGGTTTCGACGAGCCTCCCGATGCTGAGTATGGCGAAGTCTTTGTGGCCGGATCTGTCGTGGGGGACGAATCTCCTGACGTCGATTCCTATGTGTATGACGGAGATTTTGTCCGGGCCAATGCCGGGATATTTTTCGAGGAGGTATTGTTTGTTGAAGGCCGATATCGTTCTTACGCCGGACGAGGCCGCCATCTTCTCTTCGAGCATGTTGTCTGCCTTGAAGATGTCCCATGCATGGGTCGTGAACGTGAATTCGGCGTCGTTGAGCGTGCTCACTATCCATGACGCCGTCGCGGGGACTGTCGCCCAGTGGCAGTGTATTTTGTCTATCCCCATTTTGCGGAGCCTTCTGGCGATTGTCATGGCCTTCGGCATGACGGCGAGTGATTTGAGTAGCGTCATCGGGCTCGAAATGTTCCGGCCGATTATCTTGCCGAGCATCCCGAGCGTCTTGCCCGGGCGCGCTCGCAGGTAATAAAGGACCGACGCCCAAACCTCGGCGGAAAGGAAGAAGGGTATGTAGTGTGTGCCGGCCCGGAGCTCCTCGGCCTCGGCGTGCTTACTTTTGTCTCCGTCTGTGCTCTTTAACGAGAACACCTCGACGTCAATACCTCGCCGGCGTATTTCGCGTATCTCTCTTATGATGAAGGTTTCGGTGAAGACAGGAAACTTCGATAGTATGTAGGCTATTTTAATTTCGGACACTTGTCGTCGTTCCGTTTAAAATAATGCGGGCTTTGGGCAAGATTAGTTTGTCATCCACTTCTCTTTCCACATCTCGTACATGAGAATGCTCCAGAGGGTGTTTATGTTGACCGATTTACCGTTTGTGAAGTCGCGGACCATGGAGCTTACGGCCTTTGCGTTAAACGTACCGTCCTTTTTAAGCCTGTCTTCGCCGAGGTATGTATTGAGGAGCGCCGACAGGTCTTTTTCGAACCAGTGATGCAGGGGGGCGTTGAACCCCATCTTCGGGCGCTCGATAAGCTCGCGGGGCACGTGCTTGTAGAGGATGCGTCGGAGGATGTGCTTACTCTGGCCGTCCCTGTATATCATGTCCATGGGTATTCTGGCGGCGTACTCGACTATCCGGTGGTCAAGGAAAGGGTCGCGCCCTTCGAGGCTTACGCTCATAGTCGCCCGATCGAGCTTGGTCAGTATGTCGTCGACCATATATGTCTTGAAGTCGGTGACCATCATCTTCGTTTTGAGGTCCCTATGGGAGAGCCTGCCGAACGTGTCTTCGTACAGGGTTGCGTCTGTGGGTTCGGCGCCGGAGCGAAGGGCCTTTTCGAGGTCGCGCGATGTCCAGAGCCCTGCGGCCTCTTTATACATCCCGGGGAGGTCGTCGCTGTTTATCTTCTCCAGCATCAGGAGGATCTTTCCGTATTTGTCCTTGTAG
>JBFWTW010000221.1:0-4911 GCA_050247635.1 Candidatus Dadabacteria bacterium | reverse complement strand
AACTACCTCTGCGCCTCCAGGTGCAAAACGGCCTACGTCAAATCCGGCAACGACAAAACCTCCCACGGCAAGATCGTCGCCCTCGTCTGGCTCGACAGGGGTCAGCCCCTCTCGCTCTCGCCGCGGGTCGAAGCCTGCAAAAACGGCTACTACTACGTCATCGCCCCCACCGGCCAGAAATCCGACCAGTTCCTCATCGACACGATCCTCGTCGAAACCAACTAACCCCTGTTTTTCTGTCATTCCCAACGATTTCGAGCGAGCGAGGAATCACCATATATCTGTCATTCCCGAATGCTTGTATCGGGAATCCATTTCCGCACACAACCTATCAAGAATCCTTTCTTTCAAGTATGTCATTTCGACCACGGGGAGAAATCTATCTTTTGCCTTTATATCCCCCACCAGAAAAAGTGGAGGCCCCTCATCCTTTCCCTTTTCCTCCCCTCTCCATTATCCTTATCATCAATGCAAAAACTCTGCACAAGCTGCCACTACATCGGCCTCGAAGACTCCACCACCGACGGCCGTGCCAAAACCGAATCCGCGCTCTGGACGGCCGCCTTCGTCCTCGCCTTCGCGGGGGTCTTCGAAAGCTCCATCTGGCTCCCTGCGACGATCTTCTTCACCGCCGCCGTCCTCTACACGCTCTCCCGCCGCCGCCTGAAGATCTGCGTCTGCTCCAAGTGCGGCAGCGACTCCATGATCCCGCTCAGCTCCCCGAAGGCCGCCCAGATCATCGCCGAGAATCACATCCCCGTCCCGCTCGACCTTCCCCCGCCGTCGGCGTCATTCCTCGGCTTCACGCTCAAGGGCGCCCTCTTCGCCCTCACAACGATCCTCGTCGCCGCCATGCTCTACAAAGAATTCTACTAACGGTCACCGAATCCCTTCACTAAATCTCCTCCCCCTCCCAGGGGGAGGATTAAGGTGGGGGTTACAGCTTTTATCCTTGCTTTTATCCCCTCTCCCTTGAGGGAACGAATGCGAGCAAGCGAGCATTCGGACGCCCTGGGCCGACGGCACGAAAGTTTGTCTAGTACAGCTCGAAAGTATCCGAAACCAAAACAGGGCTAGGGTGAGGGGGTACGATTAGCCTGTCATTGCGAGGGTGCACAGCACCCGCGGCAATCTCTTCTGTCATTCCCAACAATTCCGAGCAAGAGAGGAATCACCACATATCTGTCATTCCTGCAACAATTCCGAACGAGTGAGGAATTGGACGCCCCCGGCCAATTGCAAGAAGGCAAATCTAGTACAGCTCGAAAGTAACACAACACAAAATAGCAGGAATCCATTCAGTTAAAGATTGGCATTTCCACTTCCGCAAGCAATCCATCAAGAATCTTTTTCCCTCTTTCCCCCAAATTCCGATTGACTCCACATCAGAAATTATTATCATTATATATAGAGGTGAAAATCATGGGAGACAGTGACAATCCGCCGGACCAATCAGGTGAAAACCTGTGAACACCCAACACGATGAGCACTCAGCTCATCGTTAATAGTAGCTAACTAATAGCTACGGCTTAAATAGCAAACAAACCCAGGGGAGCCCGATGAAAACGGCTCCCTTTTTTTATATCCACACCTCTCACCTCTCCCCCCTCACACTCTCTATCCCCTCCCCTTTCGACCCTCTCTTCATCTTCCTCTCCTGGGCCCGGAGCGCAAACTCCCTGAACACCTCGTCCACTGCAACGACAACCCGAAACGCCCTAGTCTTAAGGTGCCCCTCAAACTCCAGCTTCTCGAGGTTATTCCAGATCTCCGAATGCACGAGCGTGCCCACGGTCATCCCCTGCCCGTAGCGCTGCGACTGACAGAGCTCCCACAGCGACACCCACTCCTGCTGATGTGGAGGCAGCGATCCCATGAGCCCGTCCGTCTCCTCGCCCGCCTTTTTCAAAGTCCGAAGCTCCGCCGAGTCCTCCTTCCCGAACGGGAGCCGGTTCTTCCGGCGGAGCTTCTTCTTCTCTTCCAGCTGCTTTACTCGCCGCCTGAGAGCGTCGGCGTTGTATCTTCTTTTTTCGCCCTTGAGGCTGACTTCCCAGCCCTCGTAAATCCGTCCGAAATACTCCCGGACTCTTCCGAAAAATTTTCCTCTTCCTTCTTTTCCTCCTTCGTCACCTTCCCGGCCACGAGCTCGTAACTCGACCTGAAGTTGCTCAGAAGAAACGACGACTTGCAGAACTCGTTATACAGCCACTCCTTCGTGTCCTTGTCGTAAAGCACGCGCTCCCCCTGGTCCGTGAGCCCGACTATATCCTGTATCAGGTTATACACGAGGAACTTCGCCGCCCGCTTCGGGTCCCCGCCGAGTATCTTGAAGCTCCTGTCCTCTACGGTCAGGTCCTGCGTCAAATCCCTTATCTGCGTCAGCCTCGCAACCGTCGGATAAGGGCACTTGAACCCGACCTCGCGCCACCCGTCGTCGTAGCCGACCCACTCGCCCTTCTCGTCCTGGTACGCCGGCCAATCCTCATCCTCGATCTCCCTGTACGGATAAATCGTCACATAATTCGAAACATGCTTCGTAAGACTCTTAATCTCTGGCATAACTCCTCCTTTATTTTTTTCTCCTTTACCAATCTCACCCCCTCATCGTAAATTCCCTACCCCCTTTCAGGAGGAAGGCCAGGATGTGGGTTACCAAATCTGTCATCCTGAACTTGTTTCAGGATCTCGCCTTTAATTTGTCATTTCGAGCGCATGCGAGAAATCTATAATTTATTTCCCTCCCCCTCTCAGGGGGAGGGTACGGGTGGGGGTCCAACTCCCCCAATCTCTCTTAAGACTCCACCATCCACTCCACAGTCGGCTGATTGTTCTTCACGGTGACGCTCACGTCCGTCGCCGGGGATGAACCCGAATCCAGCCTGCCGAGGAAGCTCTTCTCGTCGGTTATCGGATCTTTCGACGAAACGCCCGGATGCGGGCTGCCCTCGAACTTCGCCTTCGGCACCCTCATCGACACCTGGTGATTGTCGTCCCCGATGTAGGTCCAGATGAAATCGAGCTGCGTCTCCGTCCCGGCTATCGTCTTCTCGGCGAACTGCTGGCTGCCGTACTGATACGTGAACGACCCGCTTACGGTGCCCTCGCCCGGCGTGATCGCGCCCTTTATAGGCGAGCCCACGACAAAGTTCCCCTGTATCGTGTTCTCGATCACGAGGCTAAGGTTCTCCAGCTGGTTCGACGTCAGCTCGGCGCTGTCCACCTGCACACTGGCCTCCCAGTGCACGTACGGTATGTTCTCGATGGACACCGGCGTCCCGAAAATATTCTCCGAAAGCACCTGGAACGCCTTGCCGGAAACGTTCATGTTAAGCTGCGGCAGATCGCTCGGGTCGACATTCAGCGTCAGGTTCGAAATCTTGTTCCCCCTGATGAGCATGAGCGACTCGATGTCGGTGAATCTCAGGATAAAAGAGATCCCCTCCGGGATCGTCTGCCCCCTGTAAATCGAATGAGTAAAGGGCTTTACCTTCTCGACGACGGCTGCGCCGTTGTCGTGGGCCTTCCTTAGCCCCATCGGATGGGCGTCCGGGTCAAGGTCCACGGTCGTGCCGCTGGTATAGGTCCCTACCTTGATTATCTCCGCGTCCACGCCCGTCCCTATCTGGAGGAAAACGCCGGTCGCGACGTTAGTCTCGGAAGCGACCTCTATCTGCGCCGCGCCTTTCGAGACAGCCCCGTCGAGTGTCGTGCTCACGGGGTCGGTATCCTGCGTCGCGCCCACGCTGTAATAATCGCTGTTGAGCGCATGCAGGTAAAAGAGCCCCGCGGTCTCTATGTCGAGCTCGACGGTCATGTCGGCGCCCGCCTCATAGTTGCCCTCGCGGAAGTTAGACAGCACGCGCGAGCCCGAAAGCGCCTGCGAGCGCTGAAGCTCCCTTCCGCCGGACGGGGTGAACGACCTCACGTTCCCGAGCTTGAACCAGTCGCTCGTCGGGTCCGTCTCCTTCACATCCTCGCCGGACTCGTGCCTGTAATTGATCTTCGTGTTGGCGTCGAGCGTAACCGTTGTTCCGGACGAATACCCTGAATCCACCTTCACGAACTCCATATTCTGCGGCGTTCCGACCTTAAGGATCTCTCCCGCCGCAATGCCAGTATCCGACGCGACGACGATCGAGGACGCGCCCGGATTAACGGCCGCGGCCAGTGTCGTGGAAGCCCCGGAATCCACGGACGGGGTCACCCCGTTCACCGCCTCTATCTTGTACCAAATCTCTGCACTTGAGCCTGATGCCTGTGCCATATGTGTAATACCTCCGTGTTTTTATATAAAAAAACCCGGTACGGTATCCCCGCCCGGGCTCGTTTCCTTCAATCAGTTTTTCGTTTTAATCCTTACTTTTATCTGACGTTCCCAATGGTTCCGAACGTGCATTCGGACATCCTTGCCCGAAACTCTTCGGACTCCTTGAATCCCCTCCTCTCCCCTCCGGGGAACGGATGCGAACGAGTGAGCATTCGGACGCCCCCGGCGGACTGCACGGAAGCCCATCCAGTACCGCTGGAAAGTTGGTCACTCCAAAACAGGGCTAGGGTGAGGGGGTACTTCAATTCTGTCATTCCTGCGCAGGCGGGAATCCACTTTCGCCAGTAATCCATCGAGAATCCTTTCTACCCTCCACACCCGCTCACGCTCCCGAACGCCGAGCTGAAATCACTCCTCCCTCCCCCGCTCCACATCCAGTCGTCCGTGCTCAAATCCCAGCTATTCCCGCCGATCAGATTCTCCGGGCACCCCGAATCGTCGTCGTAAAAATAAAACGCCCTCATCGACGGGCTCGACGAGCTCAGCGTATTCCCGCTGATCTCGCTGTCGGTGAGCCCCCATATGCCGAAGAACGTATGATCGCTGTCGTTCGTCGTCGGCCACGAATCGAGCGTAAATGTATT
>JBFWTW010000220.1:0-4927 GCA_050247635.1 Candidatus Dadabacteria bacterium | reverse complement strand
CGGGTTGGCCTCGGCGGTCGCCTCGCCCTCTGGCGTCACGTACCTGAAGACGACCCTCGATTCGTCCTTCAGCTCTTTGAGCCCGGCCTCGGTCGTAAAGTAATTCCCCTCGCCGTGGGCCACGGGAATCCTGAGCACTTCGCCGACTTCGAGGTTACACGTAAACGGCGTGTCGTTCCTTTCGACCCTTATATCCACCCACTTGCAAACGAACCTGAGCGACGAGTTCCGTATGAGCGCCCCCGGAAGGAGGCCCGCCTCGACGAGTATCTGAAAGCCGTTGCATATGCCTATGACCGGCCCGCCCTTGGAGGCAAAGTCGGCGACGGCCTTCATCACCGGTGAGAGGCTCGCTATTGAGCCCGTCCTGAGATAATCCCCGTAGGAGAATCCCCCCGGCACTATTACGGCGTCGAACCCGGAGAGGTCCCTCTCCTCGTGCCACACGAATTCGCACCCTTCGCCGAGCACATGCTTTACGGCGTGGTAGCAGTCGTGGTCGCAATTCGACCCGGGGAATACTATGACGGCAAATCTATACATTCTTTTCTTCTACCTTGACGTCGAAATTCTCTATGACGGGATTCGACAGCAGCTTGCGGCACATTTCGGTCACGCGCTCTTCCACGTTTCCGGCGTCGCCGTCCTTTATCGTAAGCTCTATGAGCTTCCCGATGCGGGCGTCCTCGACCTCGCCGAATCCGAGGTTCCTGAGCGCTGACAGGACGGACTTCCCCTGCGGGTCGAGCACGACGGGTTTCAGCTTCACTTCCACCTTCACTTTATATTCTTTCATGAATTCCGGCTCTCTTTTTAATCCTTATATTATTTGTTCTCCAGAAGGAGTGCGGCGAGCCTTTCGAGCTCATCGGTGGAGTAGTAATCTATCTCGATCCTGCCCCTGCCGTTATTATATACGATTCTCACCTTGGTGCTGAGGGCGCGCTTGAACTCGTCGGCGAGGCTGCGGACATAGGGGTCCTCCTCCTGCGCTTGCTCCGACTTCGCCACGCTCTTAGCCGCCCCCGACATCTTCTTAACGAGGGCCTCCGTATTCCTGACCGAGAGCTTCTGCTTTCGTATCGCGTCGAGCGCGGCTTTCATGTCGGACGCCGACTCCAGTGAGAGGAGAGCACGGGCATGGCCAGCCGATATCTCGCCCTGGGCGAGCGCCTTCTGCGCCTCTTCAGGGAGCCGGAGGAGCCTGAGCTGATTCGTTACAGTCGATCTGTCCTTGCCTATACGGGCGGCGACGTCCTCATGCGTAAGCCCGAAGTCCTCTATGAGATGCCGATAACCCGTCGCCTCTTCTATCGGATTTAGATCCTGGCGCTGGAGGTTCTCGATGAGGGCGAGTTCGAGCGCTTCACCGTCCGTCGCCTCCTTTATTATTATAGGCACCTTGTTGACGCCCGCCTTTTGCGCGGCGCGCCACCTGCGCTCGCCGGCTATGATCTCGTAGCCCTGGCCCGAGCGCCTGACGATGAGCGGCTGAAGAACCCCTTTTTCCTTTATGGAAATGGAGAGCTCCGAAATCGCTTCGTCGTCGAATTCCTTTCTCGGCTGGCGGAGGTTCGGGCGGACATCATGTATAGATGCGAGGATGAACCCCCCGGATGCGGTTTCCTTGGGGATGAGCGCCTCGAGCCCCCTACCCAGTGTGGCTTTCTTCAATATTTCCCCCTCCGTTTCGTGCTATTACTTCCCGTGCAAGCGACATATAGCTCTCGGCACCGGTGGATTTTATATCGTAAAGGATAATGGGCTTTCCGTGGCTCGGCGACTCGGCGAGCCTCACGTTTCTGAAAATGACGGATTCGAAAACCTCTTCGTTGAAATATGCCCTGAGCTCATTGGCGACAACATGGCATATCCTGTTCCGTGAATCGAACATCGTAAGGAGATACCCCTCGACCTTAAGGTCCGGGTTCAGCCTCTGTCTTATGAGAGATATCGTCCTCTGGAGCTGTCCGAGCCCTTCCATCGCGTAGTATTCGCACTGGACCGGTATGAGGACCGAGTCCGCCGCGGTAAGCGCGTTTACCGTGAGTATGCTGAGCGACGGCGGGCAATCTATGAGTATGAAGTCGTATTCGTGGGCAACCTTTTCGATCGCCTGCTTCAGCCTCCACTCGCGGTTTTCGAGGTGAAGTAGCTCGACCTCCGCCCCCGTAAGCTCGGGCGTCGCCGGAACAACTGAAAGGAATCCTCCCAGTGCTTCGGTCTCGATGTCGATCTTGATGTCGGCAATGTCGGCCTCGCCGATGAGGGCGTCGTATATGCTCCTCCGGACCTCTTCCTTGTCCACCCCCACCCCGCTCGTGGCGTTAGCCTGGGGGTCGAAATCTATGAACATGGTCCTCTTCTGGGCGGCCGCGAGGGACGCTGCAAGGTTTATGGCCGTTGTCGTTTTACCGACGCCGCCCTTCTGATTTGCGATACATATGACCTTTGCCATATTCCGCCTGAACGCACCTGAATCTACCCGGCCGTGGGTCTTCCCGCTCCGATGTATTGGCTGTGGATAGCAATGCGACGTATAACCCCGAACCTGTGGATATAACCATATTATCTTTTAACACCCCTCGCCGCAAGACTCGCGGGAAACGAAAAAGCCGGCTTTGCCGGGCCGCCGGTCTTTTCCCTGTAAATCCCCTAGTTTCCGCCGGGGGTTGAATTCGGGATTCAGAATATGTAAGCTAGCTCTTCTCTGGACTTTCCTGGTGGTTGCCCATTGGGGTCTTATCTACCAAATTTTTCTCTAGGAGAGGTGCATGGATAAGGATCATCTTACCATTATGCTGATTACTCCGGGAAGTAAGGGCCCTAAGGCGCTTAACTTAAAAATCTCCCACCTTAAATTCATCTTTTTCGTATTAATGGTTTTTACAGTCGCTTCACTTCTATCTTTCGCTTCCACTTACACCTTCTACAAAGACTCAGAATCAAAAACAAAATCGGTCAAGAACCTTTCATCGACAATAGACAGGCTAAGCCAGAACCTCACTGAGAATCTGGAAACCGAGGCCGACCTCAGGGCAAAGCTCCACGGCATAGAGGCAAAGCTCCTCGAAATGCAGGACATGCTCGACAAGAAAGGCATCAAGAAAGACCTCGCCGTCGGGGGCGAGTTCATACCCACCGACAGGCTCAGCCTGTCCTACATCGATTACATGAAGAGCGACGTAGACGTGCTGTTCGATACGATGAAGAACCTCCCGCTCGGCATCCCGCTCGAAGGCAAGATAAACTCCGCCTTCGGCTACAGGAAAGATCCGTTTCGTTCGAGGGTCGGTTTCCATTCCGGTATTGATATAGACGCGAACCAGGGCGACCCGATAGTTGCGACTGCCGACGGTGTGGTAACCAAGGCCGGCTGGCAGAGCAGCTACGGCAAGATAGTGGTGCTCAGCCACAAGGACGGCTTCGAGACCCTTTACGGGCACCTTTCGAAGATTACCGTAGAGGAAGGCGACGAGGTGAAAGTCGGCGACGTCATAGGCAAGGCGGGCAGCACCGGAAGGTCCACGGGAACCCACCTCCACTACGAAGTGATGAAAGACGGCAAGAGGGTCAACCCCACCACATTCCTTTCACTGAAATAAATCCGGCGTAAATACCCCACTGGTAAGGAAACACCATACAGTCCGGGGTCGAAGTTAATCAGACACATACTTTAATGCCATGGGAAAAGTACCCCTTTTCTATCGAGGCAAGTCTCACCGCGCGAGTGAGAGGTGTGGCCGCAACCTAGGAAATACTGTGCCATACACCTTAGCAGAAATAGCGAAGCAATTATCCAATATTGTGATGGGATTTTAGAGGCGGGTATTTTAAGGGGCCGAAGTTTGGTTGCTCCCCGGCCCCGGATTTTCATTCTTAGTGGTGGCTGTGATCTTCGTGCGACTGCTTATCCATTCCCTTCACCGGGGCGCTCACCGTTACCTCCCCGGCATTTTCGAAGTCGAGGACTATTTCTACATTTTCCCCGGCCTTAAGCGGCTCCTTAAGCCCAATCAGCATGATGTGATAGCTTCCGGGCTTGAGCTCGAGGGTCTCACCGGCGGCAACCGCAACGCCGTCGACCTTCTCCATCTTGGCAACGCCCTTGTCGTCTACTGAGCTAAGGTGTATCTCGGTCGTTTCCGCCGCCGTTGACGACGCGCCCGTGATCTTGTCGTCCTTGTCGCCGTTGTTGGCGATCTTCATGTACGCGGCCGATATCGTGGACGCCGGGGGGACTTCCCTAACCCACGCGTCCGTAACGGTTATCGTATCCTCGGCGTGCGAATAACTGAAAGCAAAAAGTGCAAGCGCTAATGCGAGAAATAGACTCTTCATTTCGTTCTCCTCACCATGAATTATTTTGACCTTTTCTTGGCCTTTATAAATGTTTCCTTATCAGAGTATCTTCTTCAAATCCCCCGCTATGGATTTCGGGTCCATCTTGTCCTGCGGGTATCTCAATACTACCTTCCCGTTTTTATCGAGAAGATATACAGCCGATGTATGCCCCATAAGATATCCGGCTTCCGAGTCGGACTCCTCCCTCATATAAAAAGCGCGGAAGGAATTGGCGACCTTTTTAATCTCGTCCGGCGTGCCCGTAAGTCCCGTGAAGCTTTCGTTGAAATAGGGGACGTAACCCTTGAGCGTCTCGGGGTCGTCCCGCTCCGGGTCTATGGTGACGAAGAGGACCTTGAATTTATCCTTGTCGGCTTCGCCCACCTCTTTGGATACCCCGTTCAGGACGGAAAGCGTAACGGGGCAGATGTCCGGGCAGTGCGTATAGCCGAAGAAGAGAAATACCGGCTCCCCCCGGAAGTCGCTCAGGCTCACCTTATTGCCGTTCTGGTCCGTGAGCGTGAAGTCCGGTATGTCCATCTCGAGCGAGTTTCCGTAAAAGTCTTCCTTGGTCTTATGGTCC
>JBFWTW010000219.1:0-4965 GCA_050247635.1 Candidatus Dadabacteria bacterium | reverse complement strand
GAATCAGTAATCAGAGCATACCCTTTATACATCCACCTCATGAGCGGGCGCTGATGAACAACCGGTTCTCCGTTCTCAGCTGCCCGTTCCGGTGGTATCCTGTAACAGGTGACAAGGAAGACCCGGAAGCCGGACTCACCATGAGCAGTGAGATTAAAGGGCTGACCGACGAAGAGCTCATGACGGGGGTTAGGGGAGGTAACAAGGCCTGTTTCTCCGAGCTCGTCGCGCGGCACACACCCAGATTCTACAGACTCGCTTACAGGATGACGTCTAACAGGGAAGAGGCGGAGGACATCGTGCAGGAATCTTTCCTCACCGTCTGGACGAAACCAGCGAGCTGGGACGAAGACAGAAAAGCGAAATTCACCACGTGGTTCTACAGGATTGTAGCGAACGCGTGTATAGACAGGAAGAGAAAGCCCGCGCCCCTTCGGCTCGAAGACGGCTACGACCCGCCCGCACCGGGCGGCACGGCCGAAGACATGGTCGAGATGAAGCGGACGAAGGAAGAGCTCGACGCCCACGTGTCGTCCCTTCCCGATTCCCAGCGTCTGGCGCTCGCGCTCTGTTTTTACGAAGGCGTGACGAACCGAGAGGCCGCCGACATCATGGGCATCAGCGTGAAGGCGCTCGAATCGCTTCTCATGCGCGCCAAGGGCTCGCTCAGGACGAAACTGGGAATTTACCGGCATAAAGAGGCACGTCATGGATAAGAACAGGTTCCTCGAATACATCGACATCTACGGCGCGGATATAAGCGCATGGCCCGAAGATGCGGGGCCCGCGGCCAGGGCCGCCCTCGCGTCGTCGCCCGAGCTTGCGCTCATCCTGGCCGAAGAGCTGCGCTTCGAGGCGCTTCTTTCCGCATGCGCCGTCGAGGAGCCCTCGCCCGGCCTCGAGGCCCGCATCATATCCGCTGCGGGCGGAACGTCCTCACCCGAATCCGGCCCCGGTTTCCTGGCCGGGATATTCTCCGGCATCCCGCTGTTCGTCCCCCGGTTCGCGCTGCCGCTTCTGCTGGTCCTCGGCATAGCCGCGGGCTACGTCCTCGCCAACTACTCCGATCCCGGCTACGACGACTCTGCCGTTCAGCTCGCCGGCGTTCTCTACTACGAGGAGGGGATCTATGAGTAAGACGCTCAAGATAATCTTCGCGGCTTCCATCATACTCAACATACTCCTCGCCGGCGTGGTCATTGGCACGTATACGCACGGGTTTAAGGCGAAGTTCTCTCCGAGGCCCGACATCGACGAAGCGTTAAAAGACTTCCCCGCCGACAAACGCGCCCTCGTGACGGGGGCTATGGAGTCCCTCCGCGAGAGCACCAAAGAAACGAAGAAGGAAATACGCGAGAGGCGAAGGGAGGTCCTCGAGATTATCTCCGCGCCCGAGTTCGACCCCGCGCTTTACGATAAGAAAGTCGCCGAGCTCCATGCGCTCATGGACAGGCTCGGGAACGAGTTCGCCGGCACCGCGCGCGACCTCGCCCTCAATCTCGACCAGGACGAGCGCAAGGCCCTGGCCGAAGCGATCATGAAGAGGCGCGGCGGAAAACACGGATACAGGGAAAAGTGGGACAACCGCCCCGGCAAGCCCGGGCCCGGCCCCGCAGACAACGAAGATGAATAACCAAACCACAGGAGCGCACGAAGCCGACCGCCCCGACGTGCTCGCGCTTCCGCCGCTTATACTATTGATATTCATCGCCTGCGCGCTCGCCGCAAACAGGCTCCACCCGCTCCCGTTCGTAAGCGGCGGCCTGCGCTACGTTACGGGCGCGATTCTGGCCGCCCTGCCCTTCATCATAGCCGGGCTGGCCATGAGGCAGATGTCGAAAGCGGGCACGAACATCGACGTCCGGAAACCCTCGACCGCCATCGTCACCGGCGGCGTCTACTCCTTCACCCGTAACCCGATGTATCTATCGATGGTTCTCATCCTCATCGCAGGGGCGTTTCTGCTGAACAACCTCTGGCTCCTGATCGCAGTCCCGATATTCGTCCTCGTAATGCAAAGGGGGGTCATCCAGCGCGAGGAGCACTACCTCGAAAAGAAGTTCGGCGAAGTCTACACAGCATACAAATCCCGCGTCCGCCGCTGGCTTTAGGCGCACCACGTGCGCAGGAATTCGAAGTAGCAGCAGCTTTCCTATTACCACCTGACGCACTTCAAGTGACTTTAGCAACTTCGTTGCTATGTCGAAAAAAGACACAACGTGTCCGGACCGCGTCCGCTGACGATCGAAGTGGCAATGTCTTGCAATTACCACCTAATGTTTTGTCCTTTGTTTTTTAGACCGAAATACACTGTTCAGCCAACCACTATCTCAGCACGTTCCTGTAAGTCTCCTTCACAGTAAGCAGCGCAACGAGCGAAACCGCACACCCCGCCGCCATGTAAATCCCCGGCGAAGTAACATCCCCCGTCCTGCTTATAAGGTACGAGGCAACGAGCGGCGCCGAGCCCCCGAACACGGAGAACCCGATCACGTTCCCCATCGATATGCCGCTCATCCGCACCCGGGTCGGGAAGCTCTCGACCATGTACGCCGCGAACGCCCCGGCGAAAAGCACGTTCATCAGCCCGCCGAATAGCTGCACGGCTATCTTCAGGTTGAGGTCGTCCCCCGCGAACACCTTGAAGAGCAGGAGCCCCGCCACAAGCTCCCCGGCGCACCCCGCTATCATGGCGGGCTTCCTCCCGATGCGGTCCGACAGGTAGCCGCTGAACGGGACGAGCACAGTGCATATCGCGAGGTTGGCCGTGTTGATTGCGAGTATCTCCGTAAGCGTCATCCCGCCGTACCGCGTAGCGAACGTGATGATGTAAACGAAGATGAGATAAAAGCCGACCGAGAACATTATCGTCGCGGCGAGTATTACGAGGACGGGCTTCCAGTGCTCGCGGACGGATTCGACGAGCGGCGACTTCGACACCTCGCCCTTCTCCTTGAGCTCGGTGAACATGCCCGACTCCCTGACGACCCGCCGGAGGAAATACACCGCGACGCCCGACACAGCGCCCAGGAGGAACGGCACGCGCCATCCCCAGTCGAGCAGCTCCTCGGGCGTAAGCGCGCTCGACACCACCCCGCATACGAGCGACGCGAGCAATATCCCGGCCGTTGTGCTGAAGAGCGACATGCTGCCGTACAGCCCGCGGAAGCGCGGCGGCGCGAGCTCCGCCAAAAGTGACAGCGTCGCCGACCTCTCTCCCCCAACCGACAGCGCCTGGAGGATACGGAGGAGTATCAGGAGCACCGTCGCTGCGACGCCTATCGACTCGTACGTCGGCAAGAGGCCGATGAGCACGGTCGGGAACGTCATCAGCACCACCGTAAGGATAAATGCGTTCTTCCGGCCGAACCTGTCGCCGAGGCTCGATATCACGATCGACCCCAGAGGGCGGAAGAGAAACGACAGCGCGAAGATCATGAACGTCGAAAGTACCGCGGTCGTCTCGTCCGTGAACGGAAAGAAGAGGCGCGACAGAACGACGGCGTAGAAGCCGAAGATCGAGAAGTCGTACCATTCGAGGATGATCGCGAGCGAGCTCGCGACTACAGCCCTCTTGTGGGGGAGGCGTGTATTTTCGCGTGTCATGTGCAGGCGCTGGATATCCGTGTGGATTAGTGAGGATTATAGTATTTGCCGGATTTTATTGCAACGGCGGGCCACGCCCGCTTGAATCCGAAGTAGCAGCCTTTTGCTATTGGCACCTTTCGCGCTTCCGGCGCTTCGAATCTCCGTATGCGCTACGATCGTAAAACACACTACGTGTGCCACGCGTGCGAGAATCTCAAGTCGCCACACCCTGCCGCGACTCCAAACTTCAGTCATCCTGAACTTGATTCAGGATCTAATTTTTTGCCTTTAATTTTCCCCTTGGAAGAAGGGGAGAATACCTAGCGAGTGAGGAATCACCTCACTCCCCATAAACCCCTCCCCTCTCGGGGAAGGGAAAACAAAGAGGATAAGGAGTGCGGGTTTGATTGGCGCCGGGAGCCCGAATCCGGCTCAGGAGGCCCCCCCGGCGCCGCATTATTCAGGAGGTCGTGAATGTCTCTACTTATACTTACGAGCGCGCGTCCCCGGGCGGATTAAGCGCCGCAAAAAATAGCGGCACACCCCCATTGACACCCACACGCCGCCGCATCACAATATCAAAATTCTTCAGCGGATCACAGGAGGCTCCCCGCAATGTTCGACAGAGGCAGAATTGAAGAAATAGCGGAAAAAAGCAAAGTCGAGAAATGGCCCTACCCCAAGATTTTCAATGCCCTCAAAGCCGCCGGTGTCGAATACTACGAGACGTCTGTATCGACCCACGAAATCGTCTACCACGGCTCGGGCGAATCGTGGACCGAGCCCGCGCCCGACGGCTTCGCGACACTCGAAGTCAGCCCCGCGTTCGACGGTGAAGGCGTCAGGGAAGCGATACTCCGTAACCAGAGGAAGGAAACCGACTACACAGGATTCCTCCAGGGCATAGCCGCCGCTGGCTGCACCCACTACAGGGTGAACATGAACACCCGCGAGATCGCCTACAAGGGCCACGGCGAGCAGTACGTCGAGAAGGTCCCCGACTTCAAGGAATGACGGTGCGCCTTCGCTTGGCAACTAATCAACTGCGGCCTGGCTCCGTGTATAAGCACATTTCTATAGATATATAGCTATACTCTTGTATTGCGTTCTAAACCGGTGTAATATCTCGAAAACTTGCGTATTCAGGCTCAATGGAGGATGCACATGATGAAACGTCTCGGCCTGTTTTTGCCGCTAGCTGTCCTGTTCTCGTCCGCTTACGCCCATGCACAATGCCCATGCGATTCGCTTGAGTTGTCCAACGGACTCACCGGCAATGAAATCGTCGAAATAGTCTGCCCCGGCGGCGCGCTCGGCGAGGGAAGCGAAGTTTTTCGGAGTATTGAAGGCGTTGCTATTACTTTAAGTGATTTTCCG
>JBFWTW010000218.1:0-4976 GCA_050247635.1 Candidatus Dadabacteria bacterium | reverse complement strand
TTTTATGCCTTAATTCCGCCACATTTCGGGCGTTTCGTACGGATTGGACCGATACTTCTCATTCGGTCTTTGGCTGGCCTTCGGGCTCGGCGCTGGACAGGGCACTAGCCGACCTGGTCGGACAAGCTCAAGGAATGGACCGCAAGCGGGGATGAAGCCCCCGCGAAACAGCCGGTCATAGGCAACCACAAGCTTGGTAGCCGAATGAAGCTTAGCCCAAGCTGGGTTAGGTCGATCCTATCACGGTCTGGCTCTATGGTCGGGCACGGAAGGACAAAGCCAAGCGACGAAAGTGGGAGATATGTGAGAGGCCAAGGGGTCTCAAAAGACATATCAAGGCCGGATGGAAGGCTAACGCTTAGAGACTGACAATCTCTAGGTCATGCTTGGACAAACGACGAAAGTCGCCCTCCCGGTTTGACGTGGCCACGCCCGTTGACTAATGACGATGTTGATTGCACGTCTAGAACGAGTAGGGGCGACGAGCCCTTGGCAATTAAAGTAGTGTGAAAAATTCGTCGGAAAGGTTTTGGCCAGACTAGGCGGATGATAAGCATTTTGATTCGCGACAATTCGACAATAAATCGGAGCGGCTGGATTTATTCTGGCCGCTTTCTTGTATTGCCGTAGGCGATACTTAAGCGACGCAATCCCGCGCCGTATCACTTCGGACTATTCCCTAACGAACCAGAAAGGAAAGCTAAATGTCCACGAATGAAACCCCTGCCGCGCCGCCTGCCGCCAAGTCCAACAAGTCCAAGACGAAGGCGACCAAGGCAGCAAAGCCTATCACCGCACCCGCCTCCCTCACGCATGTCAGCAACGGCAAGGCGATTGATGAAATCAAGGCTCCGGTCTACGCATTCGGCGACAAGGACTTCGCCGTCCTGTCCAACAAGGAAGCCGACGCCGCGATCGAAAAGCTGCTTTCGTCTGGCAAGTCCTTCCGCAAGCTGGCGCATGTGACGGCCGTCGGCATCATGCTCCATTTCGAGAAACACGGCGACTATACCAAGCTTAACCGGCTCTATGCAGCCGTCACGCATACGATGTCTAAGGCGATGGCGCGCGGGTTGATCGAATGGGTTGAGCGCTTTTCGACCGTCCGTTGGTCGAAAGACAAGGCGCATTTCTTCAAGCCGGCGAAGTCTGCCAACGCATTCAACCTCAAGGGCGATCCGCAGTCGAAAGATGAGCGCGAGAAGGCGGGTGCGATGAATCTCCCGTTTTGGTCTGGGCAGTTCGGGGACCGTGAAGCACCGTCGTTCAATTTCGGCGAGGCTCTTTCCAAGCTCTATGAACGAGCGACCAACGCCTTGAAGGCGAAGGATGAGGCAGAAACCAAGGCCATCGCCAAGCGGTTCGACGTCGACAAGGCGCAGCTTGCCGCGCTGGAAAAGCTCGCCCATAACATGGGCGTCAAGCTCAAGGAAGCGACGCCGGCAGGCAACGCCTAAGCGCGGAAAGACCCTCGGAGGGGTAGACCGAAAGGTCTACCCTTCCCTTGGTTTTTATTTGTGCTTCCTATCATTGCCCGTAAAGCGCGGGTAAGGAAGGCGTGTAAGTCTAGTCTAAAGGAACAATCCAGATGGAGGATGATATGCCACGTTTTGACGGCGACACCTTGGTTCATGCTTGGTACGACTCATCTCAGGAAGATGAAATCGGAATCCTCATACCCAACAAGGACACACGCAAGCCGCAACCATGGGTTTTCGTGGCTGATACGGTAGACGGACAATTTCGGCAGTATTACTACGATCGTCCGACGGCGAAAGAAGTGTTTACCGCCTTTCTTGGTTGGCAACTTTCCTAAAGGACAAGACATGAAAGAGATCAGTGAGGGCGATATCGTGATCGTCCGCAAGGATTCCATGTGGAGTGCGATCCACGGGGCGAGAGGTGACGTCCAAGGCCCGGCTGCAAAGGTCAACGGCATCCCGCATTTCAACGTCTACGTCGTCGGGGATGGCGCGTGGGGGAATCCGTGGGTTCTCCATTCCGGAGAGTTCGACGTCGTCGCGGGGGTAGAGGAGGTCTCCGATCCTCTGAAATTCGCATATCAAAGGGGTCTCTGATGGATCAGCTTGAGTTGGAATATCAACATCGGTTATGAATGGGAAGTTCATGGATCGTTGGATTATTTACTGATCGTCAGTCTAATACCCTATGGAAACGTAGGGTATTGGGAAGCCGATCATTGGTATCCGTGGGGGATGCCGTCGACTTCAGGAGAACTACGATGAAGAAAGCCCATGTGAAGGCCCCGAAGACTGTCGATCTGACGACGAAGATCGTCGCCCATGTGTTCGGTCGGCCGCATCCCGATGCGTTCTGCACCGTCACGATGTATGGGACGTCTGTCAAGGACTGCATCAAACGCCTTCAGGCAGACGCGGAAGGCGTCGGCCACGAGATCAAGGACGTCAACGGCCAGTCCGACGATGAACTCTTCCTCGACGGGCCTCGGTTCGGCCGGGCGTTCGTCCCGAACTCGACAGAGACGGTGCTGTCGTGAGGGGAGAGCAGAGGACCGTCCCTCCTATCATGCTTGGGGAGGCGGTCTCGCAGGGGTATACGCCGGGCAGGCTGTACGTCCTCGCGAATACTCTGGATCGTCTGGCGGACGAGGAGTGTCGTCAAGACTATCCTGACAGAGGCCGCGTAAAGGCCCTGCGGGAGAACTCTTCGTACTTCCGCGTTCTCGGCTCTAAGCTCGCAAAGCGGCAGAGCAGGGAAAAGTAATGCTGCCGGAAGATTACTCCCGCCGACCGAAGGGTATGGCGGAAGCGAAACTCGACATCAAGAGGGTGATTACCCGGATGGTTTCCGGGAAGATCATTCCTATGGAGCAGATGAAGCGGGCCTTCAAAATCCGAGACCAGATTGATCGGAGGATCAAGGAGGGCCAGAAACAGGGGTAACATGATCGAGGTTTTCTATCTTCTTGTCGTCATGGCTATGCCTGACGGCAGCCTGAGTCTGACAAACGTAATAGAAACCGGGGTTGGAGCTTCGGGCTATTCCGAATGTCGTCGTCTCCAACATCAGAAGGGATTCACCGATCGGCCTCAAGGAGAGGCCATAAGGATCGGTTTCTTCTGCGTCTCAAGGAAAGAGAGAACAGCATGAACATCACGATCACCGAAAACGCAAAGTCTGCCCTCCGTGCCCGCCTCCCGAAGCTCGTCGGAGCCTATTCTGCGGCCTTTTTGATCTACGGCGGCGAGGGGAACCACAAGTATCCCGTCACGCAAGGCAACAAGCCGTGCACGAGTACCACCTATCGGAAGGGCGGTGTCGTCGACGTCGTGGACGGCTTCGAGGTCTTCCAGTTCGACAACCAGCCGTGTATCACCGGGGCGTACAGGAAGTACAAGAATACCCACGGCGATCTCGCGACGTCGGACTGCCCGAATCCCAACGACGTCTATCCCCCATTCCCGTCGGGTCAGGTCTCGGCCTTCATGCTGAACCTTTCGGGCCAGCTTCTGTCGTTCAAGGATGAGATCGGCGAATGGCTCGACGCGACCCTCGGTCCGAACTCTCCGTGGCGTGAGGGTGTCGGCAAGGATGTCGAACTTTTCGAGAAGGGCAACAAGAGGGCGATCATCTTCTGGGACACCGACGTCAACCCGACAGTCCTCGGCAACTACTGCCGGTTCCTTTCGAGGATCAATGGAGGCCACGCCAAGGCGTTCTCGAACTACAAGAAGCTCGGCCTGACGGAGCACGAGGCCCTGATCGCGACTGTCTGCTTCTGGGGAGACGCCACGAAGAATCCGTCTGGCATGTCCTACATCATGAAGCCGACCCTCTGCCTCAAGAACATCCGCGACGGCGTCGTCAAGGATCTTTCGCAGGGCAAGTCTCTCAAGAACGGCGGCGACTACAACCGGAAGGACAACGAGACGATCTTCCAGTCGCTCATCCCGGAAGAGAACGTCAACGTCATCCAGATCATGACGGCGAAGCTCAAGAAGGACAAGAACTTCGCCCATGCCTTCCGGGAGATGCTGGAGGAGTATGGGGCTTCGGTCCCGGTTTCTGAGTCGAAGGCCGCCTGATCTTTCGATCGACTCAACCCCGGGGAGAAATCTCCGGGGTTCTTTTGGAGAATAGAATGGACGATCCGAACTACGAAGTCCTTCATTACAAAGAGAAGGCAATCACATGAAGCAGAGAATCCTCATCGGTTCCGATCCGGAAGTCTTCGTCTTTGACGAGGGTCGGGACCACTTTATTTCTGCCCACAATCTCATCCCGGGAACGAAGGAAGAACCCTACAAGGTCATCCGTGGGGCGATCCAGCGTGACGGTGTGGCGGCCGAGTTCAACATCGACCCTGCCGCGTCGAAGGGCGAGTTCGTCTCGAACATCCAACGGATGATGAAGGTCCTCCAACGGACGGTCTCGGAAGTCTCGAAGTCCTATTCGCTTCGGGCCATCCCGACCTGCTGGTTCCCGCAGGATTACTTCGACTCCCTGCCGGATCAGGTCAAGGAGTTGGGGTGCAACCCTGACTGGAATGCCTATACGAGGGACCGTAATGCCCCTCCTCAAACCGACAAGCCCTTCAGGACTGGCTCCGGCCATATCCATTTCGGGTGGACGATGCACGAGGATTGCGAGACAGGCAATCACTTCGCCGCATGTGTCGAGTTGACAAGGCTTCTCGACAAGACGCTCTATCTCGACTCTCTGACATGGGATCGAGACGAGACTCGTCGGGAGTTGTACGGCAAGATCGGTGCCTTCCGTCCGAAGCACTACGGGCTGGAGTACAGGGTGCTGTCAAACGCCTTCCTGAACTCTCCGAAGAACGTCGCGAGGGTCTATGAGATCGCCCATGAGGTCGCGTCGGACTTCTTCGGGTACTCTCGGGCGATGGACGACGGCGTTACCTATCATGAGGAGGTCGCATGACATACCTTCGCGCAGTATGGCCGCCCCTCATCCTTTGGATGGCGAGATCG
>JBFWTW010000217.1:0-4978 GCA_050247635.1 Candidatus Dadabacteria bacterium | reverse complement strand
TGTTGTCAAAGAACGACTCCGCCACGCTCAGCGTCGGCGGGTCGGTCGGCCTGAATTTTTTGTATATCTCGGTTATCGCGTCTTCGCGGGTCTTTACCTTGTCCGCAAGAACGGTATTCCTGAGCGACGCGACCACCGATATGTTGTCGATGTAGAATATGTCGAATTCGCTTACTTCGGCGCTTTTTATCTCATCGAGCTTCTGGTCGGTTATCGTTTCGTTGAAGTTGACAATGACCTCTCCCGTCTTTTTGTCGACGATGTCGGTCGCCGAGATCCTGTCCAGGAGCTCGGACTCGTCTATGGAAACGATGTCGATGTTGGCGCGCTTAAGCTTCTCGACTATGTTCCTTACGAACCTTCTGCCCTTCTTTACGACGACTTCGCCCGTTTCCGGGTCGGTGATGTCGGCGCTCGCCCTCTGGGAGGAAAGAACGTCGTGGTTCACCTTCTTGGTGATCCCGTCCGGGCTGAGGTAGATCGTCTCGACCGGGTAGAAGTACTTCATTATCTGCCTGTCGTCGTAGCCGAGAGCCTTCAGAAGGACGCTTACGAGGAACTTCTTCTTCCTGTCTATACGTACATGGAGCAGGTCCTTGGAATCGAATTCGAAATCTATCCACCTGCCGTCGTGGGGCACGATCCTCGCCGAAAACGAAGACCTTCCCGACCCGGTGTCTTTGTTCCTGACCTGGTCGAAGAACACGCCCGGGGAGCGGTGGAGCTGGTTTACGATAACCCTCTCCGTTCCGTTCACGATGAAAGAACCGTTGGGCGTCATGAGCGGAATCTCTCCGAAATAGACCTCCTGCTCCTTGACGTCCCTTATGGTGCGCTCCTCACCGGATTCCGTATCCCATATGACGAGCCTGAACGTGACGTAGAGAGGGGCCACATAGGTATAACCCTTGAGCCTGCACTCCTGCGCCTCGTATTTAGGCCTGTCGAACCTGTAGTTTATGTACTCCAGAGAGGCTTTTTCGTTATAATCCTCTATCGGGAAAACGGTTTTAAATGCATTGTGAAGCCCCACGTCCAGACGCTCATCCGGCTTTACTTCAGCCTGGAGAAACTCGTGGTAGGACTTTACTTGCACTTCCAGTAGGTGAGGTATCTCGAGGATAGATGGTAATTTCGAAAAACTCTTTCTCAGTTTATAGGATTCCAAACCATCAAGGCTCAACGTTACTTACCCCCCATTTGTGTATTTAACACCTGCTTCCTTTGTTTGCTGTTAAATTCTCTCGGCAAAAAAGGTATAGCTCCGCATAGACCGCTTAGAAAGCGTTCGCCCGCGACAAAACCGATAATCTATCCGAGAATGGATGCATAGATTATTAGTAGATGTAAGGTCGGAAATTAGGTATATATAAATATCAGTAGCCACTTCGACACAATTACTGATACTATAGTATACCGGCTTTCCTGAAAAAAACCTAATTGACTTCTACTTCGGCGCCGGACTCTTCGAGCTTCTTCTTTACATTCTCGGCTTCCTGCTTGTCTACGCCTTCTTTTACCGCCTTGGGGGCGCCCTCTACGAGCTCCTTGGCTTCCTTGAGACCGAGCGAAGTTACTTCTCTTACGGCCTTAATAACCTGGATCTTGTTTGCTCCCGCAGCCTTGAGGATAACGTTGAACTCGGTCTTTTCAACCTGTTCAGCGGCGGCCTCTCCGCCCGCAGCGCCAGGAGCCGCCGCAACCGCTATCTGGGGGGCCGCAGCCTTAACGTCGAACTTGTCTTCGATTTCCTTTATCAACTCCGAAATTTCGAGCATGCTAGCCTTGCCGAGATATTCGATGACGTCACTTCTCGTAATGTCAGCCATTGTCTAAAAACCTCCTTGGAATATATAAAAGTATGACTTAAACTGCCTGAAACAATTAATTTTCTTCTTTTTCTTTTTTTTCCTTTACGGCGTCCAGTGCATAGAGCACCTTGCTCTGCATCTGGGTGATCGTGCCCAGGAGGTTCGACATCGGGGCAGCCAGAAGCCCTACGAACTGGGCTATGAGCTCCTGTCTCGTTGGCAGCTTGGAAATATTGGTAATTCCGCTCTCGTCGACTACAGTGCCCTCGACTATACCGCCCTTGAGCTTGAGATTCGGAATCTTCTTCGCAGAATCGACGAACACCTTCGCGGCCGTCGCAGGATCGCTTTCGCAAATCGCCACCGCCGTCGGGCCCACGAACAATTCCCCGATGCGCTCAATTTCGGTGTCCTTTGCGGCTATCCGCAAAAGGGTGTTCTTCACTACCTTAAGGTCCGTCCCCGCCTTCTTGAGGGCACTACGGAGTCCTTCGAGCTCCTTTACGGAAAGGCCCTTGTACTCGACGACCACAACCGAAGGGTTAGCCTTAAAGACAGCGCTGTATTTTTCTACCAGCTCGTTTTTTGCAGCTTTACTCAGCATTTAAGTACTCCTTAATCATTCACGATTTCCAGATTCACCCACAATACCCGATGGGGTACCACAATCTTATGCCGCCACCCGCGACCCTTTGAGCTCGTCGCGTACGTTAATGAAATCGACCTTGATACCCGGCCCCATCGTATTGGCGACCGTAATCCTTCTGACGAATGTGCCCTTGGAAGTAGCCGGCTTCATTTTAATCAGCGTATCCATGAAGACGAGGAAGTTATCCTTGAGCTTTTCCGGGCCGAACGAAACCTTGCCGATTGGGGCGTGTACCACGCCGCCCTTATCGTTCTTCACCTCGATACGGCCGGCCTTGGCTTCCTTTACAGCCTGGGCAACGTCGAACGTTACGGTCCCGACCTTCGGGCTCGGCATAAGCCCCCTCGGGCCAAGCACTTTACCAAGCTTTGCCACTATGTTCATCACATCCGGCGTCGCGATAGAAACGTCGAACTCGAGCCAGCCCTGGCCCGATATTTTATCTATAAGGTCGTCGAGACCAACATGGTCGGCGCCTGCATCGGCGGCCTCCTTCTGTTTCTCGTCCTTGGCGAACACCGCAACCCTGATGTCCTTGCCGATACCGTGCGGGAGCACCATACCAGCCCTTATCTGCTGGTTGGCCTGTCTGGGATCTATTCCCAGCTTGACCGCAACCTCGACCGTCTCGTCGAACTTGGCCGTCTTCGTCTCTTCCAGGAGCTTCATAGCCTGGTCGAGCTCGTAGGTCGCCTTCGTATCGACCGACTTTTTCACTTCGTCGTATTTTTTACCGTGCTTTGGCATAACTCAATCTCCTCGAATACCTTGACCCCTTCTACATAACGGCCCCGTCCGGAAGCATTGCTCTAAAGCGGACGGCTCCGCACGACATTAACAAGGTTTAGACGACTTCTATACCCATACTCCTCGCAGTTCCGGAAACGATATTCATTGCTGCGTCGAGGTTATCGGTGTTAAGGTCCGGCATCTTCGTTTTCGCGATTTCTTCAACCTGCGCCCTGGTCACTCTGCCGGCCTTCTTCTTCGGGGCCTCGCCTGAACCCTTTTGAACCTTGGCCATCTTCTTAAGAAGATACGATACCGGCGGCGACTTCACCTCGAACGAAAAGGATTTGTCCGCGTAGACCGTTACAACGACCGGGAGCACCCCTTCCATCTTCTGCGTCTTGGCGTTAAAGGCCTTGCAGAACTCCATAATATTGACGCCCCTCTGACCGAGAGCAGGCCCCACCGGGGGCGACGGGTTCGCCTTTCCAGCCTCGACCAGGAGCTTAATGTATCCGTCTATCTTTTTCATTTTAGATCTTCTCCACCTGATTAAAATCCAATTCTATAGGCGTCGTTCTTCCGAAAATAGTCACAAGCACCTGAACCTTCGCCTTGTCCGGCCTTACCTCTTCGATAACACCCGAGAAGTTTGCGAACGGCCCTTCCACCACTTTGACTGTTTCGCCCCTGTCGAAAGACACTTTAGGCTTCGGCTTGAGCGTCCCCTCTTCGATTTGCTGTTTTATCTTGAGCACTTCGTCTTCCTGGATGTCGGGCACGGAATCCGGATCGATCCTTCCGTCCTTGACCTTGCCGCCGACAAAACCTATCACTTTAGGTATATTGCGGACGAAGTGCCAGCTCCTGTCACTGAGCTCCATTTTCACCAATATGTAACCCGGAAAGAACTTTCTGACCGAGGTCTTTTTCTTGCCGCCCTTGACCGGCTCGACAATGGTTTCCGTCGGGACCAGGACTTCGATAACCTCGTCGTCGAGCCCCTCCTGCTTGGCCCTGTCTTCAATATAGGACTTAACCCTGTCCTCGAAGCCGGTATTGGTATGAACTACGTACCATCTTTTAGGCATAGAAAATCCCTGTCTCCCTCTCCGTCCTAGCTGAGCAGCGTCCTTACGCCGACCGAGAACAGATAATCCACGAGGCCCAGAAACGCCGCGAATATGGCCGATATAGCCACAACGGCCAGTGTCGACTTGACGGCTTCCTGTCTCGAAGGCCACGTTATACGCCTCGCCTCGCTTTCTATATCGGAAGCAAACTGCGTGACGCTCGAGCTTATATTCTTTATCTTATCCATTCGGGTGTCCTGTGCAGGGCAGGAGGGAATCGAACCCCCAACCGCTGGATTTGGAGTCCAGTGCTCTCCCTAATTGAGCTACTGCCCTATCCACAATTTTTTATAAACCTCTACTTGGTTTCCTTATGATCGACGTGTTTCTTGCACCACTTGCAATACTTTTTCAGCTCGATCTTTTCTCTGTGAACCTGTTTATTCTTTGTCGTAGAATAGTTTCTTCTCTTGCATTCGCTGCAGGCAAGAGCTATCACAATTACATTATCGCCCATTGTATCTCACGTCACTCCACGATTTTGGTAACGACTCCGGCGCCCACTGTCCTGCCGCCTTCCCTGATTGCGAAACGCAGCTGCTCCTCTAGCGCTACAGGCGCTATAAGCTCCACGTCCATGTTTATGTTATCTCCGGGCATTACCATCTCCACGCCCTCGGGAAGTACTATCGAACCTGTAACGTCCGTCGTCCTTA
>JBFWTW010000216.1:0-4989 GCA_050247635.1 Candidatus Dadabacteria bacterium | reverse complement strand
CGACCACTCCCCGGAAGGAAGACAATAAACGGGAATATAACCAGCTCAATTCTAAAAATTATTTTCCCCGGCTTCCGAGAGAAAGTTAAGCGCTTTTTTCATGTCCTCGGGTATCGGGGACGTAAATTCCATGCGCTCTCCCGTTCGGGGATGGTTAAACGCGAGCTTCCACGCGTGGAGGGCGTGTCTGCCGATTATCTCCGCGGCGGTCGAAATCACGTGCGGCTTACGGCCCTTGCCGCCGTATACCTCGTCGGCCAGGAGCGGATGACCCGCCTCGGCGAAGTGGACCCTTATCTGGTGCGTCCTTCCGGTGCGCGGCCGGGCCTCTACGAGCGCCGCGCCCTTGAGCTTCTTCCGCACCCTCCAGAGCGTGAGAGATTCCCTGCCAGACGGTGCTTTGGAGGACATTTTCTTCCTGTCCGTCGGGTGCCTGCCTATGCGCGAGGAAATAGAGCCGGAGCCGGCCTTCATAGCTCCCTCGACTATTGCCAGGTATCGCTTTTCGACTGTGCGCGACTTGAACTGGGCCGCGAGCGAGTTGTGGGACGCGTCGTCCTTCGCGGTGACTATCACGCCCGAGGTGTTCTTATCGAGCCTGTGCACTATCCCAGGCCTCACCTTCCCGCCAACGCCCGAGAGCCCGTCCAGTCGGTGGAGGAGCGCGTTCACGAGCGTCCCCTTCGTCACGCCCGCCCCTGGGTGGACGGTCATTCCCGCGGGCTTATCAATGACGGCGATATAAGCGTCCTCGTATATGACGCTTACGGGTATGTCTTCCGGCTCGGCTTCCAGTGGTGATGGAGCGGGTATTGTAACGACAACGGTTTCGCCCGGCCCGAGCTTTCTCGACGGTTTTATCGCACTCCCGCCTACGAGGATATTCCCTTCCTCTATGAGCCTTTTTATGCGCGAGCGGGTGAGCTCGGGCATAAGGCTTGGCAGAACGGCGTCTGCCCTCTTACCTGAAAGCTCGGGGGATATTACGAACGTGAGGGTTTTATCGCCGGCCGTCATGCGTTGACCCGCGTGGAGGGGAGAGTAAATCTATTTTCTCTCATTCCGCTCCTTCATCATGTTCTTAACAGCCGTCGCGACTACGCCCGAAAGGTTCTTGTTCCACCTGAGGTTCCTGAGGTCGAACTCCCGGAGCTGCTTCAGGAGGCCTATCGATATGTGGGGCGGCGTCTTCGGGTTCGTGACGAGCGCCAGCTTTACCTGATAAAGCCTCGTCCACTTCCTGCTGTCGGATATTTCGCGGAGTATTTCGTCGGTTACTATCTTCGACTGCGCAATGTGCACGACCTCGGTGTCGGTGATTCGGGGGTTTTTGAGGACGGCGCGCGAGACTATCCTGTTCGGGTCCTTTACGAGAATGGCCCTCGCTTCCCTGTTCCCGAGGAGGGCGAGCTTTATCTTCTGCCCGACGTTAAGAACGCTTATTTTTATGTGAAGGCTCTGGTTTATCGTATCTGGGGAATGATGCTCCTCGCCGGATTCGTCTCCTTCTTCGTAGTCAGCCTCGTCCTCGGCCTCCTGAAGAAGCTCCTCGTCTATTTCGAAGTCGTCGAGAAAAGAGCTCTCTGGAAACGGCGCGCCGTTTGCCTCGTCCCGGGCGGGGGCGGCGCCGGCGTCTTCTTCGTCCACCGCATCTACATCGAGCGGAGAACCGAATTTGTCCCCCATGTAGAGCTTCAAGAAATCTATCACCCCGTCCATCGTTGAGCGGGTTATGAGCGGGTTTTTGCTGAGGGCCTCGACTATGTCGTTCGAGCGGGCGATCCTCTCGTGGTTATTCGCTATAAGGTCTATTATGTTCTGGTCGTGCACCCTTTCCGCGAGATATGCGACCGTTTCGTCCGTGGCCGAGTTGTTGAGGAGTATCTTCTGGAATGCGGCCTCGTCGGCGAGCGCCCTGGCGAAGAAGTCGAGGAGTCCCGGCTCGGCGGCCGTGTCGGTTAGTATCGTCGAGACCACCTCGGACGGCATACCCGATAGTGTTCCCCCCGCTTCGCGTGACACCTCTTCGTCCTCGTCCCGCGTAAGGTAATAGAGTATCCGGGAGAGATCCCTCGGCGAGGCGGGAACGAGCCCGCGCGCCGCCATCAGGCGGAGCTCTTTCGGACGTGAAGGGTCTACGAACTGTTTAATCGATTCCGGTATGGCTCCAGACATATCTTCACTAGTGTATTAAAAAAAGCCATCCGGTTCAACATGGCAAGGCCGGAGAGACCCTGGGACGGCACACAGGCAATAGATTTTTAAAAGAATTGGAATATTATGTACATGTAACAACCGAATCCGGAGACTTTATAATGACAGACTACAGCGGAATTGTTTCTAAATACGAGGGACAGTGGGCGGGCAGGCCGAGGAACGTCGGCGAAGGTGTGCTTTTCAGTTATTATGCCCCGGGCGCGCAGAGCGTTTTTATATCCGGGGACATGAACGGATGGAACAGCGACGTAAGCAGGCTCGTCAAGGGACACGACGACGTGTGGCGCGCGATATTCAAGCTAAGGCACGGAAGGTCCTACGACTACAAGTTCGTAGTAGACGGGAACTGGATCACGGACCCCAACAATCCCGACCTGAACCCCGACACGTCTGGTGGTGCGAACTCGATCGTGTATATAGGAGGAAACGGCGAGGTCCTCCATGCGGACAATCCCGAGAGGAAAAAGTTCACACTCGAAGGCAGGGGCATTTCGCATACGTTTTTCGACTCGGCCAGATACAAGAGGCGCTTCAATCTCTTCTACATCCTCCCGCCGAATTACGACGACGAGATACCGCCGCCTGTCGTCATATGCCTGAACAATTACATAAAATCCCAGGACATTGAAAAGCACTGCAGGAAGAACGGCTACCTCGGGATAATGCCCGCGCCCGAGATCGGCGGGGATTTCATAAGACAGGGAAAGCTCTACATTTTCGCCGAGCTCCTAGAATTCGTTAAGCAGAAATTCAGGGTGGACGAGAGCAGGATATATCTCACCGGCATGTCCAACGGCGGGCTCGAAGCGTTCCTCGTGTCGATGTACTACCCCGACGTCCTCGCGGCCTCCGCGCTCGTATTCGGCCCCTACAGGCTGAGGAACTATAAGGACACAGTGAAGGGAATGGACAGGAACGCCCTGGTCAGGTTCCTGGAGGGGCTCGACTTCCCGCACAGGATGCTGCTAAACCTCGAGAATCTCCCCGTTTACATATCCCACGGCGGGGCGGACGAAGCCGTGCCGACTGCGGATGCCGTTGCGCTAAACGAGATATTGGAGAAGCTCGGGGGAAGGGTGAAGTTCAACTACTACCCTAACGAGGGTCACACCTGGATGATGGTGGACGACGACCTTCCGCACGTGTTCGAATGGTTCGAAAACTTCAAGCTCGAACAATATCCGAAATCGGTTTACTACACCGCACCGTTCGGGGTCTTCAAGAACAGGGCTTACTGGACGGAGTTCATGCCCTACGAGCTTACGAAGCCCCTTAAGGTAAAGGTCGAGGTGAACGGAAAGAAGAAGCTCAATATGGCCGCCGAGAACATAAAGCGGGTCATCCTCCGGCCGTCCCGGAAGCTCATCGATACGGCGCAGAACCCAAACGTAGAGACGGGAAACGACTCGGCCAGCGTGGAAACGGACCAGGACAAAAATATAATAACGATAACGTATTAGCGCGCAGCGGACGTATGAAGATATCGGCATTCATGGAGCAGGAGCTTATCTCCATCCCCTACGGGATGGGGAAAATCGATGCGCTCTACTATAAGAGCACGGTTCCCAGGCAAAAGGAGGGAATGGGGACGGTCATAATACACGTCCACGGCTTTTTGGGAAATTTCCTCGAAGGCTCCCAGAGATTTTTGCCTCCGCTCCTGGCGAGGGCCGGCTATTCGTCCCTCTGCATGAACACGAGGCTCGCCACGTTCGGCCTCTTTTTCGGTTACGGGATCATAGACGACACCATCCCCCAGCTGGACGCCGCCATCATCTATCTAAAGAAGCTGGGCTATAAGAGCATCGTGCTCTCGGGTTACAGCATCGGGGGGAGCGTCGTCCTGAGGTACGCCTCGCTAAGGAGCGACGTATCGAAGTTCCCGTCGCTAAAAGCCATAATAGCCGTTTCGACCCCCTATTCGCACCCCGATTCGGTCAGAAGAAGGTGGGAAAGGTGGGGCAGCAATCCCTCCTACGACGAGATATACAGGAGGGTGAGGGAAACCCTCAGGCCTGACCCGATGCACACGGCGGAGGACCGCACGATGGTTATATACAGGGCTCGCGGCGATACGCTCAACCCCGAGCACACCGAGCTCTACACATACAAAACATGGTGGTTTCTCGCCGGTCCCGAGGCGGAATCCGCCAAGTGCTATAAACAGATATCCGAAATAAACATCCCGCTCCTTCTCATACAGGGGCGCCGCGACCAGGACCTCCGGCCCGGGGAAGCGGAAGACCTAGCAAGCCTCGCGCTGCATGCTGGCAACGGCGACGCAAGCGCCCTCTACCTAGACGCCGCGCACGACTTCGAGGGATGCGAGGAAACCCTGGGCGATGCTGTGACAAACTGGCTCGACCAAAGACTGGGCGCCGGGCCGGGTTAGAACGAGCTAAAAGCAGCTTCAATAACTCTGATTCCACTGCGTGAATATCCCAATAATCATTCCCTGAATTGCATAACACGTGACGAAAATTGTTAAGGCTCTAGGAACGGCCTGGGACGCACGGCAGAAAAGCGCATAGTTTACGGCTGGTTAGAAATTGCGGCCTTCTGGCATAGTTTTTGCACTTTCATGCTTCCAGTATGCATGGGGTGATGCATCGGCGAATTTAATGGGAAAAGTGAGGCCGGAAGGGACGAATGAGAAAATATGAAGAAGCCGATATCGGAGCACATATGATAAGAAGGCAATTTTTAAACATGGCGGAGGTGGAGCCTGACGGTTCCAGGGTGGTAAGGCTTAAGTGGAGCGACGTGCTCGAG
>JBFWTW010000215.1:0-5022 GCA_050247635.1 Candidatus Dadabacteria bacterium | reverse complement strand
TAAGGACGACGGACGTTACAGGTTCGATAGTACTTCCCGAGGGCGTGGAGATGGTAATGCCCGGAGATAACATAAACATGGACGTGGAGCTTATAGCGCCTGTAGCGCTAGAGGAGCAGCTGCGTTTTGCAATCAGGGAAGGCGGCAGGACAGTGGGCGCCGGAGTCGTTACCAAAATCGTGGAGTGATCGGGTAAAAGGGAATTGATAAATGAATCGCGCTGCTAAAATAAGAATTAAGCTGAAATCGTTCGATCACAGACTGCTCGACAGATCTTCGGTCGAAATCGTGGATACCGCAAAGAGGACGGGCGCCCGGGTCGCAGGACCTGTGCCGCTTCCGACTCACATAAGCCGCTACTGCGTGCTTAGGTCGCCGCATGTCGACAAGAATTCGAGGGAGCATTTCGAGGTCAGGACGCACAAAAGGGTCGTGGATATACTCGAACCCACGCAACAGACAATCGACGCACTTATGAAACTTGACCTTGCTTCGGGTGTTGAAGTCGAGATAAAACTTACAGGATCTTGATAATGATAGAAGGAATTCTAGGCAAGAAAATCGGGATGACCGAATATTTTCTGGATAACGGAAACGCCGTAGTCGCTACGGTTATCGAGGCGGGACCGTGTTTCGTCATCCAGAAAAAGACCACCGAGAAGGACGGCTACGAGGCTGTGCAGATCGGATTCCTCGAAGTCAAGCCGCAGAGGGTGAATAAGCCCATGCTGGGACACTTCAAAAAGGCCGGCGTGGCTCCGTTAAGGCACATTGCCGAATTCGCCGCGGGGGGTGATGAGTATAATCCCGGCGACGAAATCAAGGCCGACGTGTTCGAAGAAGGCGAGATCGTGGATGTCGTCGGGACCAGCAAAGGTAAGGGGTTTGCCGGCGTCATGAAAAGGCACCACTTCAGCGGCCAGCCGGCTTCGCACGGAGGCATGGCGCACAGGAGAGCGGGCGGTATAGGCTCCGCGACATATCCTGCGAGGGTCTGGAAAGGACAGCGCATGGCCGGACATCTGGGTAACGAAAGGGTGACGATGCAGGGGCTTACGGTGTTCAAGGTGGACGCCGAGAGGAATCTCATCGTAATCAAGGGATCGGTGCCCGGGCCGAACGGCGGACTCGTAACAATTAAGAGAACCAGTAAAGGGGGCAGAACAAGTGCCGCAGCTTGAAATTTTTAACATCGAGAAGGGCAAGGTCGGGACGTTTGACCTAGACCCTGCAATATTCGAAGCCCCTGTAAAAAAGCACCTTATGCACGCTGTCGTTAACTGGCAGCTTGCCAAAAAAAGGGCCGGAACCGCGTCCACCAAGACGAGGGGCGAGGTCAGCGGCGGCGGCAAAAAGCCGTGGAAGCAGAAACACCTGGGCAGGGCGCGTCAGGGAAGCATCAGGGCCGCTCAATGGCGCCACGGTGCGATAATCTTCGGGCCGAAGCCGAAGGACTGGTCTTTTTCCATCAACAAAAAGACCAGGAAGCAGGCTTTGATCAGCGCACTTTCCTTTAAATTCGGCGAAGGTGTTCTTTTCGGTCTCAACGGATTTGAGCTCCCGTCCATAAAGACGAAGCAGGTAGCTGATTTTGTGAAGAAATTCGAGTTCAAGTCGGCTCTTATAATCATTGGCGGAGAGAATGAGAACCTTCTCAAATCCTCCAGAAATATACCGAATGTGAAGGTAGTAAGGGTGGAAGGGCTTAACGTATACGACATCCTGAAGTACGACGCTCTCGTCATGACGCAGGATTCACTCGAAAGAGCTCAGGAGGTCCTGAAGAATTGAAAGACCCAAGACAGATAATAAAGCATCCGCTTGTTACCGAAAAATCCTCTGACGCAAGGGAGAAGAACTGGTACGTATTCTCCGTGGACAAGAGGTGCAACAAGCGGGAAATAAAGGATGCGGTGGAAAAGATTTTCAAGGTTAAGGTGGGGAAGGTAAGGACGCTCGTAACGACCGGGAAGGCTGTAAAGAGATTCGGACGCGTTTCCGGCAAGAGGTCTTCCATAAAGAAGGCTTATGTCGAGCTCAGGGAAGGCGTAATAGAGATATTCGAGGGAGTTTAAAAGATGGGTATTAAGAAATTTCGTCCGACAAGCCCGGGCACGAGGTTCAGATCCGGCTCTGACTACTCGGAAATAACGACAGACAAGCCCTATAAACCGCTCACTTCTCCGGTAAAGAAAACCGGCGGAAGGAACTCGCAGGGAAGGGTTACGAGCTTTCAGAGGGGCGGCGGTAACAAGCGCCTTTACAGGCTCATAGACTTTAAGAGAAACAAGACCGGCGTTCCCGGTAAGGTTGTCTCCATAGAGTACGATCCGAACCGCTCGTCGAGGATAGCCCTCGTTTCCTATGCCGACGGAGAAAAGAGATACATACTCGCTCCGGAAGGAGTAGGCGTCGGAAGCAGCATAATGTCGGGCCCGGATGTGGAAGTGACGATTGGAAACGCGCTTCCCTTGAAGAATATCCCGGTGGGTACAGTCGTTCATAATATAGAGCTCAAGCCGGGTGCCGGCGGCAAAATGGTGCGTGCGGCCGGAGCGTCGGCGCAGATAGCGGCCAAGGACGGAGATTACGCCCAGATAAAGCTGACCTCGGGAGAGATAAGGCTTGTTCATCTCGACTGCATGGCGACAGTGGGCAGGATAGGGAACAGCGAGCACGAGCTTATATCGTACGGCAAGGCGGGAAGAAAGAGGCACATCGGCAAGCGTCCGCACGTAAGGGGCGTTGCGATGAACCCCGTAGACCATCCGCACGGCGGTGGTGAGGGCAAGGCGGCCAAGGGTAACCCGCATCCCGTATCTCCCTGGGGCTGGATAACGATTGGATATAAAACCAGAAAGAACAAGAGAACCGATAAGTTCATCGTCAAGCGCAGAAGAATCGGTTACGGAATGGATTAAGGAGTATTTATGCCTAGATCAAGCAAAAAAGGACCTTTTATCAGCAGCCGGCTTTTGGAGAAAGTAGAGTCCGAAAAGGCTGCCGGAGGCACAAAGATTATAAGGACATGGTCCAGGGGGTCGATGGTAATCCCCGATATGATAGGTTTGACGTTCGCCGTCTATAACGGCAGGAAGTTCATACCCGTCTACGTTACGGAGCACATGGTCGGGCACAAGCTTGGTGAGTTTTCCCCGACGAGGACGTTCACCGGGCACGCGGGCGACAAGAAGGCTAAAGTTACGAAAGGCAAAAAATAGCGAGAAGGATTGATCATGGTTTCACAGGCCGTAAAGAAATATTACAGATCTTCACCTAAAAAACTGGGTCCGGTGCTGGGGCTTATACGGGGGTCGGGAGTCGAAAACGCATTCACTCTTCTGTCCTCGCTGAATAAGCGTTCCGCTCCCGATATCGCGAAGCTCTTGAAGTCGGCTGTCGCGAACGCCGCGGAGAAAGGACATGGCGATACGGATTCGCTTTACATAAAGGAAGCCTACGCTTCGAAGGGACCTACGCTCAAGAGGATAAGGGCCAGGGCCAGGGGAAGGGCGGCTTCGAGGAAAAAGAGAATGAGCCACATAACAATAGTGCTTGAAGAGAGGGGGCTATAAATTGGGTCAGAAAGTATGCCCTGTAGGGCTTAGACTGGGAATCACCAAAACGTGGGACTCCAAGTGGTATGCGGAGAAGGGCAGGTACAGGAGCCTTCTTCACGAGGACCTCAAAATCAGGAAGCTGATAAAAAAGGAGTTCTATCAGGCGGCGATATCGAAAATCGAGCTCGAAAGGGCGGCCTCCGAAAGGGTGAGGATAATCATTAACGCAGCCCGCCCCGGCATGATCATAGGAAGGAAGGGGCAGGAGATAGAGTCTCTCAGGCAGAGGCTGTCGAAGATGACCGGAAAGGACATATACCTCGACATCCGCGAAGTGAAGCGCCCCGAGATAGACGCGCAGCTCGTGGCCGAGAACGTTGCGCTTCAGATAGAGCGCCGCGTTGCCTACAGGCGTGCGATGAAAAGGGGCATATCGTCGGCTCTCAGGCTCGGAGCACTGGGCATAAAGGTAATGGTTTCGGGAAGGCTCGGCGGGGCGGAAATCGCCAGGAAAGAATGGTACCGTGAAGGCAGGGTGCCGCTGGCGACGCTGAGGGCCGATATAGATTACGGCTTTACCGAGGCGAAAACGACGTATGGAATAATCGGAATAAAAGTTTGGATCTTCAAAGGCGAAATACTGGAAAGAAAACACAAACAGGTTCTGTAGGTGATATAAATGCTGCAACCGGCACGTACGAAATACAGAAAATTACATAAGGGCAGGATCAGGGGAAGGGCTAACAAAGGGGCTTCCATGGCCTTTGGCGAATACGGCCTTCAGGCTACGGAATCGGGGAAGCTGACTTCCCGCCAGATAGAGGCCGCCCGTATCGCCATTACCCGTCACGTAAAGAGGGGCGCCAAGCTCTGGATAAGGGTGTTCCCCCACAAGCCGATAACGAAAAAGCCTGCTGAAACGAGGATGGGTAAAGGAAAGGGCGACGTTGACAGCTACGTCGCACCGGTAAAGAGGGGCACGATGATTTACGAGATAAGCGGCATTAACATGGAACTCGTAAAGGAAGCCTTCAGGCTTGCTTCGCACAAGCTGCCTATAAAGACTAGGGTAGTAGCCCGTAACGAGGGGGACATACTGGGATGAAAGCAAGCGACATAAGAGCGCTCAGCGACAGCGAGCTTGAAAAGAAGAGGGTTGAGCTGACCGAGGAGATTTTCAACCTCAGGATTCAGATCAGCACCCAGCAGACGACCAACGTAACGAGAATCAGGACGCTCAAAAGAGAGCTCGCCCGTCTCCTGACGATAAAAAAGGAAAAGGAACTCACCACAGGGAGAAGTTAATTTAATGCCTAGAGGGAAATATAAGTCCAAGATCGGGACCGTCGTCAGTGACAAGATGAACAAGACAGTCGTCGTCGACGTCATACAGATGAAGATGGACCCGAGGTACAAAAAGGCAGTAAAGAGAAACACCAAGTTCAAGGCCCACGACGAAAAC
>JBFWTW010000214.1:0-5057 GCA_050247635.1 Candidatus Dadabacteria bacterium | reverse complement strand
ATGCTTCGTTTGAGCCCTGTTCATAAACGCAGCTCCTCCTTCTTGAAGCGTGAATTTTTGTTCGGTTTCAGGTGCGGATTTAGTGGGTTACGGAATGGCGCGCCACGAGGTCGAGCCCGAGCTCGTACATGTAGCGCCCTTCATAAGACGTGAAGACGCGCTTTACGCCGAATCCCATTTTCTTGTAGAAGTTGATTACCTTGTCGTTCCTGTGCCTGTCGGTCGTGAGGACGACTTCGTTCGCCCCCATCCTCGCCGACTCTTCGAGGAATGCGTCGAGGAGCTGCTCGCCGATCTTCCTGTTGTGGAACTCCGGCAGAACGGCAATCGACGAGAGAAGGGCCGAGTCGCTGCCGCCGTGGGAAGAAGACGAGGAATACGTGAGCGCGCGCCTCGCGAGCTTCGCGAGCACCGCGGGGTTCTTGACGACGCGGCCGAGCGAGCCCAGGACGAGCCTCGGCCATCTTTTTCTGAACGTCCGCCTGAAGTAGGAGGACGGATCGACTACGCCTACGGCGAATCCGACCGTCCTCCCATCCTCTACGGAAACGAGGCAGCACCCGTTCTCGTCCGTGAGGAAATCCGTGTAGAAGGTCTTTAAAAACGAGGGCCCGAGCGAGCTCAGGAAAAAGCCGTCGAAGCCGTTCATGTGTATCGTGACTATGTCGCCCAGATCTTCGGGTAACGCTTTCCTGATCATTTTGGAACCTCCCGGCGGAGCGCGCCTGATGTTTGTATCGCGCCCGCCCGAGCCGGCCGCCGGATGTGCTCGATCAGCCTTCCGGCGAGGAGCTCGATGTCGTGATTTTCTTTTAGGAACCGAGTTCCGCACTCGGCCATTTCGTTTCTTTCTTCCGGGCTCATCGACGCGACGCGCAGTATCGCATCCGCCATCCCCCCTGCCTCGTCGTGGGGGGCCTCAACGCAAGAGCCGCTGCCCAGTATGGCGTGGCGCACGGGCGAGGCGTAGATTATCGGCGCGCCCGAGGAGAGGTAGTCGATTATCTTGTTCGGGAATCCGTAGCTCGCCTTTTTTTCGATGAGCACGAATGCGGATGCTGTCTTCAGGAATTCCAGGAGCTCGCCCTTGGGCATGGGCGGTATGAATTCGACGTTGTCGGCGCCGATGCCGCCCGCGAGGGATTTCAGGCTGTCCGTCTGGACGCCGCCGCCGACGAGCATGAACCTGACGTCGTCCCGGCCCCTCTCTTTCAGCATGCGCGCGGCCTTGATGACGGTATCGAGCGGATATATGGGCTGGAACGACCCCGCATAAACCACCCGGAATGATCCCCCGGAGGCGGGGGCAGGCGCGCACGGCGGAGAGCCGTTAAGCCTGATTCCGGGTGGGAGGAGGATAGTCTTGTCGCCGTATCCACGGCTTTTAAAATAGTTCCGCGCCTCGTCCGTGAGGCAGATTATTTTTTCGGCCTTGCCGTAGAAGTACGTCATCGTTTTTCCAACGGTGACGTAGACGGGGTGACGCTCGGTCATCTTGCCTGACGTCACGAACACCTCGGGCCAGAGATCGCCTATGTCGATGAAGAAGCGTGCGCCGAGTCTTTTGGCCGTGAAATGTGCGGAGCCGACCGAGAATGGGTGGGCTACGGTGCCCATGACGACGTCGGGGACGATGCCCTTCCGGGCAAGGTCCTTCGCGATGGAGTAACTCTTCCGGGCGTAGTCGGCCATGTTCAGCACTCGCCGCCAGTTATTGTGGAAATATCCGAACGTGTTCATGCGGACGTAGCTCACGCCGTCCACCTCTTCGATCATATACGGCCCGTCCACGTCCCTGATCCGGTTCTTCAGCATGTGGCTGAAGTTCGAAGAGAAGATGTAGACGCCGATGCCCTGCCTTACGAGCTCGCGGGCGAGGTTGTAGTGCCTCGTGCTCCCGGGGACGCCGGGGTACGAGGCGTACTGGTTGAACATGTATACGGTTGTCATGTGCGTGGGTTCTCCCGAGGCCGCTGTCACGCAGTCCGCCCGTGCCCGAGATTCGGCTGTACGTATCCATGCCTGTACGGCACGGGTGCTGCCGCAGCGTGCGGCCTTCGTTTCATGTATACGAGGTTTATGAGTCCGACGTTCATGTAGAACGGTATTGCGAGCTTGGACGAGTAAAATCCGTCCTGCCCCATGGAGACCATGCAGAGGACTACGGTCGTCATTATCATGTTGAGGGCGAGTATGTAGACCGCCCGGTCGCGCGTCCGGCCGATGAGCATGAAGGACGTTCGCAGGAGATAGAAGAGGAAGAGGAGGAAGAAGGCTGTGCCGATGACGCCCGTTTCGATCATGATGCGGAGAAAGTAGTTGTGCGCCTCGTCGAAGTTGCCGAGGAGCTGGAACACGCCGCCCTTGCCGTAGCCGATAATTGGATTTTCGAGGAAGGAGTACCAGAGCGGCTTCCATATGCCTTCGTTGCGGACTTCCGTGAGCGCGTGGCTCGTCTGCGAGGCTTCGAGCCTGAATATCGGGAAGTCGTGCGCTGCGAGGAAGTCGTAAATCCAGAACCCGGCCGCGAGCGTCATGATGACGAACGCAAGTACTATGGTCACGTTCTTTATGGAAAGGGCGCGCCGCCTGAAGACGACGTAGATGGTCATGAGCGCGATCACGAGGAACGTGCACGCGATGAAGCTCCGGGACAGCGTCGCGAAAAGGCCGATGAACGAGCCGAGCATGAGGCCGAGGAGTATCGGGTTTTTCCTCCAGCCGAAGTAGAGGATCGTGAAGAGTATGAGGGCGTATGAGTAGACGGACGCGACCTGGAACGACGGGAAGTCGCCGATGAGCGTAAACCCGTAGGACGGCGTGTAGTCGATGAAGTTAATGAGCTGGCCCTTCGTGTTGGTCAGTATCTGGTACGCGAGCCACGCGATATTGAGCGCCATGGCGACGCATACGACTTTTATGAGCGTGACGACTTCTTCCCTCTTCGTTATGAAGAACGGGACGGTGAAGCAGAGGGAGATGTACGAGAGCTCCTTCCCCCAGAAGAGGGCCGAGCTCGAAACGGGGAAGCCCAGATACCCGACGGCGTATACCGTGGAGACGAGCGAGACGAAGATGAAGAGGATGAGGAATTGCATGTAGGTCGGATAGTTGATCTTCGTTTTCCTCAAGACGAAGAGCGAAAGCGCGATAAGGCACATGAGGAACGTGATGAGGTCGTCGATGCGGATGTCGAGGCGCTGCATGTCCGTCACCTGGCCGAGGGGGATGCGAGGGCCGAGGAGCAGGCTCAGCGCCAGGAGATAGACGATCACGCTCCTTCGGCGCGAGAAGCCGAGCACTATGACCGAGGCCGTGACGAAGAAAAGTATCAAGGCGATGAGGATGCTCATTATCACGGGAGCGCCACCTTCCTCCGCCAGACGGCGAGCATTATCAGCAGCACTCCCGCTTCGGTGATTATCATCGACACGGCCGCCGAGGTGAGCATGTCGGCCCGGACGACATAGACGAGGAGCGGGAACGCACAGAGCATGAAGAGGACGCTGAAGACGGAGGCGAGCGAATAGAATTTCTGGAGCCCGGCCGAGCTGAGAGCGATGACGAATATCTCCCTTATGACGCGGAGGAAGAAGAAGCCGGACAATATTTGGAGCACGGGCACTGCAGCGTCGAAGCCATTTCCGAGAAGGACTCGTACCGTCTCGGGGCTCAGCACGTAAAGAAGCACGGTGCACGCGAGCGCGCCCGCGATCATGGCGACGGATGAGTAATGAAACAGCCTCTTGAACCCGGCGGGGTCGTTCTTGTGAAAGTCAGACAAGACCGGGTAGATCGCCATTAGCGGCACCGAGAGGACGAATACCGCCGCGAAGACTATCCTGTGCGCCGAGGAGTATATGCCGACGTCGTAGCTTCCCGCTGTGACGCCGAGAATAATAATCGGGAGGCCCTGGTATAGCGAAGACAGGCCACCGGAGATTACGAAGTGGATCGACTCTCCGAGGTTATCGAGCCACTTCCTCGGCGAGAGGACGAACCTGAACGAGACGCCCGGCTGCCTGTAATAGGCGGCCAGAAGGAATAGCGCGCCGCCGAGTAGAAATACGAGCGACCATATGAAGGCGGCCGCGGGGAGGTCCCCCGGCCCACGTACAAATGCATATAGCAGAAGGACGAGCGCGCCATACGCGGCGAGGTTGCAAAATGCTATCGACTTGAACCGCTCGACGCCGCGGAGGTACCATTCGGTGTAGAGCGCACGGAATATGAGATAGAAAGAGAAGCCCAGGTAGACGAGGCGGTGCGCCGGGGAGCCGGTGATCGCGTACGTCACGAGGACGAAGACCGTGAACGCCGCGATGCCGCTCGCGATGCGCATCGAGAGTATGGTGTTCAGTATCTCGTCTTTTTTATCTTTGTTCTTCGCTATCTCCCTCGCGCCGTACATGTTGGTGCCGAGGTCCACTGCGAGCCAGAAGTACATCGTGAGGGTGAGGCCGAAGTTGAAAACGCCGAACCCTTCAGCGCCGAGGACGCGGGCGAGGTAGATCGTCGCGACGAAGACGAGCCCCTTCCCCCCGACTTCGCTCACGCCGGACCAGAATATATTCGAGCCTATGCGCGTCGTGATGCCGCCGAGGGAAGGGGCGAGCGGTATGGAAAGCCTGTCAGTTTTCATTTGCGGTTTCTCTCAGCATCGTATTGAAAGGGGCCGATTTTTTTACATCGTACGGGTCGTATCCAGCGGCCGCGGCGGCGTATATCCAGACGTATCCGTACGATTTTTTGAGCTCGGCGACGAGGGGCGCGAAGTCTGAAGCCCTCTTAAGGGACGACTTGCCGCAGACGCCCTTGGTCATCCAGCCGGTCTTCGCCGCCCCGCCTCCCCAGGGCGAGATGGTCCCGCCGAGCCTGAGGTTGGGATACTCTTCGAGAGGTTTTTCGAACATCTCCCCGCGTTTCGCTATCCTCTCGCGGAGGTCTTCGAGCGATTTGGCGCAGTAGCCGAGCGAGGCCTCGCCGCCGCTGACCACGACCATTTTCGGAGCGTTTTTTTCGGCGTATTCGAGCATGCCCTCGATGATGTACGTAAC
>JBFWTW010000213.1:0-5120 GCA_050247635.1 Candidatus Dadabacteria bacterium | reverse complement strand
CGCTTCGTCCTTTCGAACGGCCATGCTTCGATGCTCCTTTACAGCCTCCGTCATCTGACGGGTTACGACGTTTCGCTGGACGACATAAAAACATTCAGACAGCTCCACAGTAACTGCGCCGGGCACCCCGAATACGGGCTCACTCCCGGTGTCGAAACGACCACCGGCCCCCTCGGCCAGGGGGTTGCGACGTCCGTCGGCATGGCGATAGCCGAGAGGTGGCTCGCCGCTTATTTCAACAAGCCCGGGCACGAGATTCTCAATTACAACATATTCGCCGTCTGCGGAGACGGGTGCATGATGGAAGGCATCTCTGGCGAGGCGGCGTCGCTCGCGGGGCACCTCGGCCTCAGTAACCTCATATGGTTTTACGACAACAACCACATCACGATCGAGGGGCACACGGCCCTTGCGTTCAGCGAAGACGTAGCCGCGAGGTTCATGGGATACAACTGGCACGTCCAGAGGGTGGGGGACGCGAACGACCTCGAAATGCTGGCCGAAGCCATCGAGCGGGCGCTTCACGAGGACGAGCAGCCCTCGCTGATCATCGTCGACAGCCACATAGGATACGGCAGCCCGAACAAGCAGGACACCTCTGCCGCCCACGGAGAGCCGCTCGGCGAGGAAGAGATAAGAAAGACCAAGATAAATTACGGCTGGGACCCGGACAAGAAGTTCTACGTCCCGGAGGAAGTAAAAGAGTACAGGAAAACCGTCATAAGGAAGGGCGCCGTCGCTGAAGAAGAGTGGAACAAGAAGTTCAGCGCCTACGAGAAGGTATATCCTGACCTCGCGAAGGAGTTCAGGAGACTACAGGACAGGGAAATGCCAGAGGGATGGGAAAAAGCCCTTCCGGTATTCCCGCCGAATCCAAAAGGCCCGGCGACGCGTACAGCAAATAGTAAGATACTTAACGCCATAGTTCCCGTGTACCCGTTCTTGCTGGGCGGGGCCGCGGACGTCGGCTCATCGACCAAGACCTACATAGAGGGCGCGACCAGTTTCGAGAAAGGGATTTACGACGGCAGGAACTTTCATTTCGGCATAAGGGAGAACGCCATGGGGGCCTCCGCGAACGGAATGTGCCTTAGTAAGCTCAAGCCCTACACGGCCACCTACTTCGTATTCTCTGACTACATGAGGGCGACTGTCAGGCTCGCATGCCTGATGCAGATACCGGTCGTCTTCACGTTCACGCACGACAGCATAGGCCTCGGCGAGGACGGCCCCACGCACCAGCCGATAGAGCATCTCGCCTCGCTCCGCGCCATGCCGAACCTGGACGTGATAAGGCCTGCCGACGCGAACGAGCTGAGCCAGCTCTGGAAATATATAATGACGGTAAAGAACCGCCCGGTCGCGCTGATACTTACGAGGCAGGACGTACCGACCTTCGACAGGAGCGTTTACGCACCGGCCGAGGGGGCTCTCCGCGGGGCATACGTAATCGCCGACAGCGGCAAAAAACCCGAGCTGATACTCATAGGCACGGGCTCGGAAGTCCAGCTCTGCCTCGGGGCGTACGAGGTCCTGAAGAAAGAAGGAGTAAAGGTGCGCGTGGTGAGCATGCCGTGCTGGTCGCTCTACGAAATGCAGGGACCCGAGTACTGGGAGGAGGTGCTCCCGCCGTCGGTCCACGCGAGGGTATCCGTCGAGGCGGGCTCCACATTCGGATGGCGGAGGTACGTCGGCCCGCACGATATGGGGGGCGTGATAGGCATAAGCACGTTCGGGGAATCGGCGCCTATAGGCGACCTTCTTCCCGAGTTCGGATTCACCGTCGAGCACGTCGTCGCGAAGGCCAAAGAGGTGCTCAACAACAACGCGAAAAAGAAATCGGGCAAAAGCACGAAAAAATGACGTAGATTTAATAAGATATCGCCGAAAGTTCCGTCGGGCGAACCGAAAACTCAAAGTATGGGGGAAAACGAATGTCGAGAATCCAGGAATTGACCGAGCTCGGTCAGTCGATTTGGTATGACTATATAAGGAGATCGTTTTTAACCTCGGGGGAGTTAAAGGCCCTCATAGACGAGGGGCTCAGGGGCGAAACCTCGAACCCGTCCATCCTAGAAAAGGCGATAGCCGGGAGCTCCGATTACGACGAGGACCTAAAGGCTCTCGTCGCCGAAGGGAAATCCGTCAACGACATTTACGAGGCGCTCGCGCTAAAGGATATAGCGATGGCCGCCGACTTCTTCAGGCCTCTATATGACGAGACCAAAGGCCGGGACGGATTCATAAGCCTCGAAGTGAGCCCGACGCTCGCCAACAACACTAAGCAAACCATCAAGGAAGCAAAGCGCTATTACGTCACCCTCGGGCGGCCGAACGTCATGATCAAGGTGCCCGCCACGAAGGCCGGCATCCCCGCCATAACGGAGCTCATCGCCTCGGGTGTAAACGTAAACGTAACGCTCATATTCAGCCTCGAGCAGTATAAGGCCGTGGCCGAAGCGTACATAGAAGGCCTCGAGAGGCTCGCCGCGAACGGCCCGTCGGTGTTCAAGGGGCACAGGGTGGACAGGGTCGCCTCGGTTGCGTCGTTCTTCGTAAGCAGGGTGGATACCGCCGTCGATCCGCAGCTCGAAAAGCGCGGCAACAAGGACCTTCAGGGCAAGATAGCGGTAGCCAACGCGAAGATCGCATACGACGACTTCAGGAACATATTCAAAGGGAAGAGATGGAAGAAGCTCGCAGACGCCGGGGCCAGGGTGCAGAGGCCCCTCTGGGCGAGCACGAGCACCAAGAACCCCGCATACTCGGACACGCTTTACGTGGACGAGCTCATAGGCGCTGATACCGTGAACACCGTCCCGCCGGCTACGTACAAGGCTTTCAAGGACCACGGGAATCCCGCGCTCACGATAACCAAGGGCGTCAAGAAGGCGAAGGATGATGTGAAGAAGCTCGGCAAGCTCGGCATCAGCCTCGATGACGTGACGAAGAAGCTTCTTAAGGACGGCGTCGCCCAGTTTGCGGACTCGTTCAAGACCCTCATGTCGAGTATCGAGCAGAAGAAAAAGCAGCTCGAAGCCGACAAGGAGGCATATACCGCATCCCTGGGAAAGTATCAGGAGGCCGTGGATAAGAGGCTGGATGAAATCGCGGCCGACAACGTAGTACAGAAGATATGGAACTTCGATTACATGGTCTGGAGGGACGACCCGACGGAAATCAGCAACAGGCTCGGGTGGCTTCACATACCCGAGGTCATGATGGACGCCCTTCCGGATATAAATAAGGTGGTGGACGAAGTAAAAGCCGACGGTTACAAGAACGCCCTTCTCTTGGGAATGGGCGGGTCGAGCCTTGCGCCGCTTGTCATACGTGAAACGTACGGTGTGAAGAAGGGCTACCTCGACGTCGCCGTTCTCGACAGCACCGACCCGGGGGCAGTGCTCGAACAGAGAAAACGCCTGAACCTTTCGAAGACGGTCTTTATCGTCTCGACCAAATCGGGCGGCACCGCCGAGACCCTTTCGTTCATGAAATATTTCTATAACGAGACGCTTGCAGAGGTCGGGAAGAAAGATGTCGGACGGCATTTCGTAGCCATAACCGACCCGGGAAGCGGCCTTCAGAAGATAGCGACCGAGCTTAAGTTCAGGAAGATTTTCCTTAACGACCCCAACATCGGCGGGCGTTATTCGGCCCTTTCGTTCGTGGGCATTCCGCCCGCGGCGTTTCAGGGGGTCGATCTCGACACGCTCCTCGGAAGGGCGATATCGATGCTCCGTAACAACGAGAGCTGCAGCGATTCCGGCAAGGGCGATCAATCCGGCGTTTGGCTCGGCGCGATACTGGGCGAGCTCACGAAAGCCGGCCACGATAAGGTGACGCTAGTCGCTTCGCCGCCCATACAGGGCTTCGGCTCGTGGGTGGAGCAGCTCATTGCCGAGAGCACGGGCAAGGAAGGAAAGGGCATACTGCCCGTTGACAGGGAGCCGCTCGCTGCGCCCGAGTTTTACGCCAACGACAGGCTCTTCGTGTACCTTCGCCTCGTAAACGACAACACCTACGACAGGCAGGTCAAGGCGCTTGAAAAGGCCGGGCATCCTGTCGTCTACATCAACCTGAAAGATATTTACGACCTTGGAGGAGAGTTCTTCAGGTGGGAGATGGCGATATCTATCGCCGGCCGCATAATAGGCATCCACCCCTTCAACCAGCCGAACGTAGAGGCGGCGAAGGTGCTCGCGCGGAATATGATAGCCGAGTATCAGAAGAAGGGGCAGCTCCCTCCGATGAACGCGAACGAGCTCACGGAAGGCGACATAACGGTTTATTCGGACTTTAAGGCGAAGAGCCTGGAAGAGGCCCTTACGAAATTCCTTGCCTACGCGAAGCCCGGAAGGGACGAGGGCAAGGGGAGGAGCTACGTCGCGTTTCAGGCTTACGTAAAGCCGACCGACGAGACCTACGCCGCGCTCCAGAAGCTGCGAAGCAAGGTGCAGAGAAAATACAGGCTCGCGACTACCGTCGGATACGGCCCGAGGTTCCTCCATTCCACCGGGCAGCTCCATAAGGGCGACGCGGGGCACGGGCTGTTTATACAATTTACCTCCGAAAAGCCCGAGGACGCGCCCATACCGGACGAGCCGGGCAAGAAGGCGTCGTCGATCTCCTTCGGCGTGTTCATAAACGCCGAGGCCCTCGGCGACCGTCAGGCGCTCCTCAACGGGAAAAGGAAGGTGCTCACGTTCCACCTCGGTGAAAACGTGGTCGGGGGCATAAACAAAATCGCGAAACTTCTTTAGAAGGGAGAAGAGTGATTAAGGCATTCATATTCGATCTTGACGGCACGCTCGTCCAGACCGAAGCGTTAAAAGCGAAATCATACGCCAGGGCGGCGGTGGAGCTCGACGGAAGCCTCACAGAGGACGAGGTAATAACCGCGTTTAAGGATTACGTCGGCCTTTCGCGGAAAGAAGTCGCCGAGGGGCTTCTGAAGCACTTTAACCTCGGCTCAAAAGCGGCCGCGAGGATGAAGGAGCTCGGCGTTTCGGCGCCGTGGCAGGCGTACGTAGAGATAAGACTCAAGAGCTATTTTCAGATGATATCCGATCCTGAAATTTTAAAAGAGCATTTATGTCCCTATAACTATGGACTACTTA
>JBFWTW010000212.1:0-5130 GCA_050247635.1 Candidatus Dadabacteria bacterium | reverse complement strand
CGACGAAGTTTGCGGGCGACGCCGACGGGAACGTAAAGGAGCTTCACACGATCCGCATCGAGTGGGTTATGGGCGAGAACGGAAAGCCTTCTTTCAGGGAGGTTCCCGGGACCGAGAAAGTATGGTCGGCCGACCTCGTATTCCTGGCGCTCGGATTCCTGGGGCCCGAAGAAAACCTGCTTCAGCAGCTGAACGTAGAACAAGACGACAGGACGAACGCCAAGGCCGAATACGGAAAATATACGACCAACATCGAAGGGGTATTCGCCGCCGGCGACGCGCGCCGCGGGCAGAGCCTAGTCGTCTGGGCCATCAATGAAGGCCGCGAAGCCGCGAGGGAATGCGACCGCTACCTCATGGGTACGACCCAGCTCCCCTGAGCTCAGGCTACAAACAGAAAGTTCCTTTTACCGGCAGAACTCCACACTTCCTATGTTCTCCGGACAGGATTGAGGACTCTCTTAATCCTGGAGTCCGTTTACCATACGTATAATTGACGAACCGGATAAAGGCGGGGAATTATCCCCCGTACCACGAGGGGATTTTATCGCCTGTGAAGATGTTTATGGCCTTGGTTTCGAGGTACATATCGAGGCCGTCCGGGCCGAGCTCCTTCCCTATGCCGCTCTGCTTGAATCCGCCGTACGGAACTTCGGGAATTATTCCGCCGTAAGTGTTTACCCATACGTATCCGGCCTTCACGGCTTTTGCGACTCTGAGTGCCCTCTTTATGTCCCGTGTCCACACCCCGCCCGCAAGCCCATACACCGTATTGTTGGCTATCCTGATGGCTTGCTCTTCGGTCCTGAACGGTATCACGGCTACTATGGGGCCGAATATCTCTTCGCACGCGATCGTCGCGTCGGGCTCGACGTCGGCGATTACGGTAGGCTCGAAGAAGTATCCTTTCTTAAGGTGTGCTGGCCTTCCTCCGCCGTGGAGAACCTGGCCGCCTTCCTGAACCCCCTTCTCGAAATATGAGCCGACCCTCTCGAAATGCTCCCTCGATATCACGGCGCCGAGCTCGGTCTTCTCGTCGAGCGGGTCGCCCACGCGTATCTTCTTTACCCTGTCGATAAAGGACGGGAGGAATTTGTCGTATATGTCTTCGTGAAGGAGGAGCTTCGTAATGGCCGTGCAGTTCTCGCCCTGGTTGAAAAAGCCCCCCCTGAGCCCGGCTTCTATCATGTTGTCTATCTCGGCGTCGTCGAAAACAATGCAGGGCGCCTTGCCGCCGAGCTCGAGCGTAACCCGCTTTACGGTATCGGAGCCCGACCTCATAACTTCCTTTCCGACTTCGGTCGAGCCAGTAAAGGCGACCTTGGCCACGCCCGGATGTGAAACGAGCGCCCGCCCGGTAACTGCGCCTTCCCCGGGAACGACGTTGAGCACTCCGTCCGGGAGCCCTGCCTCGCTGCATATCCTGGCGGCTTCAAGTATGCCGCACGGGGTGTGCTCGGCCGGTTTCAGGACTATCGTGCATCCGGCGGCTAGTGCGGCGGATATCTTCCAGAACGAAAGGAGGAGGGGGAAATTCCAGGGGATTATCTGCGCCGCCACTCCGAGCGGCTCCTTGACCGTTACGGTCATCTGACTGTCGGACACCATGACGCTCTCGCCGTTAAGGAGCACGCCGGCCCCGGCATAGTATTCGAGCGTCCTGATTGCACCTGCAGTCTCGACGAGCCTGCTCTCGCGTATAGGCTTTCCGGTTTCGAGCGTGTTCGTGAGGGCGAGCTTCTCCCTCTCCTTTTCGAGCCCGTCGGCCACCTTGCGGATTATCCTGAGACGTTCGGATACGGGCACCTTCGACCACTTCTCGAATGCGGCCTGTGCGGAGGCGACAGCCTTGTCCACGTCTTCCTGCCCCGCTTCGGCGATTTCGGCCATGGGTTCCTCCGTGGCCGGATTCTCCCTGACGTAAGTCTTTCCTGAAACGGCGTCCGTTTCTTTTCCGTTTATAAATAGGCCGTATTTTCTGAGTGTGGTTGTCACTATGGCATACCTCCGTACGTTCCTCTCGAAAATTCTATCCAATTTTCATGGAATTGGCCATAAAGGGTATGCCGCAGAGCACGGTTGGAATAACGGTGCCGTTCCCGGCTCACGTACCGGTCGGAAATATGAGGAGCTGGCAACTCCGAGTCGCTCAGTCCGCGGCCGCGGCTTGCTTCTTTCCCCTGCCTGAGTTTAGCTGCGGGGCGACGAGAATGGATAACAGATCAACCAGCTGCTTCTTGCCGACGGGTTTCTTCAGGACGGATATCGGCCCGAGATCAAGGGCCTGATTCATGAGCTCGCTGTCGGGATATCCGATTATTATGACTACTGGCAGATCGCTCTTTTGCTTCCTTATCTCCCGCAGTACCTCGAGGCCGCCCGGATTGGCCAATGTAAGATCGAGAAAGACGATATCGAAAGCCGTATCATCGAGGAGTCCGTCTATCTCACGGATGCCGGAAACCGATACGATATCGTGTCCTTCAGAGCTTATAGCTCTTCTAAGCTCCGTCGAAACCAGTTCATCGTCGTTAAGTATCAACACATTCTTCTTTTTGGGCAATTGGTCCCAGAGCCATTTATCGATAAGCTCCCTCGTGAACCGCCACTGATTCCCGACCTTGAATGCCGGAATCTTCCCGTCTTCGAGTAGTCTGTAGAGTGTCGGCTTGGCTACCTTAAGGTACTGCGCCGCTTCCTCCAGAGTCAAAACTTGTTCCATAGAATTTCCCCTCTGACTATATTGGTCCTGAGCAATGGAGTCTGAGGGCTGTAGCGATATTTGCAGGAATCGAGCAGAAAACGCCTATATCGGCGTATATACAGGTTGTGGCCGTCGGATACTTTCAGCAACTCAAAGAACCCCTCTCTATCTATAATTTTATCCGAGGTCTAAGTTAATGTCTCTACTATTACTAAAATTATCCAAAAAAATATATGAACTGCGGCGACACGATCTCTCCCCGCCCGGGACTTCTTGTTGACAACAAATGCCGTTCCTGTAATCTAAAAGCCAGAATTGTTCTAAAGGGGGAGAGACAATTTCCATCCTAGGCGTCGTATCCGAAAAACTCCTTATAAAAGAAGAGCCTATAACGTTTGAAGAGGCGCTCCAGTTGCATGAACTGCCGGGCTCGGATCTTGCGGACCTCATTTCCCTTGCCAGAAAGGTTACCCTTAAATACAAGGGCGACGGGGTGTTTCTCCGCTCTATCATAAGCGGCCAGACCGGTAATTGCCCGGAGGACTGCTCCTTCTGCTCACAGTCGGCGCATTACGATACCGAAGTAAACGCCCATCCCCTCATGGCTGCGGAAAAGATACTCCTTGCGGCAAAGCAGTCCGAAAAGATGGGGGCCATGGATTTCTGCATAGTTATAAGCGCCAAGGGGCCGACCCCGAGGATTTTCAAGAAGGTGCTCGAAGCGGTGGATCTTCTCCGCGAAAACACCGGTCTCAAAATCGGCTGCTCGTTAGGCGACCTCAAGGAAGAACAGGCCTACGAGCTTAAAGAGCACGGCGTATGGCGTTACAACCACAACCTCGAAACCTGCAGGAGCTACTTCCCAAATATTTGCACGACGCACTCCTACGACGACAGACTCCAGACCGCGTATCTAGTAAAGAAGGTGGGCATGAACCTATGCTGCGGCGGGATACTGGGCCTCGGAGAATCCACCACACAGAGGTTCGAGCTCGCGTTCGAGCTGAGAGATCTCGGCCCGAGCTGGGTGCCGATTAACTTCTTGAACCCGCGCCCGGGCACTCCGTTCGAAAATCTTCCCACGGTGCCTGCGCTCGAGGCGGTGAAGACCATAGCGATTTTCAGGCTGATACTCCCCGACAAGATATTGATGACAGCCGGCGGCAGGGAAGTCACCCTCCGGGACATGCAGGCCATGGGCATACTCGCAGGGGCCAACGCCATGATTCTCGGAAACTATCTCACCACGCCGGGTCGCTCGCCGGAAGAAGACCTCAGGATGCTCGACGACCTTGAAATGCCGATCAGAAGAGATGTAAACTGACGGCTTCCGGTCTCGTTTCTTTCCGGGTCTCGTAACCGGCCCTCGATTTCAGCGAAGTCTACTATGCCGGATAAAACGAAACAGATTGGGGCTTTCGACAGGGAATTCGTCTGGCACCCCTTTACCCAGATGAAACAGTACGAAGAGAAGGACCCTGTCGTCATCGTCGGCGGGGAGGGTGCCTATCTTTTCGACTCCGAAGGCCGGAAATATATAGACGGCGTTTCGTCTCTCTGGGTTAACATACACGGCCACAAGGTCCCCGAAATAGATAACGCGATAAAAGAGCAGGTCGATACGCTCGGGCACAGCACGCTTCTCGGGGTGACGAATGCCCCGGCGGCGCTTCTCGCAAAGGAGCTCGTCGACATTTGCCCGCCAGGGCTAAAGAAGGTCTTTTACTCCGGCGACGGCGCCAGCGCTGTCGAGGCCGGGCTCAAGATGGCGTTTCAGTATTGGCAGAGAAAGGGCAAGCCCGGGAAAACGAAGTTCCTGTGCCTCGATAACGGCTACCACGGCGACACGCTTGGCGCCGTGTCCGTCGGCGGTATAGACCTCTTCCACGGCGAATTCAAGCCGCTCCTTTTCGACACGCTGAGAGCGCCTTCCTATTATTGCTACAGATGCCCGCTCGGGAAAGAGTACCCCTCCTGCGGTATCGCGTGCGCAGACGAGCTCGGGAAAATTCTCAAAAGCCGCGGCGACGAAATCGCCGCAGTGATAATGGAGCCCTACGTCCAGGCGGCTGGCGGCATGATAGTCGCGCCCGAGGGATACCTTGAGCGCGTCCGTGAATACTGCGACGAGTGCAACGTTCTTTTGATACTCGACGAGGTCGCTACCGGGTTCGGCAGGACGGGCAAGATGTTCGCCTGCGAACACGAGGGCGTGACGCCCGACATACTCGTCCTCGGCAAAGGGATGACAGGTGGTTATCTGCCGCTTTCGGCGACCATCACGACCGAGGAGATATACGGTGCGTTCCTCGGGGAGTACGAAGAGTTCAAAACCTTTTACCACGGCCATAGTTACGCCGGGACTCCCAGAGCCTGCGCAGCGGCGCGCGGGAGCCTCGAGGCGTTCAGGAATAACGACACCCTCG
>JBFWTW010000211.1:0-5144 GCA_050247635.1 Candidatus Dadabacteria bacterium | reverse complement strand
GATCTATCTGCGTCGAGAATATGACGACTGCGATGCCTGACGTAAATCCCGTTATGACGGGGAACGGAATGAACTTTATGAGGCCGCCCATCTTGCTGAAGCCGAGGGCTATAAGGAAGAACCCGGCCATTATGGTGCAGTAGACGAGGCCGTCGTAGCCGTGCTCGGCCATGATACCGGCGACTATGACGACGAAGGCCCCGGTCGGCCCGCCTATCTGGACGCGGCTCCCCCCGAGAAGGGATATGAGGAACCCGGCGATGATGGCCGTGAAGAGGCCGCGCTCGGGTGGGACGCCGCTCGCTATGGCAAAAGCCATAGCGAGAGGAAGCGCGACGACGCCGACCGTCAGGCCGGCGAATAGGTCGTCCATGAAAAATTTCTTGTTATAAGTTTCGAGTGTCGTAAACAGCTTGGGTTTAAGCATCGCTCTCCGTTGCTTTTGTGAACGAGTGGATTAAATGGGTCGAATCTTGTGCCGAGCTTGGTTTCCGGCCCGCCGCAATCAACCGCTGGGGAGCGGGCGTGCTGTGTTTACGTCGGTCTTCGATACGATAATGATTGGCTGAAATATATGTTTAAACGTGGTGAGTACCTTCATCAGAGCTAATAAATCGAATAAGATAATTGTTCAGGGAAAAGATGGCCAGTCAAGCATTGGGCTAAGAATATACAGAAAATATTTGCACGGAGCCCTCCCCTACCGAGGTATGGACTCGCTGGGATCCGGGGGTAAGAGGGTTAGAGAGCGGGGAAGCGTGCCTGACGCCTGAAGAGCCACGCCGCTATAGGCATGCACACGGCCGTGATGCCTATGCACCAGATGATGGACAGCCAGCCGTCGTTGCCTATGGGGGTTCCGACGAGCCATGCTCGCATGGCCTGTATGACCACCGTGAACGGCTGGTTCTCGGCGAATACCTTGAGCGCAGTCGGCATGCCGTCCGTCGGGACGAACGCGCTCGATGCGAACGTGAGCGGCATTATGAATATGAAGCTCATCCACTGTGCGGCTTCGAGGCTCTTTACCAGGAGGCCCAGAATGGCGCAGAACCACGATATGGCGAACGTGAAGAGAAGGAGAAGCCCGAGCACCTTGAGCCATTCGCCTGCATCGGCGGTCGGACGGAACCCTACCGCGAGGCCGGCGGCAACCATGATGAGGCCCGAGATCGTGTTCCGGAAGAGGTCGGCCAGGACGTGCCCAGTAAGAAGCGACGAGCTGTACATGGGGAGCGAGCGGAACCTGTCGATGATGCCGCGCCTTAGGTCGAGGACGAGGTTCACCGTCGTGTTGCTTGAGCCGAACGCGAGCGTCTGGACGAGAATACCGGCGACTAGGAAGTTGACGTACGTCGTCCCGCCCGTGTCTATCGCACCGCCGAAGACGTAGCGGAACAGCAGCAGGAACATCACGGGCATTATTATCAGCGAGAGGAGCTGGTCGAGGTTACGCGTGATGTGCTTTATGCTCCGCCTCGTGAGCACCCACGAATCGCTCAGCATCCAGTAGAGCTCTGAATGGCGGGCGGGCTCGACCTTCTGCGGAAGGGGCGTCATGATTTTATCCTCTCCTTTTCTTTCGTATCTTGGGCATCCGGCGCTTCGCCTTTATCGGAATTGCCGTTCGCTTCGGCGGACGTCGCCGCGTGTCCCGTTAGTGTTAAAAACACGTCGTCGAGCGTCGGGCGGTGTAGCGAGAGCGTTTCGACTTCAACCCCGTCACGGGAGAGCCTGTCGAGTATATCTTTCAGCTCGGCGACGCCGCCCTTTGTCGCGACGCTTATCGTACGCTTCTTCGGATCGACGTAATCGCCTTCGGCGCATATAGCCCTTTGGGCGGCGGCGAAGTCGGAGCCCTCGGCTATGACGAGCTCTATGCGCTCGGAGCCCACGCGGGCCTTGAGCTCGTCCGGGGTGCCCTGTGATATGACCGTGCCTTTGTCGATGACGACGATGTCTTCGGCAAGCCTGTCGGCCTCTTCCATGTACTGGGTGGTGAGGAGGATCGTCGTGTCGCCGGCGGCGAGCTCCTTTATTATGTCCCACATTATCAGCCTGCTGCGAGGGTCGAGGCCCGTGGTCGGCTCGTCGAGGAATATCACGGACGGCGACGCAATGAGGCTCGCCGCGAGGTCGAGACGCCTGCGCATGCCGCCCGAGTAGGTCTTGAGCTGGCGCCTGGCCGCATCGACGAGGCCGAATTGCTCCAGAAGCTCGGCTGTCCGGCGCTTCGTGTCGGACATGCTGAGCCTGTAGAGCCGGCCCATCATGAGAAGGTTCTCCTCGCCGGTGAGATATTCGTCGACAGCCGCGTACTGCCCTGTGAGGCCGATGCTGGCCCTCACTTTATGCGCGTCCGCGACGACGTCGTGGCCGTTTACGGTGACGCGTCCGCCGTCGGGCTTGAGCAAAGTGCTGAGTATGCGGACTGTAGTCGTCTTCCCCGCGCCGTTCGGGCCCAGGAGCCCGAAGACGGAGCCCCGCCTGACCGAGAAATCTATCCCTTCGAGGACGCTCAGCTTTCCGTAAGACTTTCGGAGCCCTTCGACGACGATCGCGTTATCCATACGTTATTTGAGTATTCCCACCGCCTAAAGATGCACTTTGCTAATAATTTTCTGTATCGCGGCAAGCTATAAAGGATGCAGCATCAACTGCGGTTTTCAAGCGGCTTAATGGCGGATTAATATGCCGACGCTTCGTCGAGGCGCGACATGTCGTCGGCGCCTAGACTGAGCGCCGCCGCCTGGGCGAAGGAATCCAGATGCTCGCGTTTGGTCGTGCTCGCGATCGGCGCAGTTACCGGCGGTTTTGCCATGAGCCACGCGAGCGAGACAGCGGCCTGCGAGACGCCGTGCTTTATGGCGGTTTCGTCCAGGGCCTTAAGGATGCGTATGCCACGCTCGTCGAGGTAATTTTTTACTCCCCTGCCGCGTACGCTCTTGCCGAGGTCGTCTTCGCTCCTGTATTTGCCCGTGAGGAATCCCCTCGCCAGCGCGAAATAGACTATGACGCCGAGGCCATGCTCTTTGCATATCGGCCCGACGCCCTCTTCGAATCCCTTCCTGTCGTAGAGGTTGTATTCGGGCTGGAAGACTTCGTACCTCGGGAGGCCATTTGCGGCGCTCGCGGCGAGCGAGTCTTCGAGCCTTTCGGGCGAAATGTTGGAAGCCCCTATCCACCTCACCTTTCCTGCCTTTATGAGCTCCTCGTGCGCCCGGAGCGTTTCGTCGACGGGCGTTACGTCGTCGTCGAGATGTGTGAAGTAGAGATCGATATGGTCCGTCTGAAGACGCTTGAGTGATGTCTCCACTTCCCTCAGGATGTAATCCTTGCTGATGTTTTTTCCCTCGCCCATATCGTAACCGACCTTGGAGATGAGGAGTATATCGTCGCGGTTGCCGCGCTCCTTCATCCACTTGCCGATGATGGTTTCGGATTCGCCGCCTTCGTTGCCGCGTACCCATCTGGAATAAACGTCGGCCGTGTCTACGGTGTTGAAGCCGAGCCCGGCGAATTCGTCGAGAACCGCGAACGACTGCTTCTCGTCTATCGTCCAGCCGAACACGTTGCCGCCGAGAACTACGGGAGCCGTATACAAGTCCGTGTTTCCGAGTTTTCTCTTTTCCATGGTCGCGTACCCCCCGCTTCTGTTATTAAATTTATATTACCGGATTATATGCCAGGCGTTCTTCAGACGGGATGCCCGGGCAGCACCGCAACTTTTCCGCAAGACCAGTATCAAATAAAAAAGTGAGTATAAAAATTACGATTGACATACGGATTGCCGTCGTAGATACTTAGGCACATGCCTAACAATAACATACATCTCGACAGGGTATTTCACGCGCTGTCGGATCCGACGCGGAGGGCGGTTCTGGCGAAGCTCGGTAGCGGGCCTGCCGCGGTGAGCGAGCTTGCGAGGCCGTTCGACATGGCCCTGCCATCGTTCACGCAGCACCTGGGCGTGCTGGAGGAATGCGGGCTCGTAAGCTCGGAGAAAAAGGGACGCGTGAGGACTTACAGGATCGTTCCGGGGCCACTCGAAGAGGCGGGAACGTGGATTGAAAGACAGCGGGCACTCTGGGAAAAGCGCCTCGATCAACTCGACAATTTCTTATATGAACTCAAGGAGAAAGAATGATGGCAAGCACTAAATATAATATCGATCCGAAGCTGGACCTTATGCTGGAGCGCGTCATAGACGTGCCTAGGGAGCTCGTATGGAAGGCGTGGACAACGCCGGAATACGTGACGAAGTGGTTTACGCCCGCGCCGTGGCAAACTGTAGACTGCGAAATCGACCTCCGTCCCGGCGGCGGCTTCTACTTTGTAATGCGCTCCCCTGAGGGAGAGGACTATCCGTATCAATGCTGCTACCTCGAGGTCGTGGAGGAGGAGAGGCTCGTCTGGACGGACGCGCTCGCACCGGGCTACAGGCCGTCATCTCGGCCGTCGAACAACATGCTGGGCAGCTTTTTCACGGCTATGATTTTACTCGAGCCGCACGGGAGCGGAACTAAATATACGGCTATCGCCCTCCACCCGACGGAAGCGGGCAGAAAGCAGCATGAGGAAATGGGATTCCACGACGGATGGGGAGCGGCGCTGGACCAGCTTGTGGCGTTCGTGAAGACGCTGTAAAACGAGAGGACTAAAAACTCGTTAAAAGTGTTTCTTGGCGAATGCACGTCCTGAATGAGATTTCAGGTATTGCTCAAATTCCAGAGCCTTTTCCTTCGATCTGAAGGATATGACATTCTTAATCCGCCACGGTCTGTATTGAGATGTGTGCGGCGCTTTTCCCTGATTGTGATACTTGATTCTTGTCTCGGGGTTCTCGGTCGTGCCTATGTAATAACGATCCGGGTCGGTTTCGCTGACTAATATATATACATAGTGGAAATCGGATGAATCCGGCGTTACAGCTTTATCGTTAGATCTATATTCTTTACACGGAACTGCCCGGCTTCGCTTTTCAGCTACGCCGCGGCAGACCTCACTTTGTGAGGTCTGGAGGCGCCGGGAATCGAACCCGGGTCCGAGAAAGAGACTCATAAGGCCTCTACATGCTTAGTCTATCGTTTAGTCTCGCAGTGAAGTTACCGATAGACAGGGTTTTCACCGCCAGCACCGAATGA
>JBFWTW010000210.1:0-5194 GCA_050247635.1 Candidatus Dadabacteria bacterium | reverse complement strand
ACCTACATCGTCGTCGTGTTCTCCATACTGGTCCAGGGCCTAACCCTCGAGAACGCCGTCAAATGGAATAACAAAAAAGGGAATCCGCATTAGCGATACCCTATTTAATTCCGCGCGTTTAGGTGTTAGGTTTAAGTAAAATCGCAAGCATCGATTCGGCTTTCATAGCCGTTAAACATTTCAGGAGGAATTTTAATGACCTATCTAAGAATTGTTGTCCCGGCGTTTCTCGCGCTTTCGTTCCTGATCGGATGTGCGGCCATAAAGACAGAAGAGACCGTTAGCACCGAAAGCCTTCTAAGCGCCGCCGGTTTCAAGATGGTCCCCGCCACCACACCCGAAGAAAAAGACATGCTGAACTCTCTTACGCCGAACAAGGTCCAGTTCTCGGTGAAAGACAACAAACCGCTCTACTGGTACGCAGACCCGGACGACTGCGGCTGTGTCTGGACGGGAGATCAGGATGCCTACAACCGCTACGAAAGGCTTCTGGTGGAATCGAATATAGCCGAGGAGCAGCAGGAAACGGCTGAAATGATGGAGGAAGCCGAGTTCGCCCCCGGATACTGGGGATGGATGGGCGGCCCGTGGGGCTGGTAACGATTTAATGGCGGTGCGTCCGCGGTTCTTCCGCGGGCCCGCTGTCGGAGGATAGAGGTACGTTCGGCCCATGAGCCTCAAGGACTTCGTGACCCGGTTAAATCCGAAAAGCCTGACGTCGTCGGTCAGGTTCTGGGTCCTTCTCGTCGTTTGCATTATCATCGTCCTTATCTTCTACTACGTCCTCCTGGACAGGTATACCCCGTATACGAGCGACGCCTTTATACAAACCTACGTCCTCCAGGTCGCTCCCCAGGTGGACGGACGCGTGGTCGAGATCTACGTCGGTAACAACGAGCAGGCAAAAAAGGGACAGAAGCTTTTCAGCCTCGATCCGCGGCCTTACGAGTACCAGGCCCAGCAGCTTCGGGCCAAGCTCGTCCAGACGCGCCAGAACATAGACGAGCTAAATAGCGACATCGCCGCCGCATCCGAGGTCATAAAACAGGCCGAGGCCGACCTCGCTTACGCGAACGAGCACTACGGCGACCTCAAGCCGCTCGCCGAAAAGAACTACGTCGCCAGGCTCGAGCTCGACAAGGCCCTCCAGCAGGTCAACGCCCGAAGGGCTACGCTCAACCAGGCCAGGGCCGATTTCGACAAGGCCCGCCAGGCTCTCGAGTACAAAATAGACGACGAGTACGCGATAATAAAAGAGGCGGAGTCGAGCCTCGCTCTTGCCGAATACGACCTTGAACAGACGGTCTGCTACGCGCCCTCGGACGGGTACGTCACCAATCTCCAGCTCGTCGTGGGCTCCTACATCAAGGCCGGCGACGCGGTCCTCACATTCGTCGACGACGGCAATTGGCGGATCGTCGCGAATTTCAGGGAGAACAGCGTCGGGCGGATAAAGCCCGGCCAGGAGGCCGAGGTCAGCATCTCGCTCTATCCGGGGAAGATTTTCAAGGCCGTTGTCGAGAGCACGGACTGGGGCGTGCTGGCGGGGCAGGGGATTCCCTCGGGCGATCTCCCGATGGTCGAAGACGCCGGGAACTGGGTAAGGCTCTCACAGCGCTTTCCCGTACGTCTCAGGATAACGGACATGGACCACGAGAAATACGAGCTCAGGATCGGCGGCTCGGCGAGCGTGGCCGTCTTCACTGGAGACAACTGGATACTAAACCCTCTGGCGAGGCTCTGGCTTAGGATCGGCAGCATCGTGGATTATGTATACTGAACGGTCTGCCCCGGCCGGCAATAACTCTAAACATCAAACTTCCCGATTTTATGCGCCGTCTATCTTCCACCAATCGCCCGAACGCACCAAAAGCGCCCTCATGTACTCTATGTGCGACCACGTGAGCGGCGCCGCGAACTGTATATATCCGCCCTCCCTCTGCCGGGGGTCGGGGTGCATCGCTATCTTGGCCGTGTCCTTGTAAGAGCGGTCCATGTTGTTGGCTTCTTCGAGTATGGTATTGAAATCGACGTCGTCGAGGAGTATGTCCTTATAGAATTCTTTCTGGAAGTCGATCCCGGTCTTCCATTCGCGATCCATGAACTCCTCGAACCTCTGCCTAGTCGATAAATGCTCGGGTATCTCACCTTTCTCGCCCCTATACCCATCGATTATGGAGAGTATCTCGTCTCCGCGCTTCTTGTTGCCGCTCCAATAGTGATACTGGGCGAGAATAGCAGTGTACTGAAGCCACGGGCCGTTGCCCGCGTGGACGTGTGTCGAAAAGTCCTTATAGAACGGCAGATAGCGCATTATCATGCCGAGCTCCGGGTCCCAGAGCTGCTTTTCGAGGAACATCACGCTCCTTTTCATCTCTTCCGTGTAATGTAGGAATCCGTAATAAAACGGGCTCAGGAGCGTAAAGTCCGGCCTCATGTCCATTGTGCCGAAGGGGTCCGTTCTTCGTATGTACCTGTTCCCCGACATGAACAGCTCGTTTACCGTATAGAGGAAATGCTGCCTGAAATTTAAATGCGTAGGGGAAATAATGCCATTTTCGTCTACCTTCTGCGCGACCTCGCTCGCAAGGGAATATGCGTACAGGAACGAAAAATTAACCCAGCACGTATATCCCTCCTCCATTGCCGATTCGTGTATGGCGGTAGTCGAATAGAAGAGATTGAGCTCTTTTTCGTAAAGCTCCGTGTACCCGTAATCGAGCGCCTTGTTCACACACGCAAGGAAATCCTCTAGATCGGGGACTTCCTTTTGCAGATGTTGTGCCGTTAGGAGGTAGTTGCAAATTATCGAAATACCGTGCGCTATGTTATCTTCCTGTTTGTAGATGCTCATGTTCTTTCCGTCGATGCCGTAACGCTGCCCCCACGCCCCTTCGGGGGAGGCCGCATCCTTAATGAAGTGGGCCATAGATTCGAGCATCTCGTAGGCCTGACCCGCGCTGTCATAGTGATGGAGAGAGCCCGCGATCCTTCTTAAAAGCGCCGCCGAAGAGCTGGAGTCCCTGGGATATATGTATGGATAGCGCGAGCGGGGAGGGGATGCCAGCAGCAATTTCCCGTATTTCTCCGTATCCATCATGCATCCGGAAATGATCGACATGTGGGTGGATATATTGTCGTTGAGCTCCGTGAGCTCCTTGGTCGAATAGAGCATTCAGGTTTCTCCTCCGGCCGTGGCGATGGCTGAATTCTTTAGATTTAAGTTCTGATTGTAATCGACCGAGGCGTTTTTTTAAAGGGCGGGTTTTGCAGGGGGGCTATCGTGCGCCGGGTGGGATTCCGGTTTTCGCGGCCCGTATGCGGCGATGAAATCGCCCGCAGATGTACAGTGAAAGTGCGCGGACTAAAAGATATTTCTCCGGTACGGCAACATTCACTTTTTCTTTGCTCTCCGGGTTATACATTCGTAATTTACGGCAAAAAGAATGAACTTATTTTTTGAATTTTTTCCCTGACTTGCCTCCGAAATTTCATCTTTCCATGCCTTGTTTATGTGTAAATCCGCCTTTTCTCACGTCTTTTTCCCTGTGCATCATATTGGAAACCGCTTCCTGAATTAATTCTTGCCTCCGGATTTTTGGTGGCTATATTATTTCTCATATCCTATTTCCTTCACATCGAGGAGGCTTTTCAATGAAGCGTTTTACCGCACTCTTAGTAATTTTCCCGCTTTTGATACTTCTTCTCTCGGCAGGATGCGAGAGAAGAACGGAAGATAAAACTCCTGAAAGCACAGCGCCCGTTGCTGAAAAACAGTCACAACCCGAGAAGCCGGCGAAGGCCGTTCCGGAGTCGGCCAAAGAAGCCGCCGAGGCTGTAAAAAAACTTCCCGTCGCGGAATTCCCGTCCTTTGCGGATCTCGCCGAGGTGCTCAAACCCTCGGTCGTAAACATCAGCACGACGAGCGTCGTAAAGCAAAGGGGCTTCGGGCAGCAGGGCCAGAGGCGCTCGCCGTTCGGCCCCAACGACCCGTTCGAGGAATTTTTCGATAAATTCTTCCAGGGGCAGCCGCAGGAAGAGTTCCAGCGCCAGGGTCTCGGCTCGGGGTTCATCATCAGCGAAGACGGTTACGTTGTTACAAATAACCATGTAGTCGAAAAGGCCACGGACATAAGCGTCATCCTCGAAAACGGCGATAAGTACGAAGCGAAAGTAATCGGCCGGGATCCTAAAACGGACCTCGCCGTCATTAAATTCGAACCCAAGGGCAAGCTGCAGGCGGTGAAGTACGGTGATTCCGACAACCTCAGGATAGGCGACTGGGTCATCGCTATTGGTAACCCGTTCGGTCTCGGATACACCGTCACGGCGGGCATAGTCAGCGCCAAGGGGAGGTCCCTCGGGCTGGGCGCATACGACGATTTCATACAAACCGACGCGTCACTCAACCCGGGCAACAGCGGGGGGCCGCTCTTTAACCTCAGGGGCGAGGTCGTGGGCGTCAACACTGCGATCGTCGCACAGGGGCAGGGCATAGGTTTCGCCATCCCGATGAACATGGCCCATTTTGTCATCGAGCAGTTAAAAGATGGCGGTAAGGTCGTAAGGGGCTGGCTCGGAGTCTACGTACAGAAGCTCACCCCCGAGCTCGCTTCGAGCCTCGGACTCGACGAGGACCAGGGCGCGCTCGTGAGCGACGTCACGGCCGGAAGCCCGGCGGACAAGGCCGGCATCAAGAGAGGCGACGTCATAGTCGAATTCGACGGTAAGAAGATAGACGACATCTCCGATCTCACAACGCTAGCTGCCGTAACGTCTCCAGGGACTGAAGTCGACGTAAAGCTCATTCAGGACGGCAAACGGAAGGACCTAAAGGTCAAGCTCGACGAGTTCCCCGACGACGAAGCGCAGGCCGAGGCGACGGAAGACACGGAGGACAGCCTGGGCCTTATCGTAAGGCCGCTCGATCCCCAGCTCGCGCAGCGCTTTAATCTCGACACCGACAAGGGAGTCATAATCGCCGACGTCCGGCGCGGCAGCCCGGCTCTCGATGCCGGTCTCAGGCCGGGCGACGTTATAGTCGAGCTCGACAAGAAAGAAATAAAAACGCTTCAGGATTACAAGGCCGCGCTCGCCGCCGTAAAGCCGGGGGATACCGCACTCTTCCTCGTCAAGCGCGGTAACAACACTATCTACACGGCAGTGAGAGTGGGCGAAGGAAAATCCTGACGCT
>JBFWTW010000209.1:0-5220 GCA_050247635.1 Candidatus Dadabacteria bacterium | reverse complement strand
TTCTTCTCCGGTCCAAAGTTACGGATATACATACGAAGGATGGAGAGGTGGGTTCGGTGACCTACGAGCGTGATTCGGCAGCTCACAGCATAAACGCCGATTACGTCTGGTCGACCATACCAATTACGGTCCTGACCCGCGCTCTCAGGCCGGGCGCGCCGGACGAAGTGCTGGCTTCGGCTTCGAAGATGAGATTCAGGTCGATGATACTCGTATATCTCGTTCTCGAGCAGGACATGTTCACGGAATACGATGCGCATTATTTCCCCGAAGCGGATATCCCGATAACGAGGCTGTCCGAGCCCAAAAATTATTCGGACACCCGGAGCCCGGGCGGCGTTACGGCGCTTTGCGCGGAGCTGCCCTGCAGCACGGCGGACGATTACTGGGGCATGAGCGGCGAGGAGCTCGGGGAAGTCGTGCTCGATTCCCTGAAAACAGCCGGTATACCGGTGACGTCGAAAGTCCTCAATGTCGAGGCCCGAAGACTCGCCAGCGCTTACCCTATCTATGACATAGGTTACGAGAAGCATTTCGAATCCATGGATAACTACATCGAAGGAATCGGCAATCTCCTCACGTTCGGACGTCAGGGTCTTTTTGCCCACGACAACACGCACCATGCTTTGTACATGGCTTACGCAGCCGTGGATTGCCTCGACGACAAAGGGAGCTTCGATTTAAGCAAGTGGCTCGGATATCGGAAAATTTTCGAAAGCCACGTTGTCGAAGACTGAGCTTTGAACCCGGGCTCCCCGATGGAAGCTTTCAATGCAAAAGACAAACGAAGATAAACTCTGGTCGCTCACACTATGGAGCATATTCGCCGTAATTATGGCGCTCATTCTTGCGCATTCTCATTATACGGCGTTCAGCCACGACGAATTCGAGCACATACATACTTCGTGGAAGATGCTTCAAGGGCAGAAGATCTACGTCGATTTTTTTCAACATCATCATCCGTTTCTGAGTTATTTGCTTGTACCGGTCATCTCGGTATTTGGAGAAACGGCGGCTTCGATACACGCCAGTCGTTTTCTGATGTATTTGATGATGTTGGGAATGCTTTTCGTAACTTATCTCATCGCAATGAGATCGTTCGGGAACAGAGAGATCGCCGTTATCAGCGTCATCCTGACATCCACTGTTGCGGCATTTTACGGTGAGGCGATCGAGGTGAGGCCGGATGTGCCCCAGACACTTGCGGGCCTGCTGTCGATTTATTTCTTTCTGGTTTATTCGGAGAATAAATCGAAATTGAGTCTGGCGTTGAGCGCAGTTTTCCTGGCCGTGTCGTTTCTCTTCCTGCAAAAAGCCATCGCCCTAATCATCGCCATGGGGATTTTATTCCTTTACGATTTATACCGCAAACGACTCAGCATTAAAGACGCCTTCTTCTTCGCGGCAATATTCATTCTTACGCTTCTGCCGTACTATGCTTATTTGTTCCTGAGCGGGGCCCTTGAACAATATTTCGTTATGAACTGGACGCTCAACATTTACATACGTCAGACGCAGGGACATTCAAAGCATTTTCTCATGGTCGAGATATTTCGTCAGAACGGGATCGCCTGCATGCTATACCTGGTGGGTCTGGTCATACTTCTCAGGTCCGGCAAGGCCAGCCAGCTGGCTATATTATCGGCTCTCCTGATCTTAACGGTTCTTCTCCTCTACAAGAATCTCTGGAGGCAGTATTTCCTGTTTACCGTGCCGCTGGTCGGGGCAGTCGGGAGCTATGCGCTCTATACCGCATTCAACAGCAGGATCAGCAGGTTAATAGTCATATTGTTCGCTATATACATACCACTGGGGTTGATGCACAACTTTTCGTCGGTTATCCAAAACAGGTCTTTCCGAAACGATATGCAATCGGAACAGCTCGATAAGCTTAATTACGTGTTATCGTTGACCGAAGAAAACGATAAGATTTATGACGGCAATATAAATATTAATCTCTATAGGGATGATATCGATTATTTCTGGTTTTGTGTCGGCCCGGACGATTGTCTCGATGCCTACAGGGATATTGCCGGGTATGAATACGATATATATGAGCTGATTTCGGAGCAAAAGCCCAAAGTCATCAACACGTTCGCAATCGATAACCTGGATGATCCCAGAATAAAAGGGCACTACAGGAAATCCGACAGGTACGACGACGTACTGATAAGAGTAGACTAGAGAGTCCGATTGTCCCGGAGAGGATTTCGAAGGTGGAGCTCAGCGGATAAGAAAGGCTTCTCTATGCCGTCTGGACTTTTTTCTCCCTCTTTTCCATCTCTGATTTAAGATAGGCGTTGGGGTCGTGGTAAATCGCCCCCTCGGGGAGAAACTGCCAGAGCTTTCCGAGGTCTTTTTTTAGCATATCCACGTAGAACTGCGGGATTACCCCCGTCTCTCCCTCGAAAAATGCCCTGAACTGTACGTCTTCGTGGAGGAACTTTCTTATCTTCCTGTAGTACTTGAGCCTGCCCGAGCCTTCTGTGGAAATCGCACGCATAAAATTCATCCACCGGGGTATTCTCGTACGCGTTGCGCGGAAACGGTTATATATGGCGCGCCACGAATACGAATACTCGGCGAGGCCTATCAGGAGATCGTAGAATTCGGGCCAGGTGTAGTTCTTGGGCTTTACGTTAGAGGCATGGCTGTTGTTCAGAAAGTGAAAAGGGAAAGGAAGCACCCTGCCTTCGCTCTGGTATTCGAGGTTAAGGGGCGCGGCCCTTCCGAAGGCCGTTATGAGCGGATACGCCGGGAACGCGGCCGGGGCCTTGTCGACGAATTTCTTTGTCAGCTCGAAGGATTCCGGGCCCTTGTCGCTGTCGAGCCCGACGACGAAGTTCGTCTGAACGTAGGGAATATAACTCAGTATTAAATTTATATGCTCTGAGACGACATTTACTTTATCGATACCCTGCTTCGCGCCGGTCTTCGATTTGTTCCCCATGTCGAACCACGATTCGATTCCGGGGAGAAGGGCCTGGAATCCGTTGTCGCGGAGGCGCTTCAGATGGGGCTCGGACAAAAGCGAGAGACTGCTTTCGGCTATAAAGTCGATGCTGTTCCTTGGCACCGCCTCTTCTATCGCGTTCATGTAGTCGTCGAAGCGGACGCCGAAGTTCGGGTCGTACCAGCTCACGAGCGGACGTTTGATTTTCGTCAAAACGAATCTCAGGTCATCTTTCAGGGCATCGAAATCGAGCGGCTGATAGGGCTCGTTCGCGTCGATGCAGAAGCTGCAGGTGTAGGGGCATCCGAGGCTCCCTATCATGGGTACGACTTTGAACAGCCGGGTCGTCTTTTCGAGCGCCTTGGAAATAAACTTCCAGCGCTCCCTGACCCCCGGAAGATGCTTGGGCGAGCTTTTGGCGGAGAGGTGCACACCGACTGGCGTGTAGTGTTTACAGTCCTTGAGTACGCTCCGGCAAAGCTCCTCGTCCGTGATCCCAAGCACGTAATCGAAGTATTTCACCGCGTCTTCGGGATAGCACCTGGCATGTGGACCGCCGAGAACCGTGACCACGCCTTCGTTTCTGTACTTTCCGCTGAGGGCGTAGGCCTGGATCGCTGACTGTGTGAACGCGCTTATGAAGACCATATCGACGTCTTTCGGCGCGTCCTCGGCAAGATCTTCAAGGCCGGTGAATATAAAATACTGGACTTCGTGCCCCGCGTCCTCGCTCCATTTTGCGATGACCTGCGGCATGATGCCCATGAAATTCGCATGCATTACGCGCGCCCAGATAGAGTGATTGGGGGATTTCGTTATAAAATCGATTATTCCTACCCTGAGTTTGCGCATCCAGCTCCCATACAGCCCGGCAGTAGGTCCAATCTGGGTAAGGAAATGTATAGATTCAGAAAGGTCTGCCAAGTATTTTTTATGCAGACCTCAGTAGAAGATTGGATTCAATCCAAGGATCCCATACAGCCCACGTTTGTAGAAACGATACACTAAACGTCTTTATAAAGCAATGCGAATTTACCCGCCTGTGCCGGCCGTGCCGGGGGAGCCGCGGGTGCTGAGGCGAATGAATTTTGATCTGCCGGGGGCGGAGCGAACCGCTTGGCCGGCTCCGAAAAAATGCTTGAGATGACATATGCCGTCATTTAGCCTTGGGAATAAAGACATACAGGAGGCAGTTTATGTTTCGCAAGATGTTTTTTTCGTTTGTTTTGATGTTTGTCGTTACAGGAGTGTATCCGGCATACGCGCAGGAAGCCCCCCCGGCACAGCAGCAGCCGGCGTTACAGCAGAAAGCCCCGGACGCCAACATAAGCGATCAGGAGCTTGAGAGCTTTGTCAAAGCGGCCGTCAAGGTAGAAAAGATACAGAAAGAGTCAGAAGGCGAAATGGTAAAGGCCATTCAGGATGAAGGGCTCGAGCCCGACCGCTTCGTAGAGATAAATACCCTTCAGCAGAACCCAGCCGCCGACACGGAGAATAAAGTATCGGAGAAAGAGCTCGATAACTACAATAAAGCGATGAAGGAAGTGCAGACCATACAGCAGGGGGTTCAAACCGAGCAGGTTAAGGCTATCGAAGATGAAGGGCTGGATGTAAACAGATATGTGCAGATCGCGAAAGCCGTGCAGCAGGACCCGGACTTGATGAAGAAGGTTCAGGGCATGCAGACGAATTAGCCGATTCGCGAAGTCAGGCCTTACGACCCCTGTATTCGGGGAACCGGCGGCAGTGCCGCCCTTTTCAGACACCTATAAACGTCCCCCGCAGCGTATTCACGCTGCGGGGGATATCTATCAAATTTAATTAATCGACAACCACGTACTGCGGATAAACGAAGCTGCCTTTGGTCCATATGGCCCAGACCGGGTCACCCTGGGGCTTTATTTTGTTGAGCGGATGGTCCTCGGGGGCGGAAAAGGTTATCTTCGGGTTCTTTATATCGACGGTGCCGCCGTTCCAGGGTATCGGATATTTGACGACCTGTTTTTCCGTCTTGCCGTCTTTCTCCGTTTCGAGGAGGCCGAAGTAATTCAGATGACCCCCGCCGAAATTACCGAGCTCGCTCCCGACCTCGGCCGTCGATTCGATGAATTTCTGGCCGCCTACTGTTAGCGTAGCGGTCAGCTTGCCGTCCTCTACCGTCGTCGTGGTCATGCCTTCCTCGGCCGGGATGCCTATCCGCTTCGTATAGTCGCGCATGAAGGGCGAGCTGTTGAAGTAGAAGACGAAGTACCTTCCCGGTATCGTCG
>JBFWTW010000208.1:0-5226 GCA_050247635.1 Candidatus Dadabacteria bacterium | reverse complement strand
GGTCGAGCGCAAGAAGCGTCAGCACCAGGGCGAGGAAAAGAATCCACATCCAGAGATCTTTCCCCATTACATCGACCGTTAAAGCTCCCGCCAGAAATTCCATATAGTGTATCGTCTCCCTTTGTCGATTATCGCCCGTGCCGGGCCTATAGTCCTACGGCTCAAACTCCCGAGCTTGTCATAGGGGGGCACGCGCAAAGCGGCGCATGCCCGGGTGAAGGGTATGCGTCAGAAACCGGTAAATATGATACATGTTTCCCGATGCAAAGTAATCATAATTTTAGGCCGCCGGGATGCGCCCGGCCGCCGTGTCATGCTATAATCTTTTCACGAACTTCTGAACCTCTGGAGACGTAAGCCACTTGGCATCTTTCAGCTTTATACACACGGCCGACATCCACCTCGACAGCCCGCTAAGGGGGCTCGAGGGCATGGAAGGCCCGGCAGTCGAGCGCATACGGACGGCGACGCGCAAGGCCTTCGCGAACCTGGTCACGGAGGCCGTGGAAAGAGAGGTGGACTTCGTCGTCATAGCGGGCGACCTCTACGACGGCGACTGGCGCGATTACCAGACGGGGCTCTTCTTCGTTGCCCAGATGGGCCGCCTCGCCGGTGCGGGGATCCCGGCGTTCATCCTATTCGGCAACCACGACGCCGAGAGCCAGATCACAAGGCGGCTCACGCTCCCCGGGAACGTGAAGATATTCTCCGCGAAAAAGCCCGAGACGTTCGTGCTCGAAGATTTAGGCGCTGCCCTCCACGGTCAGGGATACCACAAACGGGACGTCACCGAGAACCTCGCCGCCGCTTACCCGGACCCCGTCCCCGGGGCATTTAACATCGGCGTCCTCCATACGGGGCTGGGAGGCATGGAGGGTCATGCGAATTATGCGCCGTGCGCCATAGGCGAGCTCGTAGCCAGGGGATACGACTACTGGGCCCTCGGCCACGTCCATCAGGGAAGCGTGATCCACGAAAGGCCCCACATAGTCTTTCCCGGGAACCTCCAGGGGCGGCACATCCGCGAGACAGGCCCCAAGGGCGGGCGCCTTATAACCGTCGAGGACAACGAAATAACCTCGTTCGAGCCGCTCCGGACGGACGTCGTCCGCTGGGAGATACTGAAGGTCGATGCCTCGGGCTGCGAGCGGATGTCCGACGCCGTCGAGCGCGTTAGGATTGCGATTGAGGAAGCTATAGACGGCGGCTCAGACGGCCGCATGCTCGCGTGCCGTATAGAGCTCGGCGGCGCAGCGGTGATACACGAAAGCCTCATGGTATCCGCCGAGCAAATCCTGGCCGAGGCCCGCGCCGTGGCGCTGGGGTTCGGCGAGGAGGCCGCGTGGATAGAGCGCGTCGTCGTATCCACAGAGCCCCTTCGCAGGGAGGATGCCGACGCCGGGGAGATACTAGGCGACCTCCACGACATACTGAGCGGGGCCGCGGCGGACGCGGATCTCCACAAGCTCCTCAGGAGCGATCTCGGCGATATGATAGCGAAGCTCCCGGCGGACCTCAGGAACAGCATAGACGACGCTGTTTTGAGCGCCGCCCTCGGGTCCGACTATTCCGCGCTCGCGGAGCACGCACGCGAATACCTGAGCGCCCTCCTCAAGGCGAGGGAAGACTGAGCCATGCGGATACTGCGACTCGACCTCATAGGTTTCGGCTGCTTTACCGGAAAGGCCATCGAGCTCCCTTCGGGCGAGATGGATATCCACATCCTGTTCGGCCCGAACGAGGCCGGGAAATCGACGGCGCTCCTCGCGATAGAAAACCTCCTTTTCGGGATCGACAAGAGCTCGCCATACAACTTCATCCACGACTATAAAGATATGCGGATAGGGGCCGTGCTCGAAAACGGCTCGGAGAAGCTCGAAATACGAAGGCGGAAGGGCAACAAGGACACGCTTCTCACGCCGAAAGACGCTCCCGTACGGGGAGGGGAGGGGGCCCTTGCGCCGTACCTGGGCGGGGCGGACGAGGAATTCTTCAGGCGCATGTTCAGCCTCGATCACAGGCGGCTCCGCGAGGGTGGAAAAGAAATACTCGACTCACAGAACGAAGCGGGACAGGTGCTCTTCTCCGCCGGGACCGGGCTTTCCGGGCTCAGGAAGAAGCTGGAGGAGCTAAAGGCCGAGGCCGACTCTCTCTGGGGCCCGAGAAGGGCTGCGCACAGGGAATACTATCAGGCCCAGGAACGGCTCGAGGAAGCCGAGAAGGCAATACGCGAGCATACCGTCACTGCGGCTAAATGGCAGGAGCTAAGGCAGGCGTTCGACGAGGCCCGGAAAAACTACGCCGCGCTCGACGAAGAGAGAAAAAAGATATCGCACGAGCTTACGAAGCTGAACAGGATACGCCGGGTCTATGCCGACGCGGCGAAGCTCTTGGACATCGAGAGAGGGATTTCAGAATCGCGCGGCGTCGTAAAGCTCCCCGAGGAAGCGCTCGAACGCTTCGAGAACGCAGAGCGCGAGCTCGAAAAGTCGTCGCGTCTGGCGGACGCCTTCGGGCTCCAGATAAAGGAAGCCCGGGCCGAGCTCGAAGGGATGAAATTCGATGAGGAGCTCCTCCTCCGCGAGAGCATTATTCTGTCGTTCCGCGACCGCCGGATAGAGGTCAGGAAGGAGAGGGCGGACCTCCCCAACCGCGAGGCAGAGCTCGCCGTCGAGGAAGCCGATTTCGGGAGGTTGGCGCGCGAAGCCGGCTGGAACGGGGACGACGTAGAAAGCCTCGTCGGACGCTTGCCCGAGAGGCTTAAGGTCGCCGCGGCTAGGAAGCACCTCGGCCTTCGCGGAGGAATTCTCTCCGCAGTCTCCGGCGCGAAAAAAGCTCTCGAAGAGGCCGAATCCCAGGCCGCCGGTATTGCCCGCGAAATAACCGGCATGGGCGAACCCCGTGACGCTTCGAGCCTCGAAGCCGTCGTAAAGGCGGCCCGTGCGGGCGGCGACACGGCCTCTCAGATCCAGGCCGCCGAAATGGAGCTCGCATCTGCAAGTGACGCCGTCGGGCGTCGTCTGAAGTCCCTCAATCCGCAGGCGGGAGACGCGGACGTTGGGGCGATCCCCGCGCCTCCGCGAGAAGCCATGCTGAAGAACCAGAGCGACAGAAACGCCCTCGACCGGAGGGTCAAGGAATGCGCCGATAATATAAGGAGCACGGAGCGGGATATAGAGCAATACGGAAGCGCCCGCAACCGTCTCGTAGAGGAAGGAGACGCCGTCTCGCCCGAGGAGCTTGCCAAGGCCCGCGAACGTAGGGACGCCGGGTGGAACCTCGTAAAGCGGTACTACGTGGACGGCGGGCCCGTGCCCGATTCCGACATAGCCGCTTTCACCGACGAGCGGAGGGACATTCCCGCCGCCTACGAAGAAGCCGTCTCGGAGGCCGACAGAACGGCCGACCGCCGGTTCGACAACGCACAGTCAACCGCGGAAATAGCCACCATATCGCAGCACATAGACGACAAGGAAAAGCAGCTCGCAAAACTCCGCGAAGAGGAGAGGGCGCTCACCGCCGAATCGGAGGCCCTCGATAAAGCGTGGAAGGAGATGTGGGAAGGTGCGCCTTTCGACCCCTTGCCGCCCGAGTCGATGCTCGCATGGCTCGACGACAGGAACGAAATAACGAGGCTCTCGGAAGAGCGCGCAGCGGCGGCGCGCAAGCTCGATGCACTACAGAAAAAAGAAGCGGAGACGAAGGCCCTTATACTCGGCGAGCTTTCGCCGCTCGGCGTCGAGATAGGGAAGTTCGAAGACAAGCCTCTTGGCGTCGTCATAGAGGCGGCTGCTGATGTTCTCGCGAACCTACGCGAAGACGCGGTGAAGAGAAAGGGGCTCGAAAACAGGCTCGGGGAAACGAAGGCCGAAGCCGAGCGCAAGCAGCGCGATCTTAAAACGGCGGAGGAAGAAAAAACGCGCTGGGAAGCGAAATGGAAGGAAGCCGTTCAGGCGCTCGGCCTTACCGAAAGCACCAGCGCGGCCGAGGCTGCATCCAGGCTCGATGCCATAGAAGAGATGAGGGAAAAGGCCGTCAGGATAAACGAGCTCCGCCACCAGCGCATCGAAAAGATTAAACGCGACATAGAGAATCTGGCAGAGGACGTTAAAAAGTTCGTGAGTATATCCGCTAGAGATCTTGCCGGCGAGGGAGATACCGAGAACGCCGTAATCGAGCTCGAGCGCCGTCTTGCAGAAGCGAAGCGCACCGACGAGCGAAGGAAAGAAAAGGAAAAAGATATAGCGCAGCTCGAACGGAAAATTAAAGAGGCAGGAGACTCCGCCGCGGCGGCTCGCGAAACTATTAGCTTCCTTCAAAGGTCAGCCCGGGCGGAAAACCCGGCGCAATTAAAAGAAGCGATCCTGAAATCGAACAGGCTTAGAGAGCTCGAAAACGAAAAGCGAAGCCTCACGGATGGGCTCGTCCAGGACGGCGACGGGCTCACGCTCGAAGAGCTCTTGAAGGAATGCAAAGAGGCCGATATCGCCAGCGTCAGAAACCTTATAGACGAGCTGGAGGAGCGGCGAACCGAGCTTGACGAAAAGATTAAGAATGCCGCTGGTGAGCTGTCCCGGAGAAAAGACGAATTCGAAGCCGTCGGCGGTGACGGACGCGCCGCCGAAGCCGCCGCCCGGAAGGAATCCGCGATCGCCGAAATGGCGCACATCACAGAGCGGTACGTCAGGATACGCTCGGCCGCGACGATGCTCGAATGGGCCATTGAGCGCTACAGGAAGGAGAACCAGGACCCGATGATAAGCCGTGCGTCCGGGCACTTCGCCGCGCTCACGAACGGGTCGTTCAGCGGCCTCGACACCGAGATCGACGAGCACGACGGCGTTCAGATCATCGGGCTCAGGCCGGGCGGAGAAATGGTCGGCATCCCGGGCATGAGCGACGGCACGGCGGACCAGCTTTATCTGGCGCTTCGTATTGCGGCCATAGAAGACTACCTCGAAAGATCGAACGCGCTGCCATTCGTTGCAGACGATCTCTTCATCAACTTCGACGACATGCGCTCGGCGGCAGGACTGAAACTTCTCGGTGAGCTATCCCGAAAGACGCAGGTGCTTTTCTTCACGCATCATGCGCACCTGATCGAGCTTGCAAGGGAAACACTCGGCAAGTCTCTAAACGTCGTTTCGCTCCGGGAATGAGACATCCTCCCGGGATTACCCCAGCATTTCCCGCATCACAGATTCAACGTCCGATAATATATATTAT
>JBFWTW010000207.1:0-5228 GCA_050247635.1 Candidatus Dadabacteria bacterium | reverse complement strand
GAACGTGGCTCATAGATTTCAGGCCCGGGTCGGTAGGAGTAAGAGAGGAGGAAGGCGAGGCGGAGTGCAGGATAGAGACGAAGGACGAGCACTTCGTGAACCTCTTTGACGGGAAACTCTCGCCCGAGAATGCGCTACTTACGGGGAAGGTGAAAATATCCGGGGACATGCTTCTGGCTATGAGATTCGGCGAGCTGCTCAAGAAGAGTAAATAAGAAACCTGTAGAAGCGCCTAGTAGCCGTAGGGCTTCAGCCTTTCCGAAACTTCAATCGAATATTCCTTGAGCTCGGGGTCCTTGAGGAACGCGAGGCGGCGCGTTTCGTTTACGCCGCCGGCCGTTTTTTCTATCTCCATCGGCGCGGGACAGAGCCCGCAGAAATCGGACAGTGATTTAAGGACGGGGACCGGGTCTGCAAGGAAGTCCTCGTACCTGACCTCTATAGCCCTGTCGCCGAGCCCCGAGACGTGCCTCCGGGCCTCGGCCATGTACTCCTCCCACATTAGAAGCCCCTCTTCGAGCGAGGCCCCGCGCAGGTCGGTGAAGATCTTACTCGTGCCTATATGCCGGCGTACCAGAAAATATTTGTAGAGCGTTCCGGACAAGCCGCCCTTGTCCTTAAGCCGGGAGAGCCCTTTTCTGCGCCTCGTCCTGAGGCTGTTTACGATGTCGAGGGGATGCCTGTATATGTGGATTACCCTCGCGTCGGGGAAGAGGTCGAGCCAAACGGGCAGTGTGAAGGTACTCCGCGGGTCTTTCCACCCCCAGGGCACGTCGAGCGCGGCCGGGGTGCGGTATTTGAGATAATCGGCGAGTCCGAGAAACGATATCGCCCTGGGTGTTTTCATCGTGAATTCGACGAACCCTCCGTAAAGGGCCCTGGCCTCGGGGTCTTCGAGGAGGTAGCGGATCACCCCCGGGTTTTCGAGGCCTCCGCTGCACTGCGTGAGGAGCCAGTCGTTTAGCTCTCTGAAAAAACGGCTTCGTGGTTGTCGGTGAGTTTTTTACCCGCATAGAGGCCGAGCTCGTCCAGCATCTTCGTGAGCATTGTGGTGCCGGAACGGCTCATCCCGATTACTATGACAGGGGGGACGGGTTTCATTTCATTAGGGAAATTACACTATAAGGCGCGCAAACACAATCGCCCCGGGGCGGGTTTGAGCGCCCGCCGGGCTTCGTATATAAAAATGCTTCTCGAGTGTAATGGTCCGGTGAAGCCCCGGCGGCGTCAGCGCGCGAGGAAGCTTTTCAGTATCTCGCCCATCTCGGACGTGGCCAGCTTTTCGAGCGCCCTCTTTTCGATCTGCCTGATGCGCTCCCTCGTGAGATCGAACCTTCTGCCTATCTCGTCGAGGGTGTAAGTACAGTCCTGATCGATGCCGAACCTGAGCCTGATTATCTCTTCTTCCCTGGGCGTCAGGATGTTGAGCGCGTCCCTGATCTCGTGGGTGAGCGCGGTGCTCGCCATTATGGAATCAGGGGCGGGCGACTTGTCGTCCGATATGAAATCGAGAAGGGTCGTCTTCTCGCCGTCGAGTATGGGGGTATCGAGCCTGGCGGCGTCGTTCGTGGATTCGAGAATCCTCTTTACGCCCTCGACCGATATACCGGCTACCTCGGCCACCTCTTCGGGAAGGGGCTTTCTGCCCATTTCCTTGTGGAGCATGGAGCTTATCCTGTAGACCTTGCTGGCCTGCTCGAGGACGTAGACGGGGACCCTTATGGTCCTGGTCTGATCGAGAAGCGCCCTCGAAATTGCCTGGTGTATCCACCACGAGGCGTAGGTGGAGAACTTGTATCCCTTGGTGTGGTCGAACCTTTCCACGGCGCGCATGAGGCCGACGTTGCCCTCCTGGATGAGGTCGGTGAGGGGAAGGCCCCTTCCCATGTACCTCTTGGAGATGCTGACGACGAGCCTGAGGTTGGCCTTTACGAACCTTTCCTTGAGATCGCAGGCGCGTTCGGAGAAGACCTTTACAAAAGCCATGAGGCTCTCGATGCGTTTAGTGAGGTCGTTTTCATCGACCGCTCCCCTGGCGGGTTTTTTGGCCGAAATGGTGCTCCTCTTCTTTGCGAGCTTTTCGATGTTGAGTGTGAGCTCTTTTGCCTTGGCTTCGCACTTTTTAATCTGTGCGGAGACTTCTATTTCTTCCTTGGCGGTGAGAAGGGATTCTACGGCCATATCCTTGAAGTAGACGTAAAGGAGCCTGAACTGCTCGTCGGGCGTCCATTCTTCTTGCTGGTCGTCTTCGGCGGAGTCGTCCTCCACCTCGAAGCTGAAGTCCGATTCTTCGCTTTCTATAAGGTCGTTATCACCGAATCCCAGTGATGAATATGATTCTTCTTCCTGCTCGTTGAAGTCGCTCATGTTATCCATTTCGGACGCACCATGGTCTACCTCTCTGAATTTAGCCGATTTCATCTCACACACCTTCTGTCGTGGTTTTTAGTTTGAGTCGTATAAACGCAACCTGGAGCCCAACTCTATTACTATAAGTTTAGCATATGCCCTTGTCAAGTACTTTCTTCGCAAACGCAAAAAAATCTGCCGGCCTGATATTTTTTAATGATTAGAGAGTGTAAAGCGCGCTTTTAACGGTTATTATGGGCAAAAGCCGGTGATTTTAGTTTGCATTTCGTGTATCGGATTCCTTGTTGGAATCGGGCGATTTTTGCCAGGATTCATTGACAGCCGTCTTCTGGCCGAGGGTTTCGACAAAGGCTTCGGCGCCTTCCCTCTTTTTGAATACGGCAGCCTGGCTCCACGCCTGCTCAATGCTTCCATATTTGCCTATTTTAACCAGGGTCCACTTTTCGCCCCGGGAGTTTTCTATTTCGACCGTGTACGCGTTGTATCCCTTCCCCCTGTATTCATTAACAACCTTACGGGCCTCGTCCGGGCTGGCGAAGGCCGCGACCTGGAGCGTATAAGTTTCACCGGAGGAAGGCTTTTGGGCCTCCTCGGGCGCCGTATCCCCCTCGGGCGCCGCCGTATCCGGCGAAAGGATAGTGACTTCTTCCGCGCCGTCCGTTGTCGGGGAAAGCCTTTCAGGGCTTATGGAGGTGAGGCCGACATCAGCCGTACCGGCGGCTTCTCCCTCCCCGGCGGACATGCTCCGGCCGTCTTCAACTATCGTTACAGCCTCGTATGGGCTCTTCTCCTCGTTATTAGACGAGGCAGCCATCCTGCCGGCAAAGCCGGGCGATGTGTCGCCGGGCTCGACAGCGCTGCGAGATACCGTTTCCCGGGTTTCGGTAACGGCCGCAACAGGCGCGGCAGCTTCCTTTTCCCCCAGAAGCCCGGCATCATCGAGCTTCGTGCCGACATATACGCCGGCAGCGAACACGATGAGCAGCAGGAGTAAAGATCCACCGCCCGAGCCCCGTCTTCTCCTGCTCGAATTGGCAAGGATAAGTTTTGGCCTGATCTCTCCCATAGGCTTTTCCGCTATGCTCTGCCGAAGGGGGGATTTGAACCCCCACGAGCTTTCACCCACTGGATCCTGAATCCAGCGCGTCTACCAAGTTCCGCCACTTCGGCTTTTTTATTGCTTTTATTTATTAGAAACCCAGACGGGTTAATGTTATCACACATCTCCGTGGCCTTCCATAGCCAACGGGGAAAATATGAGGAAACCGGGAAGTCTCGCGTGAATGGAGGGTTCTTAAGTTCTATTAATATATTTAAGGTGTCCGCCTGGGTATCAAGGATTTCCCCAGGAAATTATACGGACGGGTGTTATGCGTATAACGGGTAGTCCCGCGTCTTCGAGTCCCATGTCTTTATATTGAGGGTATTTAGACGAAAGGGCGCGGAGGGCGGCATCGTATTCGCCGCCCCCCGATATAATATCGGCGCGGCCGTTTATTATAAGGTAGCGGAGCTTGGTCCAGTCTTCGGAGTATTCGTCGATAACCAGGGACACGAATGGATTGGAAGATATATTCTTCACGCGCCTGAGCCTTTTCCATTCCGCTTTTTTGGGCTTTTTGTCGAGTGGGGTGTAGATAAAAGGCTCGGAATACACGAAACAGACCGGAACGGCCAGAGGCTCCCCCCCAGGGGCCGCGGTCGCCATCCTCGCAACCCTTGCCGAAAGCAGTATTTCGATTTCCGAAACCGAGGGCGTTACATGCAACTTAAACTTGAATTCTCCGGGTTCTATTTTATAATACCTTGTTTTTTGGTCGGAAGAATATGCTCTTTTAGGCTTCATGTGAGCTCAAATGGACAATGCAAAGATTTTCTGCGGGACTTCTAACGTACCCTTGGCTAAGGCTGTCTGCGAGTACCTGAACGTACCGCTCGGACAGGCGGAGCTGAGGCGTTTCAGCGACGGCGAGATATTCGCCGAGATATCGGAAAGCGTGAGGGGCTCCCACGTATTCGTCATACAATCGACGTGCCCGCCAGTAAACGAGCACATAATGGAGCTCCTTATAATAACGGACGCGCTCAAGAGGGCTTCGGCCAGGGCGATAACGGCCGTTATCCCATACTACGGCTATGCGCGGCAGGACAGAAAAGTCCAGCCGAGGGCCCCGATATCGGCCAAATTAGTCGCTGACCTGATCACGACGGCCGGCATCAGCAGGGTCGTTACGGTGGACGTTCACGCCGGGCAGATACAGGGATTCTTCAACATACCCGTAGACCACATATTCGCGGCTCCCATTTTTATACAATATATAAAAGAGAAATATGCGAACGAGGATATAGTAATCGTATCGCCCGACGCTGGCGGCATGGAAAGGGCCAGGTCCTACGCGAAGATGGTAGACGCGGCGCTTGCGATGACCGACAAGAGACGCCCAAACCCGAACGTAGCGGAAATCATGAACGTAATCGGGGATGTAGAGGGCAAAACCGCCATACTCGTCGACGACCTTGTGGACACAGCTGGGACGGCGATTCAGGCCGGGAAAGCCATTATGAGGGAGGGGGCGAAGCGCGTTGCACTCTGCAGCACGCATGGCGTTCTTTCCGGCAAAGCCATAGAGAGGATAACCGAGTCCTCACTTGAGGAAATCATACTTACAGATACCATTCCACAGACGCAGCACGCTGCGGACTGTGATAAAATCAGGGTAATAAGCATTGCAAATCTCCTTGGGGAGGCTATAAAGAGGATAGCCACCGGGGAATCGATAAGCAGTCTTTTTAACTAAAGAACCGGAGGGGTGCTAAACCATGGCACAGAGTACATTAGAGGTAACACTGAGAGAAAA
>JBFWTW010000206.1:0-5246 GCA_050247635.1 Candidatus Dadabacteria bacterium | reverse complement strand
ATTCCTATAACCCTCATTTTACGATGCAAGGCTCATCATTAGCTCTTCGGAAACGTCGAAGTTGGAGTAGACGTTCTGAACGTCGTCGCTGTCTTCGAGGGCTTCCATGAGGCGGATCATGTGCTCGGCCTCCTTACCCTCTATCTTGACGCTGTTCTGCGGAATCATCGTCACTTCGGCGTTCTCGTATTTAAGGCCGGCGCCTTCTATGGCCGACTTTACCGTCTCGAACTCTTCGGGCGGCGTGATTACCACAAGCTCGCTCTCTTCCGTTACTACGTCTTCCGCCCCGGCTTCGAGCGCAATCTCTATGAGGCGGTCCTCTTCCACCTTGTCCTTCTCGAAGGCTATGCGCCCTTTCATGTGGAACATCCACGCAACGCAGCCGTTCTCGCCAAGGCTCCCGCCGTGCTTCGTGAATATGCGCCTTATGTCGGAAACAGTCCTGTTCTTGTTATCAGTAAGGGTCTGAACCAGCACGGCGCTCCCGCCCGGGCCGTATCCTTCGTAGGAAAGCTCCTGGAAGTCGTCCCCGCCTATCTCGCCAGTGCCGCGCTTTATGGCGCGGTCTATAGTGTCGTTGGGCATGTTCTGGTTCTTGGCGGCGGAAATCGCTGTTCGGAGCCTCGGGTTGGATTCCGCATCGCCGCCGCCGTGCTTCGCCGCAACCGTAAGCTCGCGTATGAGCTTCGTAAACACCTTACCTCTCTTTGCGTCTACCGCAGCCTTTCTATGTTTGATATTAGCCCATTTTGAATGTCCTGACATGGCTGTTCACCTCGCGTCCAAGTATCCAGATTTAAAGAAGATATTAACACTATCCATAAAATTTTATAATATCGGGCGGAAACTGGCAAGTGCGGCTGAGGCCGCTACTTAACCCTTCTCACCGTAACAGTCAGTGGCTGCGCCCCGCCGATTTTCGTCGTTATCGTCGATACTGTGCTGCCCTTGTTTATCTCGCCCACGGTCAGAATCTTCGTCGAAGGGTCTATTACCTGCCCCGAAAGGGAGCTGAAATCGAACCTTATCTCGGCGTCGTCCGGAAGCCCGAATACCTCGGCCGTTATAGACGCCGGGGAGCCTATATCCGTCTCCGGAACTATAATATTGTATCCCCAGGCCGGAATGTCCGAGTTAAAGAACGTTCCGCCCGGCTTCTTGAGGCTCACCCTCATATTCCCCGAGGAGTCGACCACGCTTCCGGGAAGGTCGATGAACTCGACCGCCGCCTGATCGGACTTCATGGCGATTATGTTGCCGTTTATAAAGCCGTTGTCCGTCGTATTCAGGATTCCGATTTCGTATTTGTCGGGTTCTAGAACGTTCTGGGACGGGAAGGTCAATGTCGTGTTCAGGTATCCGAATTCGATCAGCACTTTCTTTAAGGTGCCGAGCTCGCCTGAAGTGGCGGGAGGCGGGGTTTGGGGCTTCGAGATCTTTAGTATGCCGCTAGCCCCCGAGACTATGACGCCGTAAGAGCCGGACGCCGCCGCGGGAAGGCTGAACTTCCTCCAGCCGCCTGTCATGGCCCTTACCTCTATATCCACTTTCTGGCCCAAAAGCCCGCTTTCGTTTATCGTTCGCACGGACGTGATTTTCCCCGTGTATAGAGGGTTTACATATATCTCGCCGTCAAGGGAAGTGAACTCGATTTCCGTATACTGGGGGCCCGACGCCGAGCCCGCATCATCCCCGGCCTGGGCCAGAACCATGCCGTCCGCACCTGGCTGGCGGGGCGCCGAAGGCCCGGCCGCGAGGCAAAGCGTGCCAGCCGCGAAAACGGCCAGCGGCAGAATGGCGAGCCACGTCAACACGTTAAATGTCCTTATCATAAGTCCCTCTTTTTCATATCTTTATTATTACAAACCGGATAATGCGCCCCCCTAAATCCGCAAGTTCATTATAGCATAAAGGATCCCCTTTGTTTAAGTAGTACGGGAACCTCGCATACGCCGGAAGCGTAAATTATTCCCGAAAATACTCACTTGACAAATTACTCGTTTAACATGCATAATAAAGGTGTCTGAAACTTTTATCGCAACTCAAAGAGAACTGACACTCATTTCCGTACATTCGTAGCGAGACATTTGCATTAAACTCCTATAAAAAACACAAGAGGGCAAGGACCAGGAACATATGGCTAGAGCAACCAAATTACGGGAAAAATCCGAAGAGAAAGAAACCGTTCAGGAAGCACATTTCCTTAATCTAAACGACATAAGAAACAAGAAAAACGTAGAGCTCATGAAGATGGCGAGGGACCTCGAAATCGAAGAGACCTCCCGCATGACCAAGCAGGATATTATCTACGCAATACTTAAGGCACAGAGCGAAAAAGAAGGAGTGATATACGCCGAGGGCGTGCTCGAAATCCTTTCCGAGGGATACGGTTTCCTCCGCTCGCCGAAGTACAGCTACCTTCCTGGTCCGGACGACATTTACGTATCGAAATCGCAGATAAGGTCTTTTAACTTAAAGACGGGCGACACCGTAGGCGGCCAGGTCCGCCTCCCGAGAGAGGGCGAGAAGAACCTTGCGCTTCTCAAGATAGAAGAGGTCAACTTCGATTCGCCCGAAGCCTGCAGGGAGCGCGTCGCTTTTGAAAACCGCGTCCCCCTACACCCCGAGGAAAAGATAGTCCTCGAGCACGACCCGAACGAATTCTGCAGCCGCGTGCTGGATCTCTTCATCCCCATAGGTAAGGGGCAGAGGGGTCTCATAGTCGCGCCGCCAAGGACGGGTAAAACGATACTACTTCAGAGAATCGCCAACGCAATAACCCAGAATCACCCCGAAGTAATGCTGATAGTCCTTCTCATAGACGAGCGCCCCGAAGAGGTCACGGACATGGACAGGTCCGTAAACGGCGAGGTCGTTAGCTCCACCTTCGACGAGCCGCCGCAGCGCCACATACAGGTTGCCGACATGGTCCTCGAAAAGGCCAAGAGGCTCGTCGAGCACGGTAAGGACGTCGTCATTCTTCTCGACAGTCTCACGCGTCTCGCACGCGCCAGCAACACCGTAACCCCCGCCAGCGGAAGGGTGCTCTCGGGCGGCATGGAGGCCAACGCGCTCCAGAGGCCGAAGAGGTTCTTCGGCGCCGCGAGGAACACCGAAGAAGGCGGCAGCCTCACGATCATCGCGACGGCCCTTATCGACACGGGCAGCAGAATGGACGAGGTCATCTTCGAAGAGTTCAAGGGTACGGGCAACATGGAGGCCTACCTCGACAGGAGGCTCGCCGACAAGAGGGTCTTCCCGGCCATCGATCTCCAGCGCTCCGGCACGAGGAAAGAAGAGCTCCTCCTCGACGCGGACATACTCAACAAGGTATGGCTCCTTAGAAAGGTGCTCAGCCCAATGAACACCGTCGAAGCGATGGAGTTCCTGCTCGACAAGATGAGCGGCACGAAGTCGAACAAAGAGTTCTTCAATATGATGAACTCCTGACGGACGCTGGCGTAATCCGAATAAAACCGAAAATCTAAAACCCGGGCCGTCCGGGATACGGAAGAGTTTCGCCTTTCGCTTGCCCCCGGCTTTCCCGCCCTTTAGAATAAGTTCATACTCTTGAGCTACTTCAGAAGGGACTCGCTCACTTTATACGCCGCGCTATTCCTGGCGGTTCTGCTCTCGGCATTCATATCGCCGGGGACGGCGGGGGTGCGCGCAGCGGGCCTCCCCGAGCCCGACCGGGAAGCGATCTTCCACCCCGTCCATGCACGGAACGGGATGGTCGTCTCCGAGGAGAAATACGCGACCGAGGCCGGGCTAGAGGTCCTTAGGGAAGGCGGGAACGCCGTCGACGCCGCCGTAACGGTCGGCTTCGTCCTTGCCGTGACTTTCCCGCGCGCGGGAAACCTCGGCGGCGGCGGATTCATGCTCGTGCGGATAGCCGAAACGGACGAGGTCGTCGCGATCGACTACAGAGAAAAAGCCCCCAAGGCCGTCACGGCGGAGACGTTCCTAGACAAGGACGGCAATGTCGATACGGAGAAATCACGCTACAGCGTGCTTTCTGCCGGGGTCCCGGGCACCGTCGCCGGGCTTGCGCTCGCCCTCGAAAAATACGGCACGATACCGCTCGATCGGGCGATACGCCCGGCGCTGGAGCTCGCCGAAAACGGCTTTCCGGTGAGCGAGGGACTCGCGGCGTCGCTCAGCGATGCGAAAAGCCGCATGGAAAGGGAGCCCGAGAGCATGCGGGTTTTCTTCAAGGAAGGGGGAACACCCTACGCGCCGGGAGAGGTTCTGGTGCAGAAGGACCTCGCGGAGACTTTGAAGCTCATTTCAGAGGACGGCCCCGAGGCGTTTTACGAAGGCGAGATAGCCGTCAAAATAGCCCGGTTCATGAAGGAGAGCGGAGGGCTCATAACGGAAAAGGATCTGGAGGAGTACAGCGCAGCCCTGAGAGAGCCAGTGCACGGGACGTACAGGGGATACGAGATATTCTCCATGCCTCCCCCGAGCTCGGGCGGGGTGCATCTTATAGAAATGCTGAACGTCTTAGAAGGGTTCCCCCTCGGCGAGTACGGGCACAATACTGCGAAGACGATAAATCTCATGGCCGAGGCGATGAAGTTCGCCTACGCCGACCGCTCGGAGCACCTCGGCGACCCTGACTTCAAGAAAGTGCCGGTAGCTGAGCTCACGTCCAAGAAGTACGCCGAAAATCTGAGAAAGAGGATCTCACCCGGAAGGGTCACGCCGTCCGTACTCATAAAGCCCGGCGAAATGCCTCCCGGAGAGGGACAGAACACGACTCACTTTTCGGTCATCGATTCGGGCGGCAACATGGTCTCGAACACCTACACGCTCAACTTCGATTACGGCTCGAAGATAACCGTCCCCGGAACGGGGATACTCCTCAATAACGAGATGGACGATTTCTCCATGAAGCCGGGTGAGCCGAACGCCTACGGGCTCCTCGGCGGGCGGGCCAACGCCCCCGAGCCGGGGAAGAGGATGCTTAGCTCGATGACGCCCACTATCGTCCTCAAAGACGGCGCGCCGTTCCTCGCGACGGGGAGCCCGGGCGGGAGCCTTATCATCACGACGGTCCTTCAGGTAATCACGAACGTTATAGATTTCGGCATGAATATATCCGAGGCGACCAACGCACCGCGCGTTCATCACCAGTGGCTTCCCGACAAGCTCCGGGTCGAAAAGGGCATCTCTGAAGATACGCTCCGTCTATTGAAGGAAAGGGGCTACTCGATAGATACGGGCAACACTATGGGGAG
>JBFWTW010000205.1:0-5257 GCA_050247635.1 Candidatus Dadabacteria bacterium | reverse complement strand
ATCCTCCCGAGCCTGAACACGACCCCCCTTTCGTACTCGTTAAGGATCCTGACACCCGATAGAATGAGTATCGCGATTATCGCTATGAATATTACGACCGGTGAAAACATGTGCGGGCCTCCTCAATCATATTAGATCATGCCTTTTTCACTTTGAGCCTGAATCCTTCGAGCGACTCGACGACCCTTACCCTTTCGCCTTTGGCTATGGGCTCGTCGCTGACGGCGTCCCAGTATTCTCCGTTTATATACACCTTACCCGATTCGTGTATGTCGGATACTGCGTCGCCCGCTTCGCCCATGAGCCCTTCGAAGCCGAGCTGGGGCGCGAGCCTCTGCGCCTTTATCAAATAGAATATAACGTATGCGAAGAAGAGCCCGAACGCGAGCGTGGACGCTATGACGACGTCGAAGCCTACACGGACGTCCGACTCCGGGGTGTCGAAAAGAAGGAGCGCGCCCAGCGCGAAGCTGACCAGGCCGCCCACGGCGAGGAGCCCGTATCCCGTGACGTACACCTCGGCGATGAAGAGCGCTATCCCCACGGCGAGGAGCGCGATGCCGGCGTAGTTGAACGGCAGCACCTGGAACGATACGAATCCCATCAATAAACACACGACGCCGGCCACGCCCGGGAATATCAGCCCCGGGTTGTAGAATTCGAGAAGAAGCCCGAGCGAGCCCAGCGAAAGCAGGAGGAACGCTATATCGGGCGTGCTGATGATGTCTATGAATTTCTGCTTTGCCGTCATGGGGACGTTCTTAACGGGGGCGTCCCTGGTAAGGAGCGTCCTCTCCCCGTCCGAAACCTTGACCTTCCATCCGTTTATCGACGCAAGGAGCGCCGGGAGGTCGGGCTCGACGATGTCTATGACATTCATCTCAAGGGCCTCGCTGGACGTTATGGAGTCGCTTTTCCTTACGGCCTCCTCGGCCCATTCGACGTTTCGCCCTCTTTCCTCGGCGATGCTCTCTATAAAAGACGAGGCGTAATTTTCGAGCTTCTCCCCCATTATCCCTTCGTTCGATTTATCCCCGGAAGAAGGCTCCTTCTCCCCGGCGGATTTTTTATCGCCTTCCGCCGGTTTCTCGCCGGGGCTTTCCTTTTTCTCGTCGCCGCCTCCGGGCGCAAGCGACACGGGGTGCGCCGCCCCGATACTCGTCCCGGGGGCCATTGCCGCAATGTTGGCCGCAAGGGTTATGAAGACCCCTGCAGAAGTCGCCGACGCGCCCTTGGGCGACACGTAGACGACCACCGGCACGGGGGAGTTCAGTAACAGTTTTACGATTTCCTTTGTAGAGTTGAGGAGGCCGCCCGGCGTGTCGAGCAGTATCACGAGGGCTTCGGCGGAGCTTGCCTCGGCCGTTTCGAGCCCCGTTCTGATGTAGTCGAACGTCGCGGGGTTGATCATCCCGTTTATCTCGAGGACCAAGACCTCGCCCGGAGTACGTTCCCCGGCAGGTTCCTGTTCGCCCACTTCCGGAGGCGGACTCTGTGTGAGCGCCCTACCGGCGAAAAAAACGAAAAATGAGAGGATTATAAGCGACAGCGATACGGTTCTTATCATGGTAAAGGAGTCCAAACAAGTTTAGCCACAGTGCCCGTCAATCGCAAGGAAAGCCTCTTTCCGTAATGCAGCGGGAAGCGCGTTTCCCGCGCTTGAATTTCTCGGGCCCCTGATTATAATTTCCCGCATGGCAAAACGTATCAAATACACTGAAAAAGAGCTCAAAGGGCCCGACAAGTTTGTTTCTACGGTCGTTTCGGGCTTTGAATATTTCGCCGACCATTCGAAAAAAATAGTGATCGGGGTCGGGATCGTCATCGTCCTCATAATTATCGGATACATCATCGCGGGGATGTCCGGCAAGAAGGGCGACATAGCCGGGCAGAAGTTTTCGGCCGCCGTCGCGCAGTATAACTCCGGGTCGAGCGAAGAAGCCCTTACGGAGTTCGCCGCCATCAGAGACGAATATCCGAACACTCCGGCCGCCTCACTCGCGGCCTATTATGCAGGGCTGATACAGTACGAGAACGGAAATTACGACGAAGCCGTCGTGATGCTCGATACGTACACCAATTCAAAGAACACCGAGCGCCTTCTGGTTCAGGCCGCCGTTTTAAAAAAAGGCATAGCCCGCTACAGGCAGGGAAGATGGCAGGAGGCGATAGACTACTTCGAGATCATAAACAACGATCCGTCGAGCCCGTACGGCTCACAGTCGAAGCTCCAGACCGCACTTTCATACGAGAAAATGGGGCAGCCTGAAAAAGCGAGGGAAATTTACCAGAACCTCTACGGCACCGGATTCGTTCCCCAGCCCGGTATCTCCGCCGTGAACACGAATCCCGCGCCCGCAGAATAACTCCTTCCGTTATACACTTGTGAATGAATGAAGGGGGCGGAAGCCCCCACGAGGATTACCGGGCTTCCCTTAAAAGCTTGGAGGATATCCATCCTTCGCCGCCGCCCGGCACGGAGACCTGCATCCACCGTCCTCGAACCTCACCGGTAGAGGCAAGGGTCTCCCCTCCCCTGACTTCTGTCACGACGTCGTATCCCATCCCGGGGCCGCTCCTGATATTGGCGCCGGGCCCTGTCACCGTATACATGGTCGCCGCACCTGTGGTAGTGGCAACGGTGGTGGAAGGCGCTTCTTCCGGCGCGCTTTCCGTGGTAGGCTCCGCGGTGTCCGTTTCGACTTCGGCCGTCTCCGGCTGCTGCGCTTTTTCCGGCGCGGGTGCGGACGGGACCTTCACCTCGGCCCTGGCAGGAGCTTCTTCAGGGACTGCGGGCTCGGCGGGCTTCGGCGCGGCAAGCGGCGCTTTAGGCTTCTCGGCCGTAACGGCCGCCTTCTCCTCCGGGGCCTCGGGCTCTGCGGGCACAGTCTCTTCAACCGGCGCACTGACGGGAGCCTTCGCTTCCATCTTCTTCCCGTTCGTATAGTCCTGGATGCCCCAGGTCCTCATCAGTGCGTCGTAAAAAATGACGCCCAGTATGAGGCCCATGAAAAGAAGCACTGCGTTCATGACATACGGGCTCTTGAACCCCGCCTGCGCGGTTTGCTCCACAGGCGTTGCCGCCTTTACTTCCTTCTTTTCCTTCTCGGGCGCCTTTGCCGCCGGCTCTTCCGGCTTCTTTTCGGACGGCATTACGGTCGTGATGTTGTCAACCGTCGGGTCGGGGCCAATGTAGTCGACCCTCGGCACGAACGCCGCCTCGGGTGCTTTCTCCTCGGGGGCGGGGGGAGGCGTAAATTCCTCCGGTGCTGCAGGCTCGGGTTCCGGCTCGGGTGCTTTCGCGGCCCGCGCCGTGGACAGGACGCCGATAAGCTCCTTTTCCAGCTCCCTAAGCCGCGTGTCGAGATCGGTCTGCGACGCGCCAAGCTCGATATTATAAACCGAGTAGACCGTGTCGAGCTTCCCCAGATACTCGGCTTTCAGCTTTTCGAGGTCGGAGCCTATCTCGTTGAGGTAGCTTTCGATGTCGTCGGTAATGTCGAAGAGGTAATCCGGGACGTGCGGCCTTCCGGCTGGAGGCGCAAACGGGTCGCCCGACGGGGCCCCCGGCTCACCGGCCCGGGCCAGCTTCGCCTTCAGATCGTGAAGCCGTATCTTGTGCCCGGCAGTGAAGGCTTCCATCCCCGCGGCCTGCGTGCGGAAAAGCTCTTTTGACTGGGAAATAAGGTTGAGAGTTTTAATAAGCCGGAGGAGCTCCAGCTCAAAGTTCGCAGAAATCCTTTTGACGCTCTCCTGAGCGGTATCGTTATCCATATCCCTTTCTCCAGGCCGTGAAGACCCGTAACAATTATATTACATTCGAGTAAGAAATAAAGGAGAAAAACGGAGAAGCGCGCGTTCGATTAAGGATGTGCGCAAATTGCGGGATGTATAAACGGATGGCTTAGCAGGGTTTCATTCTGGACTTTAAAAGGTTCTTCAGCCTCTCCCTCACCTCGGGCGTTACGAAGGTCTGCTCCTTCATCTTCCCGGAGAGATCGAGCATCCGCCTGTACGTATCGACGAACGCCTGACACTCAGGACACTCCCCCATGTGCTTTTCGAGCTCCTGGAGCGTCTTTAGGTCGAGCTCGTTGTCTATGTAATCCATGATGTTCTCTACCACGTCCCTGCATATGACCATATTTGTTGCTATCTCCTTCTCTAACTGCCTGCCTATACTGTTAGATGAAATAAAAGGCTCCGGGACTCGGATAACCTTATATCCAGGAATTTTATTATATATCCCGGGCTTCCCTTTTTAAAGTCGGGGCCCGTTTTTACAGGCTTTGACGCAACAGGTTCAAAATAAAATCCGATACTGCTATAATTTCCGAGTACACTTTACTTGAAGCGGTGATGGGGCTTTCCGCCCGGGTATGTTGAGTGCCGGGGCGCGATTCCTGCCGTGCCCCGCCCCCCGGAAGCCGCTCCCAGGCCGCCAAAACCTGTCCGGAGGGATTTTATCCATGCAATCCAAACCCCGTACGATCGGCGAGCTCAAGGCGAGCGAATACAGAGTCCTTTCTGTGAAGGACGAGATGCGGAAGAATCTCATCTTAAAGCTCCGGAGCGGGGAAGAGCCCTTTTCCGGCATTCTCGGGTACGAGGAAACCGTCGTACCGCAGGTCGAAACGGCGGTGCTCGCAGGGCACGACCTTATCTTCATCGGCGAGCGCGGTCAGGCCAAGTCGAGGCTCATAAGGGCGCTCGTGAACCTTCTCGACGAAGAGATCCCGGTCGTAAAGGGCGGCGAGCTCAACGACAGCCCGTACGGCCCCGTATCCCGATCGAGCCGCGACCTCGTAAGCAAGTACGGCGACGACACCGAGATCGAATGGATAGGCCGCGATTCTCGTTACAGTGAGAAACTTGCGACCCCTGACGTTTCGGTGGCGGACCTCATCGGCGAGGTCGATCCGATAAAGGTAGCCGAGGGGCGCTACCTCTCGGACGAGCTCACGATTCACTTCGGCCTTATTCCTCGAACGAACCGCGGCATCTTCGCAATCAACGAGCTCCCGGACCTGGCCGAAAAGGTGCAGGTCGGCCTCTTTAACGTGATGGAGGAAAAGGACATCCAGATTAAGGGCTACAAGATCAGGCTCCCTCTGGACATCTGCATCGTCGCCACTGCCAACCCTGAGGACTACACGAACAGGGGGCGGATAATCACGCCGCTCAAGGACAGGTTCCAGGCCCAGATAGCCACCCACTACCCGAAGACGAGGGACGTTGAGATACTGATTATGGAGCA
>JBFWTW010000204.1:0-5261 GCA_050247635.1 Candidatus Dadabacteria bacterium | reverse complement strand
CCGCGAATACGCCGCCCGCGATCGCCGCCGTCCTCTTCGGGCGGCCGATGGTCTTTTCGAGAAGCGGCAGGTAAACCTTCTTCAGCTTCCTTATGAGGAACGTCTCGTGGTCGCCCTTTCCCTTCTTGAGGAAGAACGAAGCCAGGACGGGCATGAGCGTAAACGACAGGACGAGCGAGCCGAGAAGGGCGAGGATCACCGTCAGCGCCATGGGCTTGAACATCTTCCCTTCGACACCGCCGAGCGACAGTATCGGGATGTAGACGATGATGATTATGCCGACGGCGAACATTATCGGGCGAAGGACCTCCTTCCCCGCGGCGAGAATCGTCTCCTTTATGCCCTCCGGTTTCGCCGGGGCGGCGCCCGGCGGCCCCTCGTCCGAAAGCTTACGGACGATGTTCTCTATCATCACGACCGAGCCGTCCACGATAAGCCCGAAGTCTATCGCCCCAAGGCTCATGAGGTTGGCCGATATGCCGAAGTAGTTCATCCCCGTAAACGCTATAAGCATCGACAGCGGTATAGCCGAGGCGACTATAAGCCCCGCGCGGAGGTTCCCGAGGAGGATGAACAGGACGGCGATTACGAGAATCGCGCCCTCGGTAAGGTTCTTCCCGACGGTGTGAATCGTCTTCCGGACGAGATCCGTCCTGTCGTAGTAGGTATCTATCTCGACGCCGGGCGGGAGCGAGGCCTTGATCTCCTCTATCTTCTCCTTCACGCGGTTGACGACGGTACGCGAGTTCTCGCCTATGAGCATCATCACGACCCCGGTCACAATCTCGCCCTTGCCGTCCCGCGTCACGGCCCCCTGCCGCACCATCGGCGCGAACTTCACGTCCGCGACGTCCCGGACGTACACGGGCGTGCCTTCCTTTCCCGTGGCAAGGACTATGTTCTCGATGTCTTCAAGGCTGGTTATGAGCCCCTCGCCGCGTACGAGGTACTGCTCCTGGTTCCGCTCGATATAGGCCCCGCCGGCGTTACGGTTGTTCTCCTCGAGCGCGTGGAAAACGTCGTTTATCGAGAGCCCGTAAGACACGAGCTTCCCGGGCTCTATCTGTATCTCGTATGTTTTGAGCTCGCCACCATAGGTGTTCACCTCGACGACGCCGGGGACGGACTTCAGCTTGAACGCTATGTCCCACTCAAGTATCGAGCGGAGGTCCATGAGCGAATAACCCTCGCCCTTCACCTCGAACTGATAAATCTCGCCTAGCCCCGTCGATATGGGGCCTATCTCCGGCGTCCCGAGCCCCTCGGGTATAGATTCGCGGGCAGCCTCAATCCGCTCGAATACGAGCTGCCGGGCGAAGTAGATGTCTACCCCTTCGCGGAACGTCACCGTCACGGCGGAAAGCCCGAACCGTGAGACCGACCTTATCCCTTCGATCCCGGGAAGCCCGGACACCGCCGTCTCGACGGGGAATGTTATTAGCTGCTCGACCTCCACAGGGCCGAGTCCAGGGGAGTTGGTCAAAATCTGAACCTGGTTAGGCGTCACGTCCGGGACGGCGTCCACAGGGAGCCTGAGCATCGATATCACCCCGCCCACTATGAGGAGAAGCGTAATTACGATTATGAGGAATCTGTTTCCAAGCGAAAATTCAAGAATTCTGTTCAGCATCTGTGCCCTCCGTCAGTGTGCGTGGCCTTCGCCCATCTCGTCCTTGAGCATGAGCGACTTCAGATAGAATCCGCCTTCGGTCACGACCACGTCGCCGGGGGATACGCCCGACAATACCTCGACGTATTCGCCCGAATCGCGCCCGGCCGTGATCTCCCTGGCCTCGAAAACCCCCTCCCCCTCGCGGACGAAGACTGTGGGCTTTCCGCGCACCTGCTGCACAGCCGACGACGGCACGGTCAAGGCCTCGCCGCCCTCGCCGGGTATCGATATCAGCGCCGAGGCGAACATACCGGGCTTGAGACGCCCGTCCTCGTTCCCTATCTCGACGCGGGCGCGCGCCGTCCTCGTCGATTCGTCGAGCACGTCGCTCACGTACGTCACCTCACCGGTGAATTTCTCACTGGGGTAGGCGTCCACCATAACGTCCACGGGTTTGCCCTTCCCGACGTGGCGGAGGTCTTTCTCGTAGACGTCTAGCTGTATCCAGAGATGCGTGAGGTCTGCTATCGTGTAGGCGTTATTCTCGGGCGCGACAAGCTCTCCGAGGACGGTATGCTGCTCGATTATCGTCCCGTCGAAGGGGGCCTTCAGCGGAAACAGCGACGGCGGGGATTTCCGCTCGGTCCACGATATTGCCTTTACGTCCGCTTCCGAAAGGCCGAGGAGCCTCAGCGTTTCGCGCGAGGTGTTGAGCCCGGCCTCGGCGCGGAGGAACTCGCCCCTGGCGTCGAGGAATTCCTTCTCGGAGGTGATCTCCCTTCCGTAAAGCCTCTCCTCGCGGCTGTAATTCGCGCGCGCGACTTCGAGGTCGGCCTTTGCCTTGAGGTACTCGGCCTTGGCCTGCCCTAATTCAATGCTGTCCAGCTCCGCTAGCACCTCGCCCTTCGTCACCTTATCCCCGAGGAACGCGTTCACGGCGGACACCCTGCCGGGTATGCGGGGGCTCACGTGCGCTATGCGGGTCTTGTCGGGCTCGATGACTGCGGTGGTTTTTATCTCGCCGCCGACGGGCCTCTTCTCCGCCCCCGCAGTCTTCAGGCCTATCGTTTCCAGCGCCTCGGGCGTAAGCTCTATGTGCCCCTCGTCCTCGTGCCCGTGTCCCTCTTCGTGGGCATGCTCGTCTCCGTGCTCTCCCCCTTCGCGCGGGGCGTCACCCTGTCCGCACCCGGCCGCGAGAAATCCCGCGAGCAGTATCGTCATTATTATCGTGCTTATGGATATGTGTTTTTTCATTTCGAATCTCCTTCTCCAGCGTGCGAGGTTTCGGGCCACGCGCGCATTTCGCCGAGCGGGCTTCCTGTGAGCCTTTCGACGTCGGCCAGCGCCCGGTGGTACGACCTGAGCGAGTCAACGTATTCGAGCTCGGTGTCGAACACCGTCCTGTGCGCGTCGAGGACGTCCAGTAGCGAGAACTTTCCTTCTCTATATCCCTCGAATATCGACGCGTATGCCTCCTCGGCCCTGGGGACGACGTCCCGCTTCAGCATGGATGCAGCCTCGTAGGAAGACTGGAGCTCCGCGTACGCGGCGGCGAGAGAGGCGTTCACGACTACCTCGGCCTCGCGCTTTTCGTGCCCGCCCTTGGTGACGAGCCTCCGGGCCTCGGCTATGGCGCCCTGGTTCCTGTCGAATATCGGGAGCGGAATCGAGAGCCCGACGACGAAAGCGTTGTCGTCGTTCTCGCCGATGCGCCTGTAGCCGCCGCTTAGTACGGGCTCGGGTATTGCGCGCGATCTTTCGAGGCTGAGAACGGCCTCCCGCTTTTCCATCTCGGCGGCCCACCGGGCGACGTCGGGATTGGTATCGATATAAGCGGCCAGGTCCTCGTACGGCGGCACGGGGAGGAGCGTGTCGAGGCTCCCCTCTGCCTTGCCGAAGTCGGCGCGCCTGCTCCCCCACGTGGCGGCAAGGGCCTTCCTCGCGGCTTCGACCTCGCGCTTAGTGCGTGCGAGCCTTATCTCGACCTGCGAATGTGCGACGCCCGCGCGCTTTTTCTGTATAGGCGAGATCTCGCCCGCGTCGGCCTTTTCGGCAACTGTGTCGTACACGCGCTGCGAAAGGCTGTCTAGCTCCTCCATTATCGCGAGCCGCTTTTCGGCCGCCACGAGGTCGGCGAACGCCTTGGCCGTGTCCGTGAGCACGTCGAGCCGCGCGGCCTCGTAGTCCCATCCCGCGAGCCCGGCATCGAGCCCCGCCACTTTCCTTTGCTTCGATATGCGTCCGCTCCACGGCACGAGCTGGCTCAGGAGTATCGTGGTTTCGACGCCCTTGAACCCCTCGACCGAGCCGGTCCCGCCGAAGTCTTCGACGAAGGCTTCGACGTCGGGGTTTGGCAGGAGTCCCTCCTGTATTGCGCGGGCCTCCCTCGCCCGTATCTCAAGCGAGTACGCCTTGAGCGCGGGGCTCTTTTCGAGCGCGAGCGCAAGGGACTGCCTCAAAGTGATGGTGCTGCCCGGCGCCGGCTCCGGCATTGGCGCCGTCTCGCCGGCCTCCGGCGGGGTAGGGGGCGCGGGCGCGTGATCCTCCGCGCGGGCGGAGTATGCGAGCGTAATAAACATTGCGGCTGCAAGAGCCGCGGTTTTAAAATGCATCTGGTTTCTCCTCGTCTGTCGGTTGCCTGAAATAAAATCTGGCCGCATCGTGACGGAGAAGTGCATATAGCTCCGCCGCGGGAGGCCTTGGGATTAAACCGATGCGCTGATTAACAGACGAGGACTGTGGATTTTATAAGGGCTTTCGTTTCGGCCTTCTGGCGGCCGGAAGGTATAGGTATAATGCCGGTTAAAGCGGGCGGGCGAGGTGCTGCATATGTTATCGCAACGGCCAGCATCTGCGCCGCCATCTGCATGTCGGCGTCGTTCTGGCCGTGGGCCTTCTTGCCCGTCAGCTTTTCGGAAAGCGGGATGTCCACGCATTCTATACAATGCGCTTCGTGCCCGCATTCGAGCGAATGAAACGTTTCGTGCGATTCCTCCGTCCCGTGCAGGGCGGCGGCTGAATCGGCGCATAGCCCGTTCACGTAATTCTCGACCGACGCTCCGCCGTCGGCTTCGAGGCAAAGCGCCGCGCCGGGGACGGTGATCTGGAAGAGGAGCACGAGCGGCAGCACGAGCTTCGCCGCCCCGGCAAGTCTCTTCACAAACGCTTTTATTTGTTTCGTCCGTTTCATTCTCATAACGCTGTGCCCATTCGGGCTATGGATAGAAATTATATGGTATCACCCTCCGATTGCCAAGCGGGCGGACTGTGTCCGCGGACAATCGAAGCAGCAGCGTTACGCTATTGCGGCGTGCCGAATCCCGCTTAGTCCGCGCTTTGCTTGGGTTGAATCGCACCCTTTTTATCCCCCTTAGGAAAAGGGGGGTGGGGGGATTTAAATTGGCGATTCTTTAGAATATTGTAGAATCATCGCTCCGGGCCGCGTGTTGCCACGTCGCTTAATAATAGGATAATCTAATAGTGCAAATGCGACCTACGTGGGCTGAGATAAACCTCGATTCCCTTATCCATAATTTCAACACAGTTAAGGCTCTGCTCGAACCCGGAGTCGCCGTGCTTTCCGTAGTGAAGGCAGACGCTTACGGGCACGGAGCCGTCGAGGTCGCGGGGGCTCTCGCCGAGGCCGGGA
>JBFWTW010000203.1:0-5339 GCA_050247635.1 Candidatus Dadabacteria bacterium | reverse complement strand
AATTCGAACCCGCCATGTTCTCTTCGGTTGCGACTTCGAGCTCCCTGGCGTCGTACTCCCACCTCTTCAATATCTCTATCTTCTGCTCGCGCGTGAGGCCCTCCACCGAGAGCACGTCCTGGGGGACGTTGAACGCTGAAGAGGGGTCTAAAAGTGCTTTTTCGATGTCTACCATGGGTGCGTCCTCCTTTCATCGATACTCTGAAAATAACTATAATTGATTATACCCCGATAATGAAATCCCCGGCGACTACTATCTCGCGGCGGCGGACCGGCGCCAGAACTCCGCGTTTATGCCCGGCTCTCTTTTGCTCTTACAGTTTTGGGCGTGTATAATCTCTTCAATCAAGGCTAAACTAATCCTGGGTAAGTATTTAGTGATATTTACCGCATTCGGTTCCCGTTTCACGGCCTCATGCCCCGAGCTTCCTTATTTCCGTATTTCCGGAGAAACCCTGGCAGAAACCGAGACGCTCGCATTCGAAACCCTTAGGACCTACGTTCGGAAGGGGAACGAGCTGGAGATTCGGCACGAAACTGCGCTCGAAGTGGACAGAATATGGCAGAGCGTGGTCGAGCCCGCCCTGAGCGAGGTTTCGCGCAAGGCTTCGGTGAGCGGCTGGGCCATGGATTCCCGTAGTAACACCAAGGGTTTTAACCAGATAAACAGATTCAACAGATCTTGCTCCATACGTATGATCGGAACAAACTCTTCGGTGAGGAAACTCACGATCGGGTGGAGGACGGGGTCGGATTCATTCTCCTTCGGCAATACGCTCACCGTCTTCGGATGGAAGAATGTAAAGCACTCCAGTCTCAGCCTCGTTTCTCTCGTGGATGATCTGACCGAGAGACTTCTTGCCTGATATTTCCGCCTACGTGCGGAATTCCCAAGAGATAATTCAAATCCGTATACAGGCCCGCGTCCAATCGAAGGCCGGTAGAAGTCTGAATGCAAAATAAATACCGATATTTTCGTAACGGGAGGCCCGGTTCCGAATGACGATCTTTGCCGGGCGGTTCCATAGGGGTTCTTCAAACCATAACTTTTTTTAAGGAGAGTAAAATGCAGGGAAAGAAACTTTTTATAGGCAACTTTAGTTACGATACGACGGAGGCCGATCTGCGGGATCTGTTCTCGGAGCACGGTAAGGTTGTAGACATGCGCATAATCGGCGACAAGGGGTTCGGCTTCGTCGAGATGGACACACAGCTCGAAGCAGAGAAGGCGAAGGAAGTCCTCGATGGGCGCGAGCTCAACGGACGCTCGCTCAGGGTGGACGAGGCCAGGAAGGACCAAGGGGCGCCCTCGGGCAGGCGCGGCGGAAAGCCGGGCGGCGGTTATGGAGGGGGCGGTGGCGGCTATGGCGGCGGCGGTGGCTACGGCGGCGGAGGAGGGCGCGGGGGACGCGGCAGCCGGGGAAAGAGGAGATAGACCAAGGCCACGGGCCGCCGCTAAAGAAGTTCCAGGTTCCGGAGCTGTATCGGCGGTCCATTCCTTTTCCCTTTATGAACGAATTCCAGGCCGGTATTCCAATTCCATGTGGGCTATATTATTCTTCTCTTTGAGGTTCTACGCGTTCCCAAGCCGCGGGCCTCGGGGGAGCTGACTCATGCCGGATACACGCCGGGCGGCAGGACCGATTCTCGCTTCGCTCATTCTCATACCTCTTTTGTTCTTCGCCTCCGGCTGCGATTCAAACGGCGGCAAAGACGCCTTCGAGAAGCGCTGCCTCGACTCTCCTCAGGGCGAAGTCTGCAACCAGAAATATGCCCTCTGCATAGCCGCGAGCTGCGACCCCGACACCATAGACGACGACACCATTGAATGCGGCCACTGCGACTCGGACGACGGGAGCTGCGGCTACTGTTACGTGTTCGAGGGCAGATCGTGCTCGTACAACGCCCCCTGCAGCGACGTCAGGGCGGACGGCGACGTCGTATACTCGACCTATTCCGAGGTGCTGGGCCTCGAGTATGGCTTCGGGGCGCTCACGTGCGGCGAGCCCGACGGCAGGCAGGCCGACTGCATGGACGCCGAATGCAGGCTGACGGGGGAGACTGTAGAGCTCACCGACAGCCTCGGCGTAACGCAGAACGTGCCCACGGCCATATGCAGGTGCAGCCTCTTCCACGGGAAAGTGCAATCGACGCTCGGCGGGAAGTGCAACACGGCGAACTGCTCTTCCATATGGTCCACGGCCGGTGATGAATATGGAGGCGTGCTAAGCTTCCTTCCGCAGTGTCTTCAATAGCGAAAATAAATAACATGAGGGGATATCATGCCGAGAATAGACGAAATCGCGGACGGTGTTTACCGCATATGTGTGGTTTACGAGGATATAGGTCTCCAGTTTAACCACTTTCTGGTGAAGGACGACGAGCCGCTTCTGTTCCACGCCGGGCTGAACGGGATGTTCGGCGAGATTCTCGAGGGGGTTTCGAAGATAATAGATCCGTCCACACTCAAATGGGTGGGTTTCAGCCATTTCGAGTCGGACGAATGCGGCTCGCTCAACAAATGGCTCGAGCTCGCGCCACGGGCCGAGCCCCTTTGCACCAGCCTCGGCGCCCTGGTCAGCGTGAACGACTTCGCCATCCGCCCTGCCAGGGGTATGAATGACGGCGAAACGCTCTCGACCGGCAGCAGGACGTACAGGTTCTGCTCGACTGCTCATCTTCCCCACGGCTGGGACGCGGGGGTGCTATACGAAGAGACAAACGGGACGCTCTTCTGCTCGGACCTCTTCACACACTTCGGCGAGGTCGAGCCGCTCTCCGGGTCGGACATAGTCGGAAGGGCCAAGGACTCGCTACTCAACATGCAGCAGAGCCCCTTCGCCTACTATATCCCCTACACGCCCCAGATGAATGGCATATTCAAGAGGCTGGCTTCACTCGACGCGAAAACGATGGCCGTCATGCACGGATCGTCGTTCACAGGCGATTGCGGCAAGGCTCTTATCGAGCTTTCGTCTGTTATCGAAGAGACGCTCGGGTGAAACCGCTTAGTGCGTCCGCGCGCCTCCGGGTACTATGAACAGTGTAAGCCCAACACACTCAAGGAGGCAGCAGAATTGATCAGTTTCGATCTTTTAAAGGACGTGGAATTTAAAGAGGAGCATCCCCATGCGGAGACCATACTCGCCGACAGGGATACGCGGCTGATAAGGTTCAGCCTGCTCCCAGGCCAGAGCATAAAGGAACATAGCGCGCCGTCGTCGCCAGTATACATAATCATCCTCGAGGGGAGGGGGACTTTCACCGGCGGCGAAGACAACGCAAGCGAGCTCGGGGCAGGCTCGTGTGTAAAGTACGAGCAGGGCGAGAAGCATTCCGTCCGGGCGGGGGACGAAAAGCTCGTCTTCGCCGCGCTCCTCAAGGGCTCGCCGAGGGATTGATCCCGCTCGTATAGCGGCTTAACACTAATATTAAGCCTTGCCCTGCTTCGCACGGAGAATTACATTCATGATATAGAGACCCAACAGGGGGGTGAGACATGGCAAGAGTGCAATATATAGAGGAAGAGACCTCGGATAATCCCGTGGTGAAAGAGGCTTTCGAGCGCATGAGGCTTAAGAGGGGGAAGGTTACGAACATTTATAAGGCCCTCGCGCACAAGCCGTCGATACTCGGGACGATAGGGCCATTCGTCGCGGCGGTTCAGGCCCCGGACGAGGTGGACGCGAAGCTCAAGGAAAAGATTATTCTCCGCGTCTCGAAGCTGAACCGCTCGGCTTATTGCTGCCATGCCCACGAGCAGATAAGCACGAAGATGGGCTTTTCCGCCGAGGAGATAGCCGAGATGGACGCCCCGGCGTCGGCGGACATAGGGCCCGACGAGAAGGCCGCGCTTCGGTATGCCGAAGCCCTCACACTCAACCCGGGCGACATCCCCGAGGATGTGTTCTCAGACCTGAAAAAGTATTTCAGCGAGTCGCAGATCGTAGAGATTACGATGATTGCCGCGCTTTACAATATGGTGAACAGATTCAACGAGGCGCTAAAACTGGATCCCGAGGAGTATTGAGGGGCAGGGCATTGCCCTGCTTCGAAAATCAGTTTTTAATCTTATACCCCGTCCGGAATATCCACCAGACGAGGACGATGCATATCGTAAGGAATACGAGCGTCATGCCGAGGCTTATCCGGACGTCCACGTCCGATACCCCGTAGAAGCTCCACCTGAACCCGCTTATGAGGTAAACGACCGGGTTAAAGAGCGTCACCTTCTGCCAGAAGGGCGGCAGCATGTGGATCGAATAAAAGCTACCGCCCAGGAACGTGAGCGGCGTAACGATCATCAGCGGCACGATCTGGAGCTTCTCGAATCCGTCCGCCCATATGCCGATTATGAAACCGAACATGCTGAACGTGACGGCGGTCAGTATCAAAAACCCGACCATCCAGAGCGGGTGTTGAATATGATAGGGGACGAAGAGGCGCGCGGTTACGAGTATCAGCGTCCCGAGTATTACGGACTTCGATGCCGCAGCGCCGACGTATCCGAGGATCGCCTCCATGCTCGACACGGGTGCAGACAGAAGCTCGTAGATCGTCCCCGCGAACCTCGGCATGTATATGCCGAACGAGGCGTTCGATATGCTCTCGCTCATGAGCGTCAGCATCACAAGCCCCGGCACGATGAAGGCCCCGTACGTGACGCCGCCTATGTCGCCTATGCGCGAGCCTATCGCGGCCCCGAAGACGACGAAGTAAAGCGAGGTCGAAATGATAGGCGAGGCGATGCTCTGAAACAGCGTCCGCCACATGCGCGCCATCTCGAATCTGTATATGGCCATTACGGCGTAGAAGTTCAATTCCCGTTCCTCACGAGGTTGACGAATATCTCTTCGAGCGAGCTTTCGCTCGAATTCACGTCGCTGAAATCGACACCACGTTCGTCGAGCCGTTTAAGGAGCCCTGCGATCCCCGTTTCCTCGGCGTTGGCGTCGAAGTCGAATATTAGGGTCATCCCGTCCGGGGTGAGCTCGAGCTTAAATTCCGAAAATCCTTCCGGTATCCGGGATATCGGGTTTCTGAGCGTGAGCTTGAGCTGCCTTCGCCCGAGCTTACGCTTGAGCGTGTGCTTGTCCTCGACGAGTATGATCTCGCCCCTGTTTATTATTCCTATGCGGTCTGCGATTTGCTCGGCCTCTTCTATGTAATGGGTAGTCAGGATTATCGTGACGCCGTCTTCCCTGAGCCGCCTCACCATATCCCACATGTCGCGCCTGAGCTCGACGTCTACGCCTGCTGTCGGCTCGTCGAGGAAGAGTATCCTGGGCTCGTGCGCGAGCGCCTTGGCTATGAGCACGCGCCGCTTCATGCCGCCCGAG
>JBFWTW010000202.1:0-5416 GCA_050247635.1 Candidatus Dadabacteria bacterium | reverse complement strand
GAAGGGGGGGCCGGTTAAAGCCACTTTTGTATTAAAGTCCCGGTAGATAGGGCGTATTGCCATATCGTGGCCTAGCGCGATCAAGTTTCTCTTCAAATTCTTGCCAAGAATTACATCCCTTCATTAGAAATATAACATTCGATAAAAGCTCTTGGAGTTCTGGGTGTCCATAATCCCGCGTCAGGTGCTGGTGATGCTTTCTAGCCCTATGTCCAGATGGTAAGCGTGGATTTTTTTTCTTAAGTTCTTTCAATACCCCCGCTTCTAACCGAGAATATATAACAGAATTGGTCCAATGGCCAACATAGCTAGGCTTTTGACCATTACTAGACGGAGGGTATGATATACCCTTTAATCTGAATAATTCTTTGTAAAACGCACTTGGAAAAGTTAAGGTCCACTTTGCATATTCATCGGTTATGTATTTATCAAGAATAGCCTGTAAAGCAAGACGGTCTCTAACGTCCTGATAGCCAGTGGCTTCATCAACAAGCGCTACAATTCCAACTTGGGCGAGCCCGCGCATTATTAAATCACACGCTTTTACTATATGTTTATATTGACGTGGCACATCTTTGCTTTCGGCCGCATAAGCATCTTTCATTTTTAAATAGACCTCTGCAACTTGCGGCAACAACAAAGCATCGTAGCCAACCATTTTTTTCCCGCCCTTCGATCTAAAAAAGATAGGCGTCGTCGATTGTCGTAACTCCTCGGAAATGAACGGTTTTAATACTTCGGCTTGCAGAAAAAATGGCAGACCCTCAACAGTGCTTAGTACACCTGTACCGGCTTTGGGAGAGCGAGAGCGTCCCAAAGCCCGCAGGAAAGTAGATTGGAGCAACAATCTCTTTCCATTTGGCAATACAGCAGCCGATATTACCTTTTCTCCAATATTAAAATTACCCTCGAAATCCGCCTTTGGAATATCTGAATCCCAGCGGGCTTCAGCTGCCTTCCTCGCAATTTCTTTACGTTCCTCTGGGGATAGTGCTACTGCGCGTGCGTGACCTCCTTTGGCTTTTTTGTAGTTGTAATTGGCCTTAGACATGCATGCACCTCAATGTTAGCGTTGTTATACTTACAGAGTATAAGATGCATGCATATGTGTCAAGAAAATATCTATGCATGCATATAATTCTTAAGTTGTGCTTGCATGGTCCCATCAGTTATGCTGGTACAAATGGAAGAAATAGTGCTAGATCTCATCGAAGGAAGCCTTGATGTTTGCAAATGAGACTGATATTCCAGCGGCAAATACCCTCTTCCCATTGTTCAAGATTTGGGAGTATAATCAGAAGCGATGAACGGAAGAACGGGCCAAACCCTGAAAGCTCACGGGCCGGCTGGCGCTCTAAAGGCCAGCGTTCTCGTAGCGCTCCTGCTCCTGGCGTCCCTAGGCGCGGGCTGTGCGGATACGGAAACCAGGGCCCATTCCGGCCAGCCTCAATTAAGGGGCGACGCCTACGTTCAGACCATCCTCATATTCGGCCTTTCACGTCCGGACGGTAGCATCATTACGCAGGACGAGTGGCAGGCCTTTATGGACGCGCACATAGTCCCCCGCTTCGGCGACGGCCTCACGATAATCGACACCGACGGGCACTGGATGATGCAGTCGGGGGAGCTCATAAAGGAAGACTCGAGGACGATACTCCTTCTTTACGACACCGCCTCCGCGCAGCAGGCCGACGCCGATATCGAGAGCATAAAAACGGAGTATAAAGAGCTCTTCGACCAGGAGGCTGTCCTCCGGATAGACAGCAAAGCGGCAGTGTCGTTTTAACTCGATCCCAAGTGCCGAGCGCATTTCGCACGCGCCATTGATTTCATTTCTGCGCTGTTCTATCATTTGCAAATATAGAGGTAAAAACCATGTGGGGAGGCAGGCTATGTTCATCGCAAGGTGGCAGGTAGAGGCGCGTTTCGGTTACAAGCAATCGGCGATAGATTCCATGAAAAAATGGCTCGAAGAGGTCGGGTCCCAGATAGGCTGGAAGCCGGAGAAGACCAGGCTTATCACCGGCTCGATAGGGGCGAACGAGTCCACCATCGAGACAGAGATCAAGGTAAAGAGCCTGAAGGATCTCGAAGACGCCTGGGCCAGGCTCGGCAAGCTCAAGGATCACAAGAAGTGGGGCAAGGAGTTCGAGAAGTACATAGTCTCGGGGACCGCCCGCTGGACGATTTACAGGATCGTAAACGACTGACCCGGGCACGGAGCCCGGAAGGGCCGCCGTTCCGCTGATGAAAGAATCCACGAAAGAGACCCCCGATGGCCCTCGTCAATCCCGTTATATTCGTGCCCGGCATCACGGCCACGTATCTCAAGGACGAGTACAAGCTCCCGCCTGACTTCGTTTGGACAGTCCTTACGAAGGAGTACGAAAAAGTCGCCCTTCATCCCGACGACCTCAGGTACGAGGTTCAGGAGCCAGCGCGGCTCCGCCCTGACCAGCTCTACGAGATAGCGTATAAAGAGCTCGTCGAGGAGCTTCGCTACAACCTCAGGAAACGCGAGGATCTCAAGGTGCCCGTCTATCCGTTCGGTTACGACTGGCGCATGAAGCTCGAGGACATCGAGGCGTCGCTCTCGGACTTCATCGAAGAGGTCATCGACAGGACGAAGCTCCTCAAGCACTACAACAAAGAACGGTATGGCGACAACCCCAAGGTGAATCTCGTCGGGCACTCGATGGGCGGGCTCATCATCGCGGGCTACCTGAAGATGCATGGCGGCGGGCTTGTCGATAAGGTGGCCACGCTCGCGACTCCGTTTCAGGGCTCGTTCGAAGCGGTGATAAAGGTCACGACGGGCACAGCCAATCTGGGCACATCGGTTCCGTCGTCACGAGAAAGGGAGGCGGCACGCGTAACGCCGTCGCTCTACTACCTGGTCCCGAGCTTCAAGAACGGAATCGAAACCCCGCCGGGTCTCCCGGACACACTCTTCGACCCCGCCGTCTGGCAGCCGAGCATCGTGAAATCGATTGAGCAATGGATAAAACTAAAAGGCCTTCCTGACAATACACGTAGCGACCTTCAGCGCGCAAAGGATATATTCGCCATGATGCTTGGGTGGGGGAGGGCGCACAGGAAGAAGGTCGATTCGTTCAAGCTGTCCGACGCGGGCATGTCGCCCGACAGGTGGCTGGCCGTAGTTGGGGTGAACACAGTCACGAGGGTTAGGCTCAAGGTCGAGAAAAGCGGCTCCTCGCCCGAGTTCAAACTGAGCTCGTCCGACCGCGCCGACCACTGGAACAAGTTCAACACCCTGGACCCGCTATGCCGCTTTACGGGCGACGGCACAGTGCCGTTCGAGGGGGCCGTGCCTAAATTCCTCGCCCCTGAAAACCTCGTCTGCGTCACGCCGGCGGATTACGGGTACTGGGAGATAGGCGACAAGCTCATAAACTCGGTCGGAGGCTTCCACGGCATACTGCCGAACATGAACATGCTCCACAGGCTGCTCGTGAGGTTCTTCACTGGCGCCCCCGACTCGCGCGAGAACACGTGGGGCAGGCGCGCTCCGGGCGTCGCGAAAGAGGCGTGGAAACCGCCGCTTCCGCTCGCGGACAAGACGGATAAATAACCGTCCGCAGCCCTCTACTTCTTATTCTTCTGATTCCACTGGACGTTGTAGAGATCGAATCTCCTATCCTTGAGGTTAAGGACGGTCCCGGCGTTTCGGCTCGCGTATAGGTTTTCGAGCTGGAGGTCCGCAAACGCAATCGTCTCGGTGTTGGGCGGGGTCGTGGCCGCTATGCCGTCCCTCGCGAACGGGAAGTCGCACGGCGTGAGGATGCAGCTCTCGGCGTAGTTTATGTCCATGTTCTCGACGTCGGGCAGGTTCCCCACCGTGCCCGACATGACGACGAAGCACTGGTTCTGGACGGCTATGGCCTGGGAGCAGTACCTCACCCTCAAATACCCCTGGCGCTCGTCCGTACAGAACGGGACGAAGATTATCACCGCGCCCTGGTCGACGAGGTAGCGCGCCGTCTCGGGGAATTCCGTGTCGTAGCATATCAGCACGCCTATGAGCCCGCAGTCCGTCGGGATCGTGTGCAGCTCGTCGCCGCCCCGTATGTCCCACCAGTATTTTTCGTTGGGCGTCGGGTGGATCTTCTCCTGCGAATGTATGGCGCCGTCCCGGAGAAATATATAGGAGATGTTGTGTATGTCGCCGTCCTGCATCTTAGTCGGGTGCGAGCCGCCGATGATGTTGATGTTGTAGGAGATCGCCATCTCCTGCATGAACTTCGTGTAGCGGTCTGTGTATTCCGTCAGGTGGTCTATGGATTCCTCGGGGCGCATTTTCTTCTTCGTCGCCGAGAGGAGGGCGAGCGTGACAAGCTCTGGGAATACGACGAAGTCAGAGCCGTAGTCGGAAGCTATGTCGATGAAGTATTCGAGCTGCCCCTCGAACTGCTTTTCGGAATCGACCTTACGCATCTGGAACTGCACAGTGGCAACTCGCACAGATCGCGGGAGACGCCCGCGCTTTTTCTTCTCCTTCGAGTGGTTCTCGACGGCGAGCGGGTTACGCCATATCATATGGACGGCGTTGCCCCCGGATTCGTGGTCGAACGGCAGGTAATCGTGCAGTATGCCCATTGGCTCGAAGTCGTTCGACAAGTGAAACATGATGACCTGATCGCGTATCTTTCTGGCCTGAACCAGACTGAGGTATTCCTCGGGGCTACCGACCTTCGCGGCCCGCCTCTGGTAGCCGGGCATGCGGCCGCCGAAGACTATCCCCTTGAGCCCCAGCTCCTGGCAGAGCTTACGCCGCTCGTCGTAGAGCCGCGTCCCGATGCGAAGCCCCCTGTATCCCTGATCGACGCAGACCTCCATGCCGTAGAGGTAGTCGCCCTCGGGGTCGTGCCGCGAGGCGAAGCCGCCGCCGGTTATTTCCTTCCACGTGTGGGGGCGGAGGCAGACGTCGCCGCTTATCATGAACGTCGAGCAGTAGCCGACGATCTTGCCCTCGTATTCGACGAGGAACTGCCCCTCGGGGAATATCGATATCTGCCCGCGTAGCATTCCCTCGGTCACGCCCGACGAGCCGTACACCTTCGCGCTCAGCGCGACGAGGGCCGGGATGTCCCTGAACTCGGCGAGGCGCGTAACGAGCTTGGCCTTCCGCCTCTGCTTGTTGTGGTTCCCGCCGCCCGGTCCTTTAGCCTCGGGTTTTTTGTCTCCCCCGGGTTCTTTCTTTCCCTGGTTATCCATGTAGGGATTATTATACAGGCCGTCAGAGCGTCCCCTAAATGTTTTCCATGAATTCCAGTATATGGCGCGCGATCTCGTCCGGCCTTTCCTCGGCCGCAAAGTGCCCGGCGTCGAGGAGATGGAGCTCGGCGTCGGGGAGGTCTCTCAGATACGCCTCCGCCCCCGGCGATTTGGTCCGGCG
>JBFWTW010000201.1:0-5536 GCA_050247635.1 Candidatus Dadabacteria bacterium | reverse complement strand
GGAATTTTACAGGAGCGAGGACAACCCCGACGCCGACCTCGCATACAAGACTATAGACGCCAAAATAAGGGAGCTCCTGGCCGAGGACTGACTACCACGATCCTCCTCCTCCGCCTCCGAAGCCCCCTCCGCTCGAGCCGCCCCCTCCCATTCCGCTCCCGCCCGATTTCCTCGGTGCGGACGCGAACGTGCTGTTCATAACCCCGAGGCTTCTTCCGATATCGGCCGCAAAAATCCGTGGAGTAAAAGAATTACTGTAACCCGGCGACGAATACCATCCCGGCGGCTCCCTGTATATATCCTTGAACGCGTCGGCCCACTTCTCTTCGAGTCCGAAGACGAGCGCAAAGGGGAGCACGCGGTCAAACAGGGTAGGGTCGTCCTTCGCGAGCGCCTCGATACGGTTCTTCTCGGCCTTGTCGATGAATTCCCTGAAGCCCAGCAGCTCTTCGTTAGCGAGCGCACCCTGCTTCGTTTTTCTGGGCATGAATCCCGACCACGCGAGTATTATCACGCCCGATAGAGCTATCGAAATCTTTAGTAAGAAATTCGTGAAAAGGGCAAAGCCTACTATGAGCAATATAATTCCTATCCACTTGTAAATCCCCTTCACATTCTCGGGATTTCCGGGGAAGTAGCCGCCCCTTACGAGCTCGTCGTAAAGGGACTTCGTTATTCCGGGAAGCTCTTTATAGAACTTGTTCCTGAGGTCGGATATCTCCACCTCTTCGCCGCTCTTGAAAATCCCGTCGAGGACTTTCTTCTCATGCGGCTTGAGCCCTCCCGGTACGGCCTCTTTCGTCTTTATGAGCTTGTAATCCCTGTCCGAGAAGAAATAGAACTTCGTCGATGTCTCCTCTTCGATTCTGAGGTAGCCCCTCACGGCGAGGTCTATGACAGTCGACGTTATGTCGGCGACATCCGCCCTCTCGTCTATGAGCGTCCCGGCCTCGGCAGGGGTGAATCCCTCGGGCGGGCTATACCTCACCATGATGGACCCCATTCCCTCGGGGTCGCGGCCCCTAGTCCGCCATATGTAAAACATTCCGAAAAAGGTCGCGAAAGGAAGGATGAAATACCAGTTGTCCGAAAGGAGCCACATTAATTTCTCGAGGCCTGTGGGCTCTTTTACGATCCCCTTCGGAAATCCGGTCACTATGGTAAGGCCCTCTCCGGCCCAAAGGGTGCGCGACGAGGCGAATTCCGCCTCGCTGTCCGTTGCGGACTCCGTGCATTCCCTGCCTGTTGCCCCTCTCGGGCCTGTGTAGCATTCCGCCTTTATCTCTCCCGCTGCTCCCTCGGGGAGATACACACTGGCGCCGGCCTTATCGATCGGCACTCTCCACTCGTCCCCCGTCACGTTCCAGTAAAGCTCGTCGTGATCCTCGAAGAACGCCACCGCCCCCTTGACCGTATATTCGATCCTGTAACCGTGCACCCCGGTTATGGTCGTGTCCGGGTCCCCTATCCTGATGTTGATCACGGACCCCTCGGTGCTCACCTTATACTGATAGGGGTTCCCGTCAAAGTCCGTCACATCCTTAACGTCTATCTTTATGCTGTAACGCTTGTACCCGTAGTCGTATTTATAGGGGATATACCTGTAGATGCCGTGCCTCTGGGCGTATTGGAAGTCGTACTCTATGTCCTCGACGACGGTGAGGCTCCCGTTCTCGTCGATGTATATATCCGAATGGAAATTCTTTATCTCCTCCGAGTTCGCCGCCGCCGGCACGAGGACGGCGAGAAAGGCGAGGGCGAGGAATATAAAAGCGGCGCGTATTTGCGTCATGTAAGAGGGCGTCTCCCGGGGGCCTTGTTACTGGCCGAAGCTTACTTTCGGAGCGGTTCTCTCGGCCTCGGAATCGAGCTCGAAATACTCCCTCTTCTGGAACCCGAACATATTGGCGACGAAGTTGCTCGGAACCGTCTCGATCTTCGTGTTGAGGTCTCTCACGACGGCGTTGTAATAGCGGCGCGCGAGCTGTATCTGCTCCTCTATCTTCGAAAGCTCGGCCTGCAGCTCGAGAAAATTCTGATTGGCCTTAAGGTCCGGGTACGCTTCCGAAAGGGCGAACAGGCTCTTGAGCGTAGACTGCAGGAAGTTCTCCGCCTCGGCCTTGGCCTCCGGGGTCGTGGCCTGCATGGCACGGTTCCTCGCCTCGACCACGCTTTCGAAGGTCGATTTTTCGTGGGACGCATACCCCTTCACGGTTTCGACGAGGTTCGGTATGAGGTCGTATCTTCTCTTCAGCTGAACGTCCACGTCCGACCATGCTTGCTCGGCCATGTTCCTCAGCTTGACGAGTCCGTTGTAAATTCCTACTAGTGCGAATGCCGCCACCGCTATAACGGCGAGAACTATAAGTGTCCCGGTCATGTCTTTGCCTCTCTTGTTTCGTTCTCGGGAGTGCGGCTCCGCACCCCCGGGTCCGGATAAATTATAAATCAATTTATCCCGGCCCGCGACGAACCTTGCTAATTAACGGCCGCCGAAGCGGCCGGCTGCATTACCAGAGCGGATTGAAAGTGAGTCCCGAGAGTATCTTCGGGTAAAAATAGGTGGTCTTGTGCGGCATCCTCTCGCCGTCGCGGACGACGTCGAATATGTCGCCGGCCTTGAGCTCGGGGAGTATAAAGCCGAGCGCGTATTCCCCGCTCTCCGTGAGGCTCACTGCCTCCTCCAGGAACTTCGTGTAGAAAACCCCGGATTCTTCCTCGTTCAGTATGTTCTTGAAGACTATCTTGTGAAGGAGCATGACGCCGAGCCTCGCATACCCTTCTCCCGACGGGTCCTTCACCGAAACCCTGTACGCCTTCGTCCTGTCCCCGGTGATGACGGTGAACTCCTCGTGCCCTATGTTCGACACGGCCTGGCCGAACTCCATTTCCTTCACATTAAAGTACTCGCCCAGCCTGGCGAGGAAGGTTTCCGTCGTGTTCTGCCCAATGTTCTTTACGAGTCTGTGCGTAGGGTTGATAATAAGCCCTTCGCCCTCGCCGCGCGCAAGGAACATCATCACGTAATCGTATGGCTTTTCTTCGTCCCCGGGATTGGTCAGCCTCTGAATACTCCTGTAATCGAGCGCGGTCTCATACCTGTGGTGCCCGTCCGCGATAAGAAAGCTCGTGTCCTCGAGCCTCCCGGCCACGCGCGATATAACATCCTCGTCCGATATCCTCCACAGCATGTTCCTCACGCCGTCCGCCGTCGTAACGTCGAATATCGGCGCGCCGAGTTTTTCCTCGATCGCCCTCTCCGTGTCCCCCTCGGGGTCGGAATAAACGGAAAATACCGGGCTCATGTTCGCCTTGCACGCCGTATTCAGCTTCAGCCTGTCCTGCTTGTGCTTAGGGAACGTCAATTCATGCGGGAGTATCTTCTTTGTCGAAAAGTCTTCGAGCTTCACCCTCGCTATGAATCCCTTCCGAGTGTACTTCCTTCCGCCGAGCTCGAATTCCTGGTAATAGGGGTATATGGACGGCTCCTTGTCCTGTATGAGTGTGTCATTGACGAACCAGTCCCTGAAGGTCTTTGCCGCCCTTTCATACTTTACGTCGGTCTCCCCCTTCGGAAGAACGAGCCTCACGACGTTAAGCGGGTCCATATCCATCAGCTCTTGCTGCTCGGCCGGGCTTATGACGTCGTACGGCGGCGCGAGCACCTTCGAAAAGTCCTCGATTTTCTCCGGGTTATACCTTATTCCCTTAAACCCTTTGACTGTAGGCATTTATAAATACTCCTTTAATTTCCGGGATGAAAGGTCTCCCTCTCGTACTATGCGGGGGGAGCCTGCGGCAAGGTCCACGATCGTAGACCCTTTCGAGGCCGGAATGTTACCAGAGTCTATTATAAGTTCAACCTTATCACGGAATGTCTCGTATATGTAGCTCGATTTTAATATATTACCCGCGCCGCTGAGGTTTGCGCTCGTCGATGTAAGGGGAACGTCGATATATTCGAAGAGTGTGCTTACGAACGGATGGGCAGAGATCCTGACCGCAACCTTCCCGGTCCCCGACGTTATGATCGGATTCAGCTCTCCCGAAACCTTTAATATTATGGTCAGCGCCCCGGGCCAGAATTTTTCCGCCAGCCTCTCGGCGACGGGCGTCGTTTCGGCTATGGACCCGAGCATCTCGAAGTCCCTTACGAGTACGGGGATGGGCATATCCTTGGGGCGGCCCTTTATCTCGAATATCCTTTCGAGCGCCTCGCCGCTCGTGACGAGCGCACCTATCCCGTAAAGGGTCTCCGTCGGATAGACGATCACGCCCCCTGCCCCTAAAACCCATGCCGCCCGTTCCGGCGATCCCGGGTCCCCGGCTTTTATTACTTCAGTCAAGGCCTGCGATTCTTACCTGTCGTGCTTTTTCGCCGCGTTTTCGACCTTCTTGGCAAGCTTCTTTCTGGCTTCCTTTACCCTTTTGCTGATTTCGGGGTACTTGACTGCCAGAATGGCTCCGGCGTAAAGGGCCGCGTTCCTTGCGCCGCCCTTGCCTATGGCCATGGAGGCCACGGGTATCCCCGGCGGCATCTGCACTATGGCCAAAAGCGCGTCGAGCCCGTTTAAGGGCGACGAGTCCACAGGAACGCCGATCACGGGGAGCGTCGTATAAGACGCGACTACCCCCGGCAGATGGGCGGCCCATCCGGCGCCCGCTATTATTACCTCGATTCCCCTTTTCTCGGCGCTTTCGACGTACCTTTTAACCCTGGCGGGCGTCCTGTGTGCGGAGGCCACTCTGAGCTCGTACTCTATTCCCAGCTCTTCGAGGGCCTTACAGGCGTCCTCCATGCTTCCCAGGTCCGAATCGCTTCCTACTATAATTCCAACTTTAGGCATAATAGGCCTCAAACATATCCCGTTTACGGACTCTTTTCAAGGACAGCATCTACCCTTTTATTATTTCATCCGTTGGGTAAACTAGTTTGGTTGTACTTGACAAAGTTAGGCGTATGGTTATTTTAATGCGGAAAAATCGGGTTTTACTATAATAGAACAGATACTGAAAAACAGATACTGAAACCCCAACCAGTCCTATTTCAGATAACACTATTATAAAAATAGAAGGAGGTTTGTAATGAAAGTAAGGCCACTACACGACAAGGTTTTAATTCAGAGACTCGACAGCGAAGAAACCACCAAGGGCGGTATCATCATTCCCGACTCCGCAAAGGAGAAGCCGCAGGAAGGCAAGGTAGTAGCGGTCGGTAACGGCAGGTTTCTCGAAGACGGCTCGACCAAGCCGCTCGAAGTCAAGAAGGGAGACAAGATTCTCTTCAGCAAATACGGCGGTACGGAAATCAGCATCGACGGCGAAAGCTACCTCATTCTCAGCGAGGAAGAGATTCTGGCCGTAATCGACTAACACCCCCCAAATCTAAAGATCCCAGGAGGTAGAAGAAAATGGCAGCAAAGGAAATCAAATTCGACAGGGCAGCGCAGGACGCGATATTGAAGGGCGTGAACACGCTAGCCAACGCGGTGAAGGCGACGTTAGGCCCCCGCGGAAGGAACGTACTCATAGAGAA
>JBFWTW010000200.1:0-5593 GCA_050247635.1 Candidatus Dadabacteria bacterium | reverse complement strand
ATCCCGGCGTCGAGCATCCACCCCATGACGTATATATAATGGCCGTCCTTGTTGGCCGTCTTTATCGCATCGTAGATGCTCTTGAATGCGGCCGTCCCGTCGACGAGAAAGTCGGCCTTGTTCCCCGTCGCCCCGGGGATTATCTTGGCCCATCTGCTAGCCATTGCGGCGGCTCAAATCTGCCTTCCGGTCTTGGGGTCGTACTTCACCTCGACCGGCACTATCTGGTCCGTCGGCAGAATCTCGATCCACTGGTCGAATATCTCGTAGTTCTTCCCGACGTTCAGCCTGAAGCTCCCCTCGAGCGGGAAGAACCCGTGCTCGTAGACGCGGTCTATCGGCGTCGACGTGACGACGCTGCCCGGATCGACCAGCGCCGGGTCCGAAACTTCATCCTGCTTCGGGTATTTCCCCGTCTCTATGCCCTCCTGGTACTTCTTCTTGATCTTCTTCGCAAGGTCCATTAGCACGTCTATCATCTTCTGCCCGTCGAGCGGGTTCCCGTTTATGTCCTTCTCGTTAGGGTTACTCGCGTGGTAGACGACGTCGTCCGTGATGCCGTTCATCCCCTCGACTCCCTTGAGCCAGTTGATGGCGGCCTCCTCCCTTCCGGGCCTTATGGGTATCACGGCCTTCACCCACGGGGCGTTGAGGAATGCGTTACGCATGTTGTCGCCGTCCAGCTGCATCAGCCACCCGAGCGAGCTCCCGAGCCTGGCCGGCTCGGACTCGTCCGTGATGTAATAGTTGTCCCTGAGCGTGTCGTCGATACCGCCCCACCCTATCGTGCTCGCGCTCATGACGTTCGCGCTGACCGCGGAGGCCGAGTTGACCGCGAGCCCCAGCTTCTTCGCGTAAGCCTTGTGTATGGCCATGGTCACGAGCCCCGTCGCCGCATCGATAGGCCTCTTCGGCGGCTGGAACGGCGGCGTCTCGCCGAGCTGTTGCTTACTCCTGTGGAGCCTCGGGCGCCACCACTCGGGCGCGACGAAATAAAGCATCTTGTCCACGTCGAACATCGAGTTAATAAGCTCGGCCACGACGTGTCTCGTCCTGTCGTCGGGCAGCGTTATGCCGTGCATCAGCATCTCCTGTATCAGCCGCCTGTATACGACTATCCTCTCCTCCTCGCGGAGCTCCGCGCTGTCGCGCGTCCTTATCTTGCTCGCCTTCGTAACCCTGTCTTTCACGTTCTCGACGTAGGCCTTCTCGTACTCGGCCTTCTCTTTCTCTTTGAACGCGGCGAGGTTGTCCTTGTTCTTCTGGATTATCGCGTCGTTCGCGCCCGCGCCCGGCGACCAGTGGAGCGTCACCTTCACCTGTATGCTGTTCTGCCCCTGGAAGTCCGCCGAGTCCAGGTGAAGAACGAACGACCCTTTGCCGCTCGCGTTCGTTATCCCGCCCTTCCGCGAAACGGCGACGGGCTTGCCCTGCGAGTCGAACTCGACGTTCGTCAGCGAGTAGCCCGACTTCGGCGAGACGAACTCCTGCGTGAAGTCGGCCTGGATTTTTTCCAGCTCGCCGAACCACTCCGAGTCGTCCGCCTCGACGCCGTCTATATAGACCTCGCCCTCGTTGTCGGCCCCGCCCGCGACGGACACGAAAGGTATCGTCACGATCTTGTCCTCCTGGAACGGCTGGAGGAGCGGGATCTCCTCGGGGTGCGGAATACCGCCGAGCTCAGGCGGCTTGGCAATATGTATGAGCTTCGCAAGGCCGAGCTCCTTTCCCGGATCGTCGACGTACGTCTGCCAGCAAAGGAACGTCCCTATATCCTGCACCTGTACCCCGACCTGCCTCATCTTCCGCCTGAGCTCGTAGTTAATGAGTTCGTTGGTGTTGTTGGCCAGCGTGTGCTTCGTGCTCGACTGGTCCGTAAATTCAGTAACGGTCTTGAATGTAGATTTAAAGTTCTTTCTTATCTCGGACGACAGCTTCTCCGTCTGCTCGCGCGTGCGCTTGTGCGTGGTTTCGCGCGCCTGCTCCTGCGAGCGGTTGTAATCGAAGCTCGACGTCGCTTCGATGGATGCGTACGACGCCTTGACGCTCGCCCCGAACTTCACGTCCTGCTGGTTATTCTCCTTCACGGCGTCCGAGATCTCGTCCCGCTCGGTGACGGTCGATTCCGAGCTCGTGAAGATATCGAGCGTCGTTTCGAGCGTCTTCTCGACGACCGTCCGCCTCGTGTGCACCTCTATCAGCTCCACGGACGAGCCCGGGCTAAGCCACACGTGGCTAACAGGCGTCCCGAGGAACGTGTCGAGCTCGAAGAAGTACTGCCTGAACAGGTGCACCACGCTGATAGGCGACAGCGCGACGGCCGCGATGTGCTCCTTCTGCCCGGGGTCAAGGTTCTCGATGTCGAGGTACGCCTCGGCGCCGTTCTCTGCGGCGAGCATCTTGATGAGCTTCTCCACCTCGGCCGCGTTCTCCTTGGTCGCGTAAAAGATCTCTTCCAGCGCGGCGTGGCTCTTCGTTTTTACGAGGGACAGAAGCGCCCCCCCGACGGAAGATTCGTATTGAACCTGCTGCTCGAACGCCGTAAGGGCCTTCCCCTCGTCGACGCCGCCCGTGGTGGCCGCGCGCGACAGCGTAGCGCCGGACAGCGACGCCGCGCCGCTCAGAATGTCCGTGTAAAGGTCGGTGTAGAGCTTGGCGACGTCCTTTTTAAGGAGCGTCTCCACGTTATCCTCCGTTACGAGATCGGCCCAAACCGAGGGCTTATACTCCTCATAAGGCGGGAGCTTCGCTGCCATAAGCTCGAGCAGCGCCGAGTCGGAAGAGCGTAGCTTCCCCGCGTCGGGCGCGCCGGGCCTGAGCCTTATCTCGACCCGTCTGTCGGGCTTGTATATGACCTCCGCCCGGCCGGCGAACACGTTCTTCAGCCTGTCGATAATGTAGGGCTTCTCGCGGTCATAGCCCTCGTTGAAACGGTTCTTTATGCGTATCGATTTCCAGCCAAGCAGCGGCTGATAGACGCCGAACATCTCGCTCGCGTACGGCAAGACGTTGGTATAATCCGTAAGGTCCGTAATCCTCTTTACAGTTGACATGCCATTCCCCCTGAACCCGTATTTTTCGAAGCCCGGGCGGCGCACGGTGAGGGCGCGCGTCCGTTAAATATTCACAAACGGAATGCCCCGGGCGAGCCTGGCGAATATGGAACTTGAGGCGGAGGAATGCCCCTGGAACGGAAAGCAGCCCCTGCTTCGGCAACCCTGCCGCCTTATCCCCGCGGGGGACTTAGGCCGCTGGCTTTGCGTCCCATGCTTTCGCATGGTTTGCCCTTGTCGGTGAAGCTGACGAGACCTATTATAGAATTTCGCGAAATCCGCGTCAAGAGGGATTAACAAGAGGCTTACAATACTCTGCAATAGCCGTTAAACACACAAGTATTCTATTCCGAATCAGGCGCCCCCTGCCTCATCCTTCTGTACTCGCCGGGTCTTATTCCGGAGTGTTTCTTAAACGCCGAGCTGAACGCGGCCTCGGACGTATAGCCGACGGATTCGGCGATCACGCCGAGCGGCTTCCTCGTGGTCGAAAGAAAATGGCTCGCCTTCTGCATCCGCACCAGGCTCAAATACTGATGGGGCGTCATCCCCACGAGCTCCGAGAACTTGTTAAAGAACGCGGACCGCGACATGCCGACCGCGCGCCCCAGCTTCTCGGCCTTCCAGACGTTGTCCGGCCTGTCGTGGATCTCCTTTATCGCCCTGCTTATCTGCGGGTCCCTGAGCGCGTCGATAAAAGGAATGTGCTCCTTCGACTTGTTTATGTACGCGCGGATAACCTGGATGAAGATAATCTCGGACAGCCTGTCGATTATCGCATAAGCCCCGGGCTGCTCCGACGACGCCTCGTGGGCGATGAACCCCATGGCGCTGTCTAGCCAGGTCGTGTTGTAGCTTTCGTTGCCGGGGACGTGCATTAGCGCGGGCAGGTTATCGACCAGCGGATGAAACCTGTCGCTCTCGAATTTAAACTCGCCGCAGACGAGGCAGCATCCGAAGCCGCCCCCTCCGTACACGAGCGGGCCGATCCCTGTATACCCCGCCTCGGACAGCACCTCGTCGAGCGGACGGGCCGGCGTGTCGCGCTCGTCCGTGATGCGGTGCGCGGCCCCGTGGGGGACGATAACGATGTCGCCGTCGGCCATCGGGACACAGTCGCCTCCCCCTTCGACGCTTATAAGGCAGTGCCCACGGATCACTATGTGGAACCTGGCGACGCTGGGTGCCGGCGGCACGAAGACGCCCCACGGCGACGTCAGCTCCGTCCTGAAATAGAGGCTCCCCTCTATCCGCAGCTCGTTGAGAATGTCGGTCAGCAAGTCCATAATAATATCTAATTATAATACGATTTAGTATGAATACAATACTTATAAGCATTGTTCGTCTACATATCTTCGCTATTCTAATACTCATCAGCGCTGACGAAAGCGCAAAAAACAAACAGGAGGCGTTATCATGTCACAGTCAAATCATCAGAACGGGATCAGCACCACAGGCGTTCTCGGCTACGACCTCGTGTCGTACCACAAGGGAGAAAAGCCGGTCAGGGGGGACGGGAAAAACGTAGTCGTTTTCGACGGCACCACCTATCTCTTCGCCAGTGAAGAGAACAAAAAGGCTTTTGAGAGGGACCCTGAAAGGTACCTTCCGGCTTATGGCGGGTACTGCGCGTTCGGAGTCGCCATAAACAAAAAGTTCGTCGGCGACCCCGAGGTCTGGAAGATCGTGGACGGCACGCTTTATCTGAACCTCGATAAGAACATCCAGTCCAATTGGAACCAGGATATTCAAGGCAATATCACCAAGGCCGACTGGAACTGGACGGGGATCAAGGACAAATCCCCGGACGAGCTCTAGGGCGGCAAAATGGAGAGGGGCAGGCCGAAAGCCATGCCCCTTTTCATTCGATATTGGATTTAAGGAATGCGGAAGAGTGAATTTGTTCAGTTTAGAGTACAGCAGCGTTAATCATTATACAGGCTAGATATAATATATATCCTTTCTATAAGCTTTATCCTTTATATCACCATCCAGACGGCCAGCACGGCCAGCACTATCGCGACGATATCCTCGGCCAGCGCGGCGGGGATTCCGCCCACCGAGCGTATGGCCGCTTTCCTCGCGGCGTATCCGCCGTAGCATCCCGCCACAGCCCCCAGGCACCCGGCGACCGCCCCGGCCGTGATGGATTCGGCGGCCCCGACGGCGACGCACGCGCCCGAGAGAGCCCCGGTGAAAATGCGCGCGAGCAGCGGCCCGACGGCCGTCCTGCTCCCTGCAAAGGGCAGAAGGTCGTATATGTATTCGAGCACCGCGAATACGGAGAGAACGATAGCCGATATCTGCGCGCTCATGAATCCGAGCCGTGTCCCCCAGAGCCCGAGCCCCCAGTAACGCGCCGAGAGGCTCGCCACCGCAATCCCGGTCATGGTACGAAGGCCCGACGCGATTCCGATCAGTATGGCGGCTACGAAAAAAGTCCCTTCCATATCCATCCTCCTTTTTATTCACTACCTAATAACAGATGGAGACAGAATCCGGCAGGCCTCGCCTGTAAGATTAGGGGGCAAGGATTGTCA
>JBFWTW010000199.1:0-5635 GCA_050247635.1 Candidatus Dadabacteria bacterium | reverse complement strand
GCCGGGTTACAACCTGGGATTAAAAAGGGCGGAATCCGTGAGGAGTTTTCTTGCCGAACACGGTGTAAACTATAGTAGAGTGAGATTGGGCGTCGACTGCGGCGGAATCAGGGACGAGGGCAATCCTCCTCCCGGCCCGGCCGAAGTCAAAGCGGCTCTGGACAGCAGGGTGAGCATAAAGGCGAACCCGAGGCCGGAGCCAGGGGTTTTATAATTCCGGCTCAGAACTCTCGTGCCGTCACAAACGCGGAGAGTCCAAAGGGTCTTCCCGAGCCGGCCTGAATTGCGGGGGGTTATGACATGCTGAAAGAATTTAAAAGTGTAATGCTTGCGGCCGTGCTGTTTCCGGCTGCGCTGTTCAGTCCTGCTCCGGGGCTCAAGGAGAGTCCGGGCAACGTGCCCGAGTACCGGTGCGAGGTAACCGGTTATTACGTTCATCTTAGGGATGTGAGCGAGGAATTCGGCAACGTTCTGCTATCGCAGGATTACGACGAGATCTTCGCGGCCAGCATAAGCGCCATAGCGTCGTTCGACGAGATGAGCCGCGAGCTCGGCTCGATGGCCGTCCCCGCCGAGATGCGTGAGGCGCACGACGCGCTCGTCAATGCGGTGAGCTCGTACAGGCACAGCGCCGACCTCATAAGGGTCGCGATCGGGACGTCGCTCGGGAAGTACGAAGAGAAGGGCGACGACCTTCAGGGCCTGATAGACCAGAGCGTTTATCTCGCGGCCGAGGCCAACCAGTATCTGGAGCGGAGCCTCGTTCTTCACGGAGAGGTATTCCAGCTCTACGCCGAGGGGCCGGGCGAGAATGCGTGCGGGACGTATACGTCGTGGGACGGATATAGCGTCTTTCCGGGCGTAGCCGGGTCGGGGATTTAATAAACCATTCGCGCGCAGCGCTTCGGCAGTGTCAAAGTTATGACACGCGGGTTTCGTTATCGGTTCAAAGCCTCGACTGGAGTTGTAATCCTGTCATCCTGATAGTTCGTCATCCTAAACTTGATCCAGTATCTCACTGCTTTCTGTCATTCCCGAATGTATTCATCGGGAATCCAGTTTATGAAAACAAACAAGAGCTTAACTGAATGGATTCCTGCCTGCGCAGGAATGACAAAAGTGTGGTGATTCCTCGCTCGCTCGAAATCGTTATTCGAGATGACGCCTACATATATGTGTTTCTCGACGCAGAACCTTCGTAGGCTTATGCGCCAGAAGTGTATCAGGCGTCAATAGCAGTAAGTTGCCACTTCGATTTCCTGCGCACGTGGTGCGCTGCGGCGACTTGCCGCGCGTGCAAAATAAACCGCAGAGCTGTAAAATACCGGCATGGTTTCGCCGCAGAATCGGCCTCAGGGCAACAGGTACATCGCGGCCGGTCTCGCGCTCATAGCGGGGTACGTAGACGCATACGGCTTCATCACGTTCGGGACGTTCGTCTCGTTCATGAGCGGCAACACGACCCACGCGGGCTCGGACATAGGAAGCGGATTCCTGAAGGCAGCCCTTCCGGCGTGCCTGGCGATCCTGTCTTTCGTCGCCGGGGTGTTCGCGGCGACGCTGCTTTCGACGTCGAGCGTACGGCGCCGGCACGCGGTCCAGTACGCGCTGATCGCATCACTCCTCGTTCTTACAATCGCCGTTACCCGCCTTACGTCATTAACCGCCCCGGCATTCGTGATAATGCTCGGCTTTACGATGGGGGTCATGAACACGGCGCTGTCGCGCGTCGGGTCGCAGCTCGTGAACGTAACGTTCGTCACGGGAACGCTCAGCCAGATAGGCGGCCATCTCGCCCGGGCGTGGAAGGGCGAGAGCCTGGACGACGCCGAAGGGCCGGGGGATACGCACTTCGCCCGCGCTATGCTGCTGACGACGGTATGGCTCGGGTTCTTCTCGGGGGCGCTTCTCGGAGGGGCGCTCACGCCGCGGATGGGGGTGTGGATGCTCGCCATACCCGCGGCGGCGGTTCTGCTGCTCGCGCTTTCGGTGCTTTACCGGGAAAGATGAAAGACACCGGCATGGTTTCCGGATGCCGTTCCGCCGGGTGAGAATAAGACCTCGGATTCGTATTGCACCCTCACCCACTCGGAATTCTCCCACCGGCTGCGCAGGGCTTCGCGCGACAGGCCTTTGGTCGGTTTCCTGCGCATATCTCGCATCGCGCCGGAACGTGTGGAGCGCGTTAAAATATTTGACTCGCGTTTCAATTTATCTCAATATAAGAAATAGTGCGGACAGCTTTGACGAGCCCTTATGTGATAGCGGCTCTTATTATAGGTGCGCTATCGGGCATTGCTTTGGGTGTTGGAACCTTCACTTTCGTCTACGCGCGCGGGGATTCGTATCTCACGAACGACCCGAAGGCGTGCGCCAACTGCCACGTGATGAACGAGCAGTATGACGGCTGGGTGAAGTCCAGCCACAGGCAGGTAGCCACGTGTAACGACTGCCACACCCCCCACAACTTCGCGATGAAATACGTGACCAAGGCAGTGAACGGGTACTTTCATTCGTACGCCTTCACGACGGGGGATTTCCACGAGCCGATTCAAATCACCGAGCGGAACAGGAAGGTCACGGAAGGGGCGTGCCGATATTGCCACGGCGAGATGGTTTCGCAGATAGACCATCCCCCGGTGGGGAAGGATTCCGGGCTTTCATGTATAAGGTGTCACACAGGGGTCGGGCACAAGGAGACAGTGAGCCTAGGTACGACGGCGGAGAATATCGATTAGCAGGAGGCGTGAGATGACAGTCGACGAAAAGGGAAAACCTACGAGGGGATTTTCGATTCGGACCGCCGTGCTCGTTGCGGTGGTGGTCGCGGCCACCGCCGCCGGGGTGACGGCCCTCTGGATCAACATAGTCGAGAGGAAGCAGGAGGCGAAGAACCCGATGTTCAGGGTCGTCGAGATCAAGGAGGATACCGTAGATCCCGAGGTATGGGGGAAGAACTTCCCGCTCCAGTACGACGCCTACAAGCGGACGGTCGATCAGAAGAGGACACGGTACGGAGGCTCCGAAGCTGTGCCCAGGACCCCCAGCGACGCCGACCCACGCTCTATCGTATCGCAATCCCGGCTAGAAGAGGACCCGCGTCTCAAAACCATGTGGGCGGGGTACGCCTTCTCCGTCGATTTCAGGGAGGAGAGGGGGCACGCCTATATGCTCGAGGACCAGACGTATACCGAACGCCAGCATGCATCGAAGCAGCCGGGGACGTGCATCAACTGCCACGCTTCGATGGCGGCCGTTTACGTCGAGCAGGGTGGCGGCGATCCGATTAAAGGCTTCGATAAGATAAACGCCATGACGTACCCCGAGGCGAGGGCACTCGTCGAGCACCCCGTAGCGTGCATCGACTGCCACGACACGGAGACGATGGCGCTCCGCGTGACGCGCCCGGCGTTCATCGAGGGAATGCGCGCGCTGAAAGCCTCGCAGGGCGTAGAGGATTACGACGTCAACCGCGACGCGACGCACCAGGAGATGAGGACGTTCGTCTGCGGGCAGTGCCACGATGAATATTACTTCAAGGGGAAGGAGAAGCGGCTCGTCTACCCGTGGCAGAACGGGCTCAGGGTCGAAGACATCATAGCCTATTACGACGAGGTCGGACACAACGACTGGATTCACGCCGAGACGGGGGCGGGCGTACTCAAAGCTCAGCACCCGGAGTTCGAGATGTGGAACCAGGGGATTCACGCGCGGAACGGCGTCGCGTGCGCCGACTGCCACATGCCGTACATGCGCGTCGGGGCGCAGAAGGTGAGCGACCATCACGTGAGGAGCCCCGTGCTCAACATCAACCTCGCGAGCCAGACGTGCCACAAGGCGAGCGAGCAGGAGCTCCGCGAAAGGGTCGAGACGATTCAGACGCGGACGTTCGAGATGCGTAACACGGCGATGGACGCGCTGGTCGATCTCATAAACGACATCAAGTCCGCCAGGGCCGCCGGGGCGACGGACGCCCAGCTCGCACAGGCGAGGGACTACCAGCGCAAGGCGCAGTTCATGCTCGACTTCATCGAGGCTGAAAACTCGATGGGCTTTCACGCCGATCAGGAGGCCGTCAGGATACTCGGGCAGAGCATAAACAACTCGCGGCTCGGGCAGATGAGCCTGAGGGATCTGCCGAGGGAGAGCGCGAAGGCAGAGTAACGGCGAGCCGTGTAGTGATAATGTAACCCGCACCCTTACCCTCCCCCTTTACAAGGGGGAGGGGATATGTTTGAGATCGTTCCGTTTTTGCTGTCTTTCCTCAAAAATCCGAAGCGTCGGCGCGTTTTTGGAGTCTAACCTTATATAAGCTAAAAAAAACATTCGGGAGGCAATAATGGCGGAACCATCTGAGTCGATTAAGGAATTTTTAGGCGGCGTGCACTACGCGACGCTCGCGACGGAGGACAAGGACGGGGGCGCGCATCTGACGCCCGTCTGGTATTTGTTCGAGGACGGGAAGTTCTTCGTCGAGACGGAGCCGGCTTCGAAGAAGGCCAGGAACGCCGGCGCGAGGCCGAGGGCGACTATCGTAGTCGACAGCAGGCGGCGCCAGGGCGAGGAGATGTGGGTGAGCGCGTCGGGGAAAGCGGAGATCATCGAGGGCGACCGCGCGGTGGAGATTCACGGGAAGATAGTGAGGCGCTACCTGACCCCGGAGGCCATCAATCATCCCGAGATCGGGCCGGGATTCGAAGCTGCCGGGGCTATCATCATAGCGATCACCCCGGACGGGTACAAGTCGTGGAGCTTGAAGGATCTCGACGAGCAGTATTTCGGCGGGGCGCTCGGGAAGAGCCCTGAGAAGTGGTTTTATCAGGTGGACTAGTCGGATTAGAGTTCTTGCAATGACAAGAATTCTTGATGGATTACTTGTAGAAGTGGATTCCCGATTAAGACATTCGGGAATGACAACATACTCAAGATTAAATCCCCCCATACCCCCCTTTTTCTAAGGGGGGTAAAGGCAAACTGAATGGATTCCTGCCTCCGCAGGAATGACAGAAATAAGGTAGATTCCTCGCTTGCTCGAAATCGTAGTTCAGGATGACAGACGAGGTGGAGTCGCGGCTGAGCGCCGCGACATCGGATTCATGCACGCGTGGCGTGCTGGATTCCCGATTAAGACATTCGGGAATGACAACATATTAAAGATTAAATCCCCTCTTCCCCCTTTTTCTAAGGGGGTGAAGAAAAGATAGATCTCTCACATTCGTTCGAGATGACAGACCGGAGGTGTCGCTTCACACCGTTCCAATTTTCCGCATAACATCCAGCCATCTTTTCAACGAATGCCGGCGGCCGTATAATGCCTAAGTAGTTATTTATGCATCCGTTTAAAAGAGGGGGATGGGCATGTCAAAGACTACAAGGCGCGAATTTCTGAAGCGTACTGGGAGGGCCGGGCTTGCGCTCGGGCTGGCGGCGAAGCTCGGCATAATGGGCGGATGCGTAGACAACGCGAGCGGCGAGTACGACGCGGTGATAATAGGCGGCGGCACGGCGGGGGCGATAGTCGCGGCGAAGCTCCGGGCTGCCGGAGGGGGCCGGAAGAGGGTGCTTGTCATCGAGGCGGGCGGGCCGACGTCGGCGCTTATCGGCGGCACGGATTATCCCGTGTGGGTTCCGCCCG
>JBFWTW010000198.1:0-5637 GCA_050247635.1 Candidatus Dadabacteria bacterium | reverse complement strand
CCTTCGAATTTCGTTGGCATTAACTATAACATACGCTTGCCGAACATAAGATTTCCGGGGTGTGGGGAGGGGGGTGCTACGCAATGCAGGGAAGCGCGCGACATTTTCCGGCGCAAAAAATGGAACGATATCTGAATATGTTTACGATAGCTCTGATTCCTTCAACGTCGTATCACAAAGGCGCCGCGCTTTCATGCTCTATATTAAGATAGTAACGTGTATGCTTGAGTCGGCCTTCTTTCCTGAGCGCGCCTTTATCGACAAGATCCTTTAAGTCACGGGTCGCCGTCGCGCGGGATGTGTCTGCAATGCGGATATAGTTCTCGGCGCTGAGACCGCCCTTGAATCCGCCAACGCTCTCCCTGAACATCCGTGCGATAACTTTTTCCTGCCGCTTGTTAAGCTTGCCACGGAGCCGGTCGTAGAGCTTGGTTTTCTCTATAACGAAATTGATCAGGCTTTGCGTGTAGCCCTGTGCGTCCAGGATTGTTTTGGCAAAATATACGAGCCAGTCCGTTATTTCCAGCTTTTTATTGTTTAGCTCGAGGGCCTTGTAATAGCTTTTCCTGTGTTTCTCGATCATGTATGAAAGCGATATCAGGGTAGGACGCCCGAGGCTCATCGACAGCGACTTTTCGGCAAGGGCACGCGCCAACCTGCCGTTTCCGTCTTCGAATGCATGTATGGAAACAAAGTACAGGTGCGCAACGCCCGCGCGTGTCAAGGCGCCGCTTGTATGACCGGCATCGAACCATTTTATAAAACGATTCATCTCTTTTTTCATGCCGGACGAGGGCGGAGCTTCGAAATGTATTATCGGCTCCTGATACTTTCCTGATACGACCCGCATAGCATCTTTGTGGGTTCGGTATCGGCCGACGTCGCGTAAATCTCTCCGGCCGCTCATAAGCATCGTATGCCAGGAAAAGAGCATTTCATGCGAGAGCGGCGCGTTGTAGCTTCTGTAAAGATCGACCATCATTTCGGCAATTCCCTTTTCCGCGGGCGGTATATTGCGCTGCCGTGTATTCACGCCGAAATTGCTGGCGATGGAGGACTGGACGGAATCCCTGTCGAGGATTTCGCCCTCGATGGCCGAGGTGGTAAGCGCCTCGTCGGTGATGATCTCGATGGTCAGGGCGCGTTTATCGTCGTCGGAAAAACTTTTGAGAGCGCCGATCAGGATGCCCGATTGGTGGAGGAATTTGGCCTCCAAATCGGCCAGGGCCTTTTCGTCGAAGCTGAAGTCCGGCCAGTCTTTTTGTTGCCAGTTCCATTTCATGAGTTATACACCTTGCTCTTATAACTCATAATACCACATTTTATGAGTTATAGAAACGTGTTCTATAACTCACGCTATATATAACCTGAAGTCTATTTTCCACCGGCTTTCATCAGGTAAAGTTCAAAAACGGCACAAGGACCGATTTTTCAATCCTCCGTTGACCGCGGGCAGGATTTGCATAAAAATTGAGAATGGGTTTTCCGGGTGGTAGCCCGGGGGAGAAAAACATGAGAGCCAAATGCATTCAGACTGCTTTATTTGTTTGCTTTTTTACGCTTTCGCTCGCGGCCCATTCACGGGCCGACGAGAAGGGGCCCGCCGACACGGTCAACGGGTTTTACGGCGTTTATATCAAGGTGAAGCCGCTCGGCATACCCGGCGCCGTCAAGCTCGCGAAGCTCTCACCGTTCCTTACGCCGGGGCTCGTCTCGCTCCTTACCGAGGCCGACGTTACGGAGCAAAAGTACAGGGAAGAGACGAAGGGCGAGGTGCCGCCGCTCGTAGAGGGCGACATCTTCACGTCGCTCTTCGAAGGTGCCGATGCGTTTCTGGTAGGGAAGTGCGAGGAAAAGGACAATTCCGCCGAGTGCGTGGTCGGGTTCTCGAACACTAACCCCGGCGACGGGAAGACGTTTAAATGGAAGGACTCGGTGCTCCTGGAAAAGACGGATACGGGCTGGCTCATAAGCGACGTGGATTATAAGGGCGACTGGGACTTCGCGGTCAAGGGCACGCTGACGGGGATGCTGAAGAGGCTCAATACCGAAGAGCCGGGTGACTAGCCCTCACCCCTCCGCCGTCACGACGCTCATGCTGACGCCGTCCGTGACGACTACCTTGTCTCCAGGCTTCACGGCCGTCTGCGGCAAGTCTGTTGTTGGGAGAGGGTTTGATTTTTACGGCAGCGGGCTTTTTATTTGCCGGTGGCCGAAAGCTCGACAATGCGGGCTTTGGGGATCCTGCTCTGCTTTGCGGACAGGCATTCGTCACAGTGTCCGTAGGCGCCGCGCGTTAATTTCTTGCCCTGGAATTTATCGGCCGTATGCCACGTCGAGCAGCCCGGGCAGAAATGCCTTGCTTTACGTAATTTCCTTTTGGTAATATCCATAATCTATCTCCGTTGTCGGCTTTTTAGATTTGTCGCAATATAGTGCAATACTTGTGCCATTTACTATATAGGATAACCGATTTCGTAACCCACTGTAATTAAACAGTAATTCAAATTTAGCCGAATCCGCATGACAAAAATTGTGCTGTCTGATGTTTGGTTTTTTGCACATTTGTGCCCATTATGGGAACACGATTTTCGCCGTTCACTCCTATCAGCCTGTGGAATTTGGGTTGCTCTCATAATAAATTAGACGCATGTGTAGGGATATTTGGATTCACTTTCGCGTCCTCTCGCCGGAACGGCACGACTCGTTTTCGGCCTATGGACTGGCGACGCCGGATACATTACCATTTTACGTGTAACCGGAGCGGCGAGAATGGAAGAGATACTTCCCGGCTTGTATCACTGGACGACATTTCACGAGGGCATAGGGCAGGACGTCCATTCGTATTACGTCTCCGCCGCAGACCCTCCCTGCCTCGTAGATCCCAGGGTTCCCGACGAAGGCATCGGCTGGTTCGAAGCGCATGGCGCACCCGGAAACGCATACCTCACTAACCGCCTCCACTACCGGCACTCCGGCCGCTTCGCGAAGCGCTACAGGCTTACCGTGTGGTGCCACAGCGCGGGCATGCACGCCTTCAAACGGGGGCGAAAGGGCAGGCCGTTCGAGCATGGGGACGAGCTCCCGGGCGGCGTGCTGGCGCTCGAAGTCGGCGCGCTCTGCCCCGAGGAGACGGCGTTTTTCATTCCGCTCGGAAAGGGAGTCCTCTCTCTGGGCGATTCCGTGACGAACGACGGCGGGCTATCGTTCGTTCCAGATTTCCTCATGGGCGACGATCCGGAAGAGGTAAAACGCGGGCTCACGAAATCCTTCCGCGCAATATTGAAAGAGCGTTCGTTCGACGCCGTCCTGTTCGCGCACGGCGATCCCATCGCGAAGGGCGGGAAGAAGGAGCTCAAAAGATTCATCGGAGGGCTGGGGATTTAGTATCTTTTCCGGGCATGCTTTGAAACTATTCGCGGTGACTCGATTCTAAAAGTAAAAGGAGAAATATATGGCTGCGTCCGACAAAATCACAGGAGATCTGACCCTCGCGCCGGTATTGCCCGAACACGCTAAGGAGCTCGGCAGGATATGCTTCGAGGCCTTTAAATCGATTCACGACAAGCACGCGTTCGACAGGGATTTCCCCACGCTCGAAGCGGCGGAGGGGGTAATAAACTTCATCGCCGCGCGTGACGACTTCCACGGCGTAGCCGCGCTCATAGATGGAAAGCCCGTCGGCTCTAACTTTATCTCGTTCACGGACCCCGTCGCCGGCATAGGCCCGATAACCGTCGATCCCGAGCGTCACGAAAGGGGAATCGGCCGGGCTTTGATGAAGGCTGTCATCGACGCAGCGCACGAAAGGGGGGTCGAAGAGATTCGCCTCATGCAGGACTCGTTCAACTCGCGCTCTCTTTCGCTGTATGCGTCGCTCGGGTTCGATTTGAGGGAGCCCGTAGCGCTCATGCAGGCGGCCCCCGCGGATGTCGTTGCAAATGCAACCGTCCGGCTTGCATCCACCGTGGACGTAGACGAGATGAACAAACTCTGCCTCGCGAAGTATAAAGTCAGCCGTGGGAACGAGATCGCAAACGCCATAAGGGACGGGTTCTCTCCGATGATAGCCGAGCGCGGGGGGAGGTTAACGGGCTACCTGATCCCCGGGTTCCTCGGGCACGGCGTGGCGGAATCCGTGGACGACGCTGCCGCGCTCGCCGCCGAGGCCGGGAAGCTCCCCGGCAATCAGGCGAGATTCTTCTGTCCTCTAAGAGAAGCGGATCTCTACAGGAGGCTCCTTGCCGACAGGCACCGCCTGATGAAGGTCATGAACCTCATGACGCTCGGCCCGTACGAGGAGCCCGAAGGCGTATGGATGCCGTCTGTATTTTACTGATCGGAAAGGGTGTTTGCCGGGGTTTTTATTCTCGGATTATTTCGCGAAACATATAGACAAATCGGGCGAATTATTACATAATTAAAATATAGAACATTATCAACGGGAGGTCATAATGAGCTACTTCATAGTTCCCGAAAAATGTGTCCTTTGCGATGCATGTCGTCCGGTTTGCCCCAGGAATGCGATCAGCGCAGCGGCGGTCGAAAAGACGTACATCATCGATCCCGACCTCTGCAACGATTGCCAGAATATCGCTCACGTTCGCTGCGTTCCGCAGTGTCCCGTGGATGCGATAGTCGCTTCCCGGCCGAACTAGGCGCCAAGAGTTTCCAAATCACGCGGCGAGAAAGGCCATCGCGCCTTGCCTTGCCTGCGTGAACATGCGGCACCTTTCCAGCGAGAGGGCGGGGTTTCCATAAATCCGCCATCCGCAGGTTCCCCTGCATTCGAGGGAGAGGAGGCCCATGTATCCGAGCACGTCTTCGGCGGGGTATCCGAGCGCGATCCCTATCTCGTGGGGAATCATGCCGCGCTCGTTCCACCTGCGTTTTATCTCCGTGAGGAATTCCTCCGGCGACATCTCGGCACTATATCCGAGCTTGCCTTCAAATATGCACGGCGGCACAGCCGTCAGTGCCTCGCGCACATTCTTCCGCTTGTAGAATATGACCTTCGCCGATTCTTCGCTCCGGCAAAGGGGGAGGTAGGAGTAATTCCATTTCGCGGACAGGTCCGAAATAACCTTGAGCTGCCTGTCGTAATCGAGGCCGCACTGGCCGCCGGGAATCGTCAGAAGCTCGCCAGCCTTGCCGCCGAATAAAACCCCGGCGATGTGGATGAAGAGCCACTTTTGAAACTCGGGCTCGGTGCCCGAGAGAGTCCTCAATTCCTTTTTCCAGTTATGAAATCTTCGGGATATTTTCTCAACCGTTTCCAGCATTCCTTTCCTCGGGGTTTACGGGAGGTTAAACCCCACTCTCCAGGATAATGATAATCATTATCAATGTAATATTGCCATCCCGCGGGTGTTCTGTCAAGAATATCGGGCGCGGGTAGTGGGGTCGGTTTGAATTTGTAGGAGAAGGGGGGGCCGGTTAAAGCCACTTTTGTATTAAAGTCCCGGTAGATAGGGCGTATTGCCATATCGTGGCCTAGCGCGATCAAGTTTCTCTTCAAATTCTTGCCAAGAATTACATCCCTTCATTATAAATATAACATTCGATAAAAGCTCTTGGAGTTCTGGGTGTCCATAATCCCGCGTCAGGTGCTGGTGATGCTTTCTAGCCCTATGTCCA
>JBFWTW010000197.1:0-5646 GCA_050247635.1 Candidatus Dadabacteria bacterium | reverse complement strand
ACATGTACGAGCTCGGGCTCGATCTCGTGGCGCGCCATACCGTAACCCACTAAATCCACACCCGAAACCGAACAAAAATTCACGCTTCAAGAAGGAGGAGCTGCGTTTATGAACAGGGCTCAAACGAAGCATAAAACGATGGAAATACCCTTCCACCGTCCGTACATCACCGATGACGAAATTTCCGAAGTCCTGGATACGGTGAGATCTGGCTGGCTCACGATGGGCCCCCGGACGGTGAGATTCGAAAACGAGTTCTCGGCCTACACCGGGGCCGCGCATTCGGTCGCCGTAAGCTCCGGCACGGCGGCGCTCCACTTGGCTCTTAGAGCCGCCGGGCTCGAGGCGGGCGACGAAGTCATTGTCCCGGCGATGACGTTTACTGCGACGGCGGAAGTCGTTTGCTACTTCGGAGCTCGGCCAGTGCTGGTGGACGTCGAGAGGGGAACCGGCAACATGAGCGTCGAGGCGGCCGAGCGCGCCGTCACGCCCAAAACCCGGGCGATTATCCCCGTCCACTACGGCGGCCAGCCGTGCGACATGGACGGCATCATGAGCCTGGCCCGAAGCAGTGATCTTCGAGTGATCGAGGACGCCGCGCACTCCCTCCCCGCCTCTTTCGGCGGGAAGAACGTCGGCGCGATAGGCGACATGACGTGCTTCAGCTTCTACGCGACAAAGCCGCTGGCCGCAGGCGAGGGAGGCATGGTCACCACGGAGAACGAAGAGTGGGCCGAGAGAATTAGAGTGCTGCGCCTCCACGGCATATCGAAAGACGCGTGGAAGAGATACTCCCGCGGCGGCTCGTGGTTCTACGAGGTCGTCGAGCCCGGATACAAGTACAACATGACGGACATCCAGGCCGCCCTCGCCCTCGCGCAATTAGCGAAGCTCGACAGCATGACCGCGCGGAGGAAAGAGATATCGGGGAGGTACGCGGACGCGATCTCGGACTCCCCCGGCCTCTCGACGACCGCGCTCGTCCCCGGGCGCGAAACGTCGTACCACCTCTTCCCCCTCCTCGTCGATCCCGACGCCCACACAATAGACCGCGCGCGGTTCATCGAAGAGCTCGGCCGTCTCGGGATAGGAACGAGCGTTCACTTCATACCGCTCCACATGCACCCGTTCTACAGGAGCGAATTCGGATACTCCCCCGGCGACTTCCCCGGGGCCGAATGGCTCTACGAACGCATCGTCTCGCTCCCCGTCTATCCCGGGATGAGCGACGAGGAAGTCGATTACGTTTCGGAGTGCGTAACGGATGTCTCGAGAAAATTCAGCAGATAACGGGCGGAGATTCTACGCCGGCTACGGCAAGCGGGCGCTCGACCTCGCGGTATCGGTCCCGGCGCTTATGGCCCTCTCGCCGGCGCTCCTAGTCATAGCGGCGCTGGTAAAGGCCGGAGGCCCGGGCCCCGTTCTCTACGCGCAGGAGCGCGTCGGCAGGCGCGGCCGTCCGTTCCGACTCTATAAGTTCCGGACGATGGTAACGGACGCCGACAAGTCCGGCCCTGCCGTCACATCCTCGGGCGACGCACGCATAACCCCCCTCGGCCGGACGCTCCGGAAGTGGAAGCTCGACGAGCTCCCGCAGCTCTGGAACGTCGTAAGGGGCGACATGAGCCTCGTCGGCCCGCGCCCCGAGGTCAGGAAATACACCGACATATTCAGGGACGACTACTCCGAGATCCTCGAGATCAGCCCCGGCATAACGGACTACGCAGCGCTCGAATACAGGGACGAAGAGGAAGTGCTCGCCCGCTACCCGAACGCAGAAGAGGCGTACACGAGCGTCGTCCTTCCCGAAAAGATAGCGCTATACCGGCAATACCTGAGAGACATGGGGTTCAGGTCCGACCTGAAGATCATTTTCAGAACCATACGGGAGGTAATCAGATGCTAAGGAACATGCTCATCGGATACGCTGAAAAATACTACCGTCACAAATTCATAATCTCGTCCGTCGTCGAGCTCCCGCTCTTCGCGGCGATATTCCTGGCGTCCTACTGGATACGCCTCGGAGGGCTGGACGGCTCGCACCTCCGCCAGGCCCTCATCCTCGCGGCCTTCTACGTCCCCGCGAAATTCGTCATCTTCCAGGCGTACAAGCTCTACAGGATCTCGTTCAGATTCTTCTCCGTCTACGACATGATAGTCGTGCTCAAGGCGTCGCTCGTCTCAGCCGCCCTCCTCGCGCTCGTCGGTCTCGTTGCAAGGGATCTCGCCTTCATGCAGGGCTACCCGAGGTCCGTCGTCTTCATCGACTTCCTCCTGACGGTCTTCGCCTCGACCGGGCTCAGATTCGGCTACCGCATATTCTACTCGTCCGGCATGTCCGAGCCCTCGGGCATGAAGGTCCTCATCGCGGGCGCGGGCAACGCGGGGGTCCGGCTCCTGAAGGAGCTCAAGACCGCCAACGGCGCAGCGCCCTACATTCCCGTAGCATTCGTGGACGACGACCCCGGAAAGCTAGGCAGCATCATACGCGGCACGAGGGTAGTGGGCTCGTCCTCCGACATGCCGCTTCTGGTAAAGCAGCTGGGCATCGAGGGGCTGATTATCTCCATCCCCTCGGCGACGTCGTCACAGGTTACGGCGATAGTCGAGCATGCGCGAAATGCCGGCATCCCGCACATCAAGATCATGCCCGGCATCTCGGACGTTTTATCAGGCAAGGTGACGCTCGGAGACTTCAAGGAGGTAACGTCCGAGGACTTCCTCGGCCGCGAATCCATAAGCGGCGAGATAGAAAGCGTCGCGTCGTATATTAAAGGAAAGCGCGTTATGGTGACGGGCGCGGGCGGGTCCATAGGTTCCGAGCTCTGCCGCCAGGCGGCCAGCTTCGAGCCCTCGCTCCTCATACTGGTAGACGTCGGCGACACGGAGCTTTTCTTCATAAATCAGGAGATGAACGAGAAGCTCCACAAGGTGAAGACCGTCTCCGTCATAGCCGACGTAAAGGACCGCGTCGCCATGGAGGCAATATTCGACGCCCACTCGCCCGACGTAGTATTCCACGCCGCCGCCTACAAGCACGTTCCGCTCCTCGAAAGCACGCCGCGCGAGGCGGTGCTCAACAATGTCGAGGGGACGAAAGTGACGGCGAAGCTCTCCGTCAGGTACGGCGTTCAGAAATTCATCTTCATCTCAACCGACAAGGCGGTGAACCCGACGAGCGTCATGGGCGCGACGAAGCGCGTGTCCGAGAACATGCTCCGCGAGATACGGGGCAGGACGGAGTTCGTCTCCGTCAGGTTCGGGAACGTCCTCGACTCGCGAGGGAGCGTGATCCCCATATTCCGCGACCAGGTCAGGCGCGGCGGCCCCGTTACGGTCACCCACCCCGACATGACCCGCTACTTCATGAGCATACGCGAGGCGGTGTACCTCGTCCTCCAGGCGGGCGCACTCGGAAAGGGCGGCGAGGTATTCGTCCTCGACATGGGCGAGCCCGTGAAGATCGTGGACCTTGCGCGGAGCATCATACGATTCTTCGGCCTCGAGCCCGACAAGGACGTCCCGATAGTGTTCACCGGGCTCCGCCCGGGTGAGAAGTTATACGAGGAGATATTGACGGCGGAAGAAGGGACGACCATGACGACCCGGAAGAAGATATTCGTCGCCAACGACGGGAATCACTTCGGACGGGAATACGTCGAGGACGTGAGGAAGCTCATACGGCAGGCCGAATCCGGCGCGCCCAACGAAACGATCCTCCGGACGCTGAAACACCTGGTCCCGTCCTATAAGCTGAAGCTCCCCGAGCCGCCGAGGGTGCGCCACCTCAAATCCACCACAGCGGGATCGTAGATTCACCTTCCTTCTTACCAGCCCCCGGCGCTGAACGAGAGTCGCAAACCATAATTCCAATCTCAGCCGGCCTGTCGGCGGCAAACTGTTTTTTGAAATTCGCCCGCTGATGATATACTTGCCTAAACATGAAGAAAAAATTGGTTCTTGCGGTTTTTTCTCTCCTTCTTACCGTTGCCTCAGTCGAAATATTTCTCCATCTCTTCGTACAACCGTCGCCGGATTCCTACGGCGTTCTCTTCGGCAAGGATCTCCCGCCGATGAAACTCATCCCCTCCGCTTTCTTCGAGGAGGTCCGGACAAAATACGTTGACAGGCAGCAGAAAACCCTTCCGGACAGAGACATAGTCCCCGGGGAAAGGCCCGTAGGCGTCACCAGAAGGGCGGACGAGCTCATCGGATACACCAACAACGAAAACGTGGTCTCCGACGACAACATATTTCGGTCGAATAATCTCGGGGCAAAATCGGACGTATACATCACGCGTGAGAAACCGCCGGGCAAGGAGCGCATCCTATTCTTCGGCGACTCCTTCACAGAGTGCTCCGGCCTCCCGCCCGAAGAGACGTTTTCACACTTCATCGAAGAGTCGGACAGCAGCGTCGAGGCCGTCAACTTCGGTGTCAGCGGATACAGCACAGGGCAGGCTTACCTGCGCTTCAAATCCCTCAAGGGCAAGCTCGAATTCGACAGGGCGATTCTGGTTTTCGTCCCCTACGCCGACCTCTGGCGCGACATTAACGTAGACAGGTTCGTAGGCGACAACTGGAAGAACTGGGGCCTCATCATGCCTAGATTTGTCATCGACGACGGCTCGCTCGTGCTCGTTCGAAGCCCTTACAAAACCCTCCGGGAATTCATGGACGAGAACGAAGATGCCGCCAGCCCGCGCCTGAGGGAGCATCTAAAAAGGTACGATGATTTTTACCGCTGGTGCCTACACGAAGCCCAGCCCGTACTCGACTTTTTCATCACGTACAAGCTCCTTAAGCTCAAGTACTGCAATCACTTCGAAGCGGTGGATAAATTCGATCTGATCGAGCCCGGCTCGGATGCCATGAAAATCACCAAGAAAATAATCGAAGAGATGGCGGAGGAAGTCAGGGCCGAAGGCGCTGAATTCAGCCTCGTGATACTGCCCGTCAGATTCGAGATCAATGAATACGAAACTAATCCTGCGTATAGAGAAGACTGGGACGAAATGTCGTCCTACATATGCTCGGGCGATTACGAATGTTTCGATCTTATGCCCGACTTTTTGAAAGTGCCGTTCGAGTCCCTCGACGCCTCGCCCGACTTCCACAACGGCCCCGTAACTAACAGTTACATAGCCGACTTCATTCTGAATAGATTAGCGGAAGACAGAATCACCGAAGATGTCCCGGAAAACGAGTGATCCGGAAGGCCCGGCTTCGTGCCCGAAATCAATTTCTTGTTTCTCTACCGCTCCCCGGATGGGAGCGGACGCAAGCGAGTCGCTTTTCGGGCTCCCCGGCATATTGCGCAGGCCGCCCCAAAGCACTCCGCCGGAACCACACTACTTATGCCTCCCCGGCGGCTGACGCCTGAAGCTTATAGCGATCCTGTTCCAGAAGTTCATATTCGCCACGACCAGCGTCAGATCGACGAGCTCCTTCTCGCTGAAATGCCCGCTCACCCGCTCGTATACATCATCCGGTACGCGCGTAGCCTCGACGCGTGTAACGGCCTCTGCCCACTCGAGGGCCGCCCTCACCCTGCCGGTGTAAAACGTCACCTCGTCCCACACCGAAAGGTAATCGATCCTCTGCTCTGTCTCCCCCTCTTTCCTCAGCTGCTTCGAATGAAGGTCT
>JBFWTW010000196.1:0-5667 GCA_050247635.1 Candidatus Dadabacteria bacterium | reverse complement strand
ATAGTATATCGCAGAAGCGGGTCGTATCCGCAGAAAATCGAAGCGAAGCCGTGCTTCCACCGTGGTTCCGCACATCTCTAGAAACGTCAGCAATTGATTTTGCGAAAGACCTGCGGCATTTTATTATTCATAAGCCCATTCCAACTTTAGCACCGTTTATAAACCCGCTATTTAAGAAGTAAGACAATCCGAATGTCATACAAACTAAAGGAGGAATATCTATGTCCATCAGTTTCCGTCGAATCATTCTTCGGTTCGCGCTGGGTACGGCTCTAATCGCCCTCTTGTTCCCGATCTTGTCATGCGACTCGAACGACAACGACAGTAATGCAACGATAAGCGGCTTTGTCCTGAGCGGCGACGAGCCCATCGCGTCGGCCCTCGTCACGCTCTTCATCACCGGGGGAGACGAAAGCCCCTCGGCCATAGGCGAGTCGGTGACCAATGCCGACGGCTCATTCGCAATCACATACGATACTCATTTTAATTCGGGCAAGGTCGTCTACCTTACGGCGGTCGGGCCCGAGAATCCGCTGGCGCCATCGCCGATTGCGCTGGCCGCGGCGATAGACGGCAAGTCTTCCATACCGTCCGGCGTCGTGATCAACGAGCGCACCACCATAGCCGCCGCGTTCGCCCTGGCACAGTTCATCGTCCCGGGCGGCATCGCGGGCCCGTTCCCCGGCATAGGCAACGCCGCGGCGATCGCCGGTAACCTCGCCAACGTCGAGACCGGCGGCATAGCCGAGGTCCTCGCGGCCCCGCCCAACGGCGTGCTCACCTCGACGCTCCGCACATTCAACTCGCTAGCGAACATCATCGCATCTTGCGTAAGATCCGAATCCGAGTGCCCGGCGTTATTCAGCCTGACCACGACGCCCTTGGGCGAAGTGCCCGGCGACACGTTCCAGGCCGCTGTGAACATCGCCCACTACCCGTGGCAGAACGCGGCAGGCCTCCTCGCGCTTTCGGTGGAGGAGCCCGTCTACGCCCCCGCGCTCGGCGGGGATGCGGACCTCGAGGCTTGGACCCTTGCGCTAAGGTACGACGGCAACGGCGAAGAGATCGACGGCCCGGGGAACATAGTCTTCGACGCCGACGGCAACGCATGGATATGCAATAACTACGTCTACAACCCCGGCCCGTTCGACCCCGACGGCATCGTCTGCGGCGGTCAACAGGTAAGCAAGTTCACCCCCACGGGCGAGGATTCCGACGGCGCTCCCTACGAAGGCGGCGGCGTCTACGGCGCTGGCTTCGGCATCGCCATCGACACCAGGGGCGACATCTGGGTCGCGAACTTCGGCTTTCAGGGATCTAACTGCCCCTACAACAACCAGGAGCTTTCGCAAACCGTATCCCAGTTCGCCCCTAACGGAGCCGCAATCTCGCCCGACAGCGAGGGCAACGAAACGGGCCAGTTCCACGGCGGCTGGCAGGGCGCGGGCAACACCATCCGCCGCCCGCAGGGCATAGTCTCCGACCAGGACAACAACATATGGATAGGCAACTGCTCCGGCAACAGCCTGACCCAGTTCCCGAACGGCGACCCCGACCTCGCCTTCGAGATCAAACCGGTTGACGACAGCGCCCAGCCGCTCCTTCAGATACCGTTCGGCGTCGCCATCGGCCCCGACGGCGCCGCCTGGGTGGCGAGCAACCTGAACGGCTCCGTCTTCGCATTCGACACGGACGGCAATGTTGTCTACACACTCACCGGCGACGCCGCGGCCGCCGCCGGAATAATCCACCCGATGGGGATCGTCAGCGACCCGCTCGGCAACGTCTGGGTAGCCAACTCCGGCATAGTGCAGCCCCCGTGCGGCACGCCTACGCCCGACCCCTCGCTCTTCCAAGCGGTCGAGGAATCGAACGATCCCGGATTTACGGGCGAAAACGCCTCGGTCACGATGATACGCGCCGACGGCACCGTATCGCCCCCGTATAAAGGCGGCGGCATACTCATGCCGTGGGGCATCACGGTGGACGGTAACGGCAACGTCTGGGTTGCGAACTTCGCCGGGCAGCGCGTCTCGCAGATATGCGGCGCCAATGCCGATACATGCCCGCCCGGCGTCGGAACCGGCGAGCCTATATCGCCCGACGGCGGCTACGCGAGCGACGCACTCGTACGCAACACGTCCGTAACGGTGGACCCCTCGGGCAACGTATGGCTCGCGAACAACTGGGAGCCGATCCCGATTCAGCAGAACCCCGGGGGCCGCGAGGTCGTGGTATTCATCGGCATCGCGAAGCCGGTCAAGTCCCCGACCATAGGGCCGCCTGTCCAGCCGTAGCGCGCGAATGTTGGTGACACCAAATTAAATCAGGGTGGAGCTTACCCTGGCCTGTCATTCCGGTGCAGACGGGAATCCATTCCCGTCTGCACTCCATCGAGAATTTTTCATTCATTGCGATGGCGGCCTTCTTCGACCGTGGCAACCTCATCCTTTACTTTGTCATTTCGACCGCAGGGAGGACTCTGTCTTTTGCCTCTTTCATCCCCCCTCGGGAAAAGGGGACGGTTCCGGGCGAGCGCCCAAACCGGCCCACCTTGCGGATATTCCCCCGGGCGAACATAATATATTCCCGTTACCCGTAACCGAGGCGGCCCGCATGAAACACTCCCCTATCGCCGCGATAGCGATCCTCACCCTCCTCCTTCTCGCGCCGTCGTGCTCGCGCGACAAAACCCCCGACGTAAGGGACGTCAGGTGGGGCATGTCGAAGTCCGAGGTCAAAAAGGCTGAGACGGCCGAGCTCATGAAAGAGGGCGCGAACATCCTCACGTACCGGATCGGCGGCGAGCCCGACAAGACGGAAGGGACATTCACCGTCACGGTCGATGAAAACGGCGAAACCCGCGACGCGCTCGTGACGATCGAGACTATAAGGAACGAGCCTTCATGGGACCTAGTCTACGTCTTCGAGGGCGGCAAGCTCGCCATGGCCGCCATACACCTCCGCGACACCTTCGACGACCCGTCGGATTATATAGCGCTCATGAGGGAAAAATCCCTCGCCATATCGAAGGAGCTCGACACCCCGGCCGCCGGCATCGCCGAGTACGGCGACAACCCGCGCAAGGACGACCCGTACTCCGCCCCCGGAGAGATATGCGAGGGGAAATATTCGCTCCGTCACGTGTGGCCGACCGTAAGGGACAGGACGGACATCTCCATCGAGCTCGACGCGAAGAAGAACGTAACCACCCCCGACTGTAACCTCTCCGTATTCTACGAGAGCGTGAAACACCCCGTCGATCCCGCCCTCTCGCAAGACCTCCACGACCTTCTGTGATTTCTACGATTCGACTTTAGCGCCGTTCTTCACTCGCCGAGTGAGTCATTTCGAGCGAACGCGAGAAATCTCCAAATTTCTGTCATTCCCGAGTGCTTGTATCGGGAATCCAGTTTTTCCGTCATCCTGCTTGTCCGGCATAGCCTTCTTGTCGGTCGGAGCCTTGGCGGAGTCCGAGGCGACGCCGGAAACTACGATTTCGAGCAAGCGAGGAATCGGACGCCACAGGCCGACTGCACGGAAGCTCACATAGTACGGCTCCCCAGCGTATCAAATCAAAATATTCAGGATATATGTCATTTCGACCGCAGGGAGAAATCTATTCTTGATACTCTATTTCATTACCCTTTGGTTTTATTGTATAATGGTGCATCAATTAAAAACCTAGTGAGGAGCAGGATGATGAAATTTCTGTCTACGTTAGTCTTCTTGTCTTTCCTTGCCGCTGCGCCGTCTCTCCACGCACAGCTCCCCGACCTGCCTGCCGATGCCTGCCTGACAGAGGCCGTTTCCGGATGCCAGAACCCGAGAGAATGCTCGTGAAATGGAGCGAAGGCACCAATGCATGGCCCGACCAGTCATGTAATCCGGAGTTAAGCTTCGGAAACTGCAACACGAACGCCTGCGATCATGCCAACGCATGGGCCCAGTACGTCTGCGCGTCGAACGGCTACGACGTCGGCATCTGGACGGGAAATAAGCAGGAAGGCTGCGGCCCCGGCGGTCCGGGCGGCCCGGTAGTGGGCGGCACGGCCCCGATCAGCATGTTCTGCGAGGGAAATATCCCGTGCGAGCCTTTTGTCGAAACAGAGTGCGCCCCCGATGACCAGACCCAGGTCGAGATATTCTGCTGCGACGTTGGGCTGGCTCCGCCTCCGGTGACTGAGGCGACGATCCCGACCATGTCCGAATGGGGCATGATGCTGACCGCGGCTGTCCTGGCGGTAATCGGATTCATTGCCATACGCAGAAGGAAAGTGTCTGCGTAGTACGCCGGTCAATCAGTAAATAACGACTTTATAGCATGTGCTAAGTGGTGGGAGCCCGCTCTGGCTCCCACCGCCTTCTTAAGTGATTCCCGTTTTCTTTTCTTTCTTTTTTCCTTTATAAAAGCATTTTTTCAAAACTCTGGTACGCCGCCGGATTTCGAGGTTATAGTTATAACTTATCATTCCAAATCCATTCCTCAGGAGGGGGTCGATGACAAGACCAAAACTCGGTTTCACCTTCGCTTTACTCATTCTTATAGCTGCTGCGTTCGGCGCATCGGGCGGCTGCAGCGATAACAACAAGAGCGGTTCCGAAATACCGCCGGACATCCAGGCAATCTTCGACAAGCCGCTTTACGACGGCGCAATCTGGGGCCTCCGGGTCATCGACCAGGATACGGGCGAAGTGCTTATCAACCTCAGGCCGGACTACGACTTCTTCATCGGCTCCGTCAGAAAAACCTTCACACTCGGCGAGCTGCTGATCGAGGTCGGCCCCGACCACACTACCACGACTCCCATCCATTATCAGGGAACGATCGGCGAAGACGGCGTACTCGACGGCGATTTGATACTCGTCGCGACTGGCGACCTCACGATGGGCGGCAGGACGCTCCCCGACGGCCAGATAGCGATTTCGAACTTCGACCATAACGAGGCCAATTCCCTCGGCAACGCCGTGCTTACCACGCCCAACCCGATCCAGGGATATATAGACCTCGCCGCGCAGGTTGCGGCCGCCGGCATCACGCACGTAACGGGCGACATCGTAATAGACGACAGGCTCTTCGTGCCCTTCCCCTTCAGGGAAGAGGGTAATTTCGCTATAAGGCCGATATTCGTGAACGACGACTGCGTGGATGTCATAATCGACCCGACGACTCCGGGGAACCCGGCTTCCGTCGAATGGCGCCCGGTTTCGGCAGCGCTCGGCGTGGATTCGATCCTCGAGACGACGGCCGCAGGAACGGAGTTCGACGTCGAGCTCGACCCCGAGTTCCCCGCATGCATAGGCACGCCGGGATGCACGGGCGAAGTGTCCGGCGATCTTCCGGTGGATTTCGTGCCGCCGCTCACCAACGCATTCCCGCTCATCCGCACATTCCGAATAGTCGATCCGCAGAACTACGCGCGCACGGTGCTCATAGAGCAGCTCGAAGCGGCGGGCGTCGAGGTTGACGCCGACACGGTTGCCGATAACCCCGTAGGGCTCCTTCCCCCGAAGGATTCCTACTCGGACGACACCATCGTCGCATCGCTCGTTTCCCTCACGACCGCGCAGCACTCGAAGCTCATAATGAAGGTCAGCTACAACATCGGCGCCGACACCAGCCTCCTTCTCTGGGGGCTCACGCAGGGCGTCGAGGACATGAACGCC
>JBFWTW010000195.1:0-5680 GCA_050247635.1 Candidatus Dadabacteria bacterium | reverse complement strand
CCCGTAGACAGGAAGCCTGAGAAGAGACCCCAAGAATACATACGGTGCAAAGAAGTCCTCGTCTAGTAAAGCATGGACGGACTTGGCATACCCCGACTCCTCCCTTACTTTCTTGGCTATGACCCTCCCTAGCTGCACGTCGAAGAAACACACCACCACCAACATAACGATGCCGGCCACGCACATACCAAGACTTTGTACAAAGTACCAAGTCATCGCCTGTTGCACCACATCGGGCACATTACTGAGCATGAAGTCTTTGGCTGCTGCGGCATTTTGCATAAGAGCAGCAAGGATTTCCATCAGTTGCTTTTCCATTACAATTCTCCGAACACGAAGTTGTTAAGTAGCAAATCAAAGTATCGGCGGCACGGACTGCCATGCTGAGCAAATTCAGGATGAAACTGCACACACAGGACGTTAGTGTCCGGGTAGTGAACCACTTCCGGGTCTCTGTCCCCGACGATAGATGCCCAAGCTATGAGTTGATGTTGGCGAGAGCCCTCCATGTTTAGCATTTGGTGGTGGGTAGAGGTAACAGGCACCCGGGTACCCTTGTACGTCGTGATTGAGTGGCCTCCGAGATGGCCCTCAACGTGCTGGTGCAACACGCCCCCGTTCATGACGTGCAGGAATTGTGCCCCCCGGCAGATGCCGACCATAGGAATCCCTCGGTCGAGAGCTTCGGCGTACACCATAGCCTCGTGTGCGTCTCGCTTAGGGTTAGTTCCTACATCCTCACCGCCCGAGAACACAACGAGCTGCGTCTCGTCATCGGGTAGTAATCTCATAGGCGAGGGCACTACATTGTCGTAGTACCTTTCAACCAGAGAGACAAGCAGACTGGGGGGGTAGTCGAGTACCAAGGCACTCATCGTGCAGCCCTCTTGGACATGCGAACATAGAACTGGAGGGGTGTCTCCTCTCCCTCTACATCTTGCATCAGCTCTCTCGCGCCGGTTCGGCACTGAATCAAAGAGGACACCTGTGACCCTGCCCCCGCAATCCATGATGCTCTCATCCTCTTGGACATGGGGACATACCCCTTGTTCCTGTTGAGCAGGCTCGGCCACAGCCTAAGATAGTCCGACTCGTGGTTGTGGTGAAGTGAGTGGGCGTAAACTAGATGGGGTATGTAGTGCCATACCCCGTCCTTAAAGGTATACGTGGCAGCGAACATGGTCGCTAGGCTGTGCTCAACACCAGCCTGTCTCGCTGTTTCGTAATTAGCCGGAAAGTCCTTGATAAACTGGGTTCGTTCTAGGAGAGCACGAAGGTGCCCACCTACAACCCGACTATACCCGGCGCACCGTTCGTCACAATCTAACCTAACACCATTGGCGAACAATTCACGAGCGGTCTTGGGGATTTCCGGTACGTATGGACGAATGGTGTCAAGAAAAAACTCTACCTCGGGCACCATGTCTCCGAGTTGTGGGGCTATACCCAAAAAATCGTGCATCACCCACCACTTAGGCGGGTTGGTCTTACTGAACGTGTACAAATCCTGGTGTACGAAACACACGTACCGGATGTCACTGAGCAGTACCTCGCCAGAGGCATCGAAGATCGTATATGAAACAGCCATGCTCTTTCACTCCTTTTCCCCCACGGGATTCGCTTACAAAATGATGAAATCCCTTCGGCTACCTTTGAGTAGTTTGAGGCGTTGACCCTTCCATGTGTATCGGGGCCTGGCACGTGGGCCAACAAACTCCACGTCTAGCGGAGCCCTGGCTCGCACGGGAATCAGATTCCCCTTCCCGTATCGAACGAAGATGTTTCCCAAGATCACCGGGTTAGCATACGCCTCCGCCATGTCTCCCTTGGAGTGTTCGATCTTCGTTATGAGTGATTCTTTAGGCAACCCTTTCATGTCCACCCCTCCCGTGTTAATCGAATGGGTCCCACCTCCCAAGAGCGTACGACGCGGCCACCACCCCGCACACGATCCCCGCCAAAAGCACCAGCACGGGATGAATACCCGCCCATGCAAGCAGACACAGCAAAGGGATAGGGGCTAACGCCCCGAAGGCAAGACACTTGAGAAGGTTGTTCCAGTCAATCATATAGATACCCTCAACCAGAAATGACAACGAGCGCACAGAACCAAAGCGCCACCCACGGCAGGGTTTTCTTAGGACTCATCCTCCCAACACCGCGACAGATGGCCCACGCCCCGGCCACCTCAAGCACGATAAAGATAATCTTGATTGCGTCCATCGATCGATGCTCCGAAGTTAACTTAAAACCTGCACTCGGCGCCGTACTTGGCCGCAATCCTGCGGGCCTGGCTTTTGGAAACAACGTAGCACTCGGCCACGATTTCCTTGTTCTCATCGTAAATGAACAAGTGGAGTTCCCGGTCGTTGGTTTCGTAAACTTTGGCGTACATGGAATGTCCCTCGATTTGAAGTTACAACAGTCATAACTTTTCGCGGTCTCGCGAATTACGACTGTTATAAGTTTGCGGAAAAAGAAAAGGGACCAGCGCCCGAAGGCGCTGGTCCCTTTTAGAATCAACCGCTTGCTTACGCGGCGCGCCGCATCCGCTCCCTCTTCGGCGCCGCAACTTGCTCGCCATGCGCGATCGCCAGCATTGCGGCTGCCTGCTGTTCGGTCAGGAAAGTCTGTTCGACCATCTTCCCGATCACCGCGCCAAGATAGGCCAGCGATTCCGCCGCGTTGTCAGCGGTCGGCGGTTCGCCCGTCTTTCCGTCCGCTTCCGCTTTCGCTCGCGGTTCTGCCCAACTTGCGACTCCGGCCTTGTCCACCTTCAGGCTTCGAGCTTCGATACCGGTTCCGTCCAGTCGCTTGAATGCTCGTTTGAGCTGAACACGAAGCACCGACAGCGCCGCGTGCTTGCGAGTCTGGCGTTCCGCAGTATCCACGTTGAGACTCTCGAAGTATGCGACCGCTCGCTCGGCAGCGCGAAGAATGATGGTGTCGTCATTCTTCAATGCTTCGAAAACTTGCGATTGCATCGACGCGCCTTTCTCGCCCACTGTCTTCACAGTCTCGGCCAAGGCGTCTATCTGCGCGTTGCGGATGTTGTGCGCTGCCAGAACATCGTTACCAGCAGCGATTAACTTCTTGCGTGTCATTAGCTTATCCTCGTTTTATGACTGTTATGAAACTCTCGGCACCATGCCAAGAACTTATAACAAGTCAGAAAAAACAAGCGTTTAACCCATACGCCAGCACCGCGCCGACCATTCGACCGGCGCGCATAATGCGCGGGCGCATGAGTTCCCTAACTGTCAAAGAGTCCACCACGCGCAACGAGGGCGCGCAGTCCGACCGTTCGGCGGGCGGTTTTGTTATCGACCAGTGAGTACCTAGCACCCACCATGCCAAAGTAAAAAGCCTTTAGAATCAACAAGTTACGGATTCAGGCATATGCCCATTTGCACCATCTAGGTGCGGGTTGTTGGGAATGATTCTTGTCTAGTACCGTAACCCATTGATTCGTAAGGCAGAATGTTGTGCTCCATGTTGGTGCGGCCTCGCACTAGATTGGTGCGTGCCTGTGGTGTAGATAGAATAAGAGCAAGCTTCGTGCCAATCGGCCCAGGTGCTAGGTTCTGGCATAGGATATGCTTTCACTAGCAATTCCCATGCCCGACCGACCGATCAGTCAGCCGAATGCAGATGAGAATCGTTCGCATTCGCATTGCGGGTCGATTGAAGGGGAGGCACCCAGGGGGTCGGGGGGTCTTCATTATATATGCACTGGGACTAAAAAATTTGCGCTAGAAATTCCCGACCTTAAGGGGGGCCAATGATGTCGACGACGGAGTGATGACGAAGTACTAACGAAGTACTACGTGAAAATAAATATGAAATATTAGGGAACTTTTTAAGAATTTAGTTGTCTAAGTATTTACAATTGTCAATATAATATATAATATATATAATATATAAATAATATTATAATAATATATATATATATTATATAATTACAAGATTACAAGACAACAAGAATATATATATAATATACAATTGCAATTGTATTATATTGTATATAGTATTAGAAGAACGAAGACGTTAGTAAAGATACTAACGACGAAGTTAAGTACGAAGTACTCCCGAAGTACTCAAGTCGTCTCGAACGATCTCGACGACGAAGTGACTACCCCGCACTAGCGGTTATTCCCCGCAAACCAAATAAAGGCTCCGCCCTTGTCACAATTCCTGACCACTCTCGTAGCTCGTTACGAAACCCCCGAGGAAAGTAATACTGACCGAGGGTTGTGGTATCTCGAAAAAGAACTTAAGTACCGCTCAACTCTTCTTGGCCGAGTCATCACTGTTCCCGTAGGGTTTGTTACTGACTTTGCTTCAGTACCTCGTCAACTCCCTTTTGCATATGCCCTCTACGGCGCCACAGCGAACGCCAGTGCCGTTGTACACGACTACCTGGTACGGAGGTCGCAGGTAAGGTGGAAGAAGGCCGCACAGGTCTTCCTAGAGGCTATGGAGGCCGAAGGGGTCTCGTGGTGGAAACGAATTCCGATGTATCTGGGCGTACGCTTAGCCGGACTCTGGAGGAGCTAGTAAAGTGAGTTGTTCGAGTAACTCTCTTGCCTCGCTTATACGGGGCGACACCCGTAAGATAGAGATTACGATCACCGATGAATTCGGTGTACCAGTAAACATCCAGGGTCACAAGATTTTCTTTACCCTGAAGACCGACAAGACTCTTGCCGACTCTTCAGCTAAGCTAAAAGTATCGTACACAGTAGCTACAGATGCGGACGCTTTAATGGGTAAAACAGTACTCGTACTAAGTGCAACAGACACTGCATCTGTACCTCCGGGTAAGTACTTCTACGACATTCAGTGGGTAACCACTGGGGCAACAGTAGAGGTAACTACGATTGCTCTTGGGATTCTTTCTGTAGACTACGACATCACTGTAGACATTGTTTAACTAGAGAGTATTATGGCAAACAAAATCTATCCGTTGTTTAAGCAAGAGCTTATGAAGGGGACGGCCAACAACCTTCTGAACTCCGCCGAAGGTGCTACAGGGGTATACTGCGCCCTCGTAGACACAGGTACGTATACGTACTCCGACGCCCATCAGTTTTATAGTTCCTTGTCAGGTATTGTCGGTACGGATCAAGAGATCCTGTCGAAGACCCAGACGAACGGAACGTTCGATGGTACGGACCTGACGTACACGGCAGTGACGGGCTCTAGTGTAGAGGCACTCGTATTGTACCGAAAGAATGCAGGAGCCAACACTACGTGGCCGTTGATCGCTTATATTGATACAGGTGTTACCGGACTACCCGTAACTCCTAATGGAGGTAACATCACAATTACGTGGAACGCCTCAGGTATCTTTACTCTTTGAGGCGGAACTATGACACGTAAACTACTCTTAGCTCTTATTCTTGCTTGCGTAGCTCCCGCAGGAGCCGACACCTTTACCGCCACCTACAGCGAACTGGCCCGCTCGCCGATTGGCGGAGCGACGACTTGGTATAGCGGCGCCGTAACCAAGGACGGCACGTTCATCTACGGGTTCGGGATCAGTCACGACAGCGCCCGCATCAACGGGCCGGCTGACCACAACAAGCAGGTGTGGGTCGGGACCATCCAATGACCTGCGCGCCTCTATAAATGGCCCTTACCCACGCTTTCGGCGTAGTCCAGTGGCTCGCCGCCGATA
>JBFWTW010000194.1:0-5689 GCA_050247635.1 Candidatus Dadabacteria bacterium | reverse complement strand
TCTTCCGCACCTCCGGGAACCTGGTCGGGGCATACGGCGTGGCCATAGCGACCCTCATGGTCATAACGACGCTTCTCATGTACATATACTCGGTCTCCGTATGGAAGTGGAATCACGCGGCGGCGCTCCTTCTCACCTCGTTCATGCTCGTAGTTGACCTCGTGTTCTTCGGCGCGAATATAATCAAGCTCGATCAGGGCGGATGGTTCCCGTATCTCATCGCCATAATCGTTTATTTCATAATCATAACGTGGGTGAAGGGAAGGCGGCTCGTACAGGAAGAGTTCAAAAAAGAAGAGATGCCTTTTTCGGTCTTTCTCTCCGATCCCATGTTAAAAGACGTCCCGCGCGTGTCCGGCACGGCCGTTTACATGTCGAAGAATCCCTACGGCGTGCCGCGAACGCTCCTTCACAACTTCAAGCACAATAAGGTCTTCCACGAACGCATAATCATTCTGACGCTATACACCGAGGCCGTCCCGCGCGTCTACGGTGCCGACAAAATGAAAGTCGAGGAGCTGAGCCACAATTTCATCAGGGTTATTGCTAACTACGGATTTCTGGAGAGGCCCGACATATTCCATGTGCTGGAATACCTCCGGGACCTCGGCATAGAATGCAAGATTAACGAGCTCACATTCGTCCTCGGCCGCGAAAGCATAGTAGTGGGCCGCGGCAGCGGTTTCGAAAAGATTAAAAAGAGGCTCTTCGCATTCCTCTCCCGGAACATGCTCCCAGCCACTCATTATTTTAACGTCCCGACGAACCGCGTAATAGAAATCGGCCTTCAGATAGAGATCTAGCAGAAGGCGCCAATCGCAATCCAAGCCCCTAATCATAGACGCTTGAAGCATATAGTTAACATAAGATACCTTATCGGACGTCACTTCTGCGAGTTTCAGCGCGCCTTTTTGGAACCCTCTTTAGTTCCGCTATTGCTTACGTTTCATTTTGTGTTTTCCTTTAAAGAGAAGGAGTACGCAAAGCTTAAAGAAAACAGATTGGCAATAGCGGAAATAGACTCTCCTCCACAAACTCCCTTTGCTTCTTTCTCTTTCGTCTTGGTATATTACTGACACTATGAAGTTCGGCTGTCACGTTTCCATCGCGGGCGGGATCGACAAGGCCCCGGGGCGGGCCCACGCCCTGGGCTGCGAATGCTTCCAGATATTCTCCCGCTCCCCACGCGGAGGGAAGCCCGCGCCCCTGACGGATTCTCTCGTCGCCTCCTTCAAGGACTCGTGCGCTGAATTCGGCCTCTCCGACTACTTCATACACACCCCCTACTATATCAACCTCGCTTCCGAAAAGCCGGACCTCCGGGCATCTTCCGTCCGCATAATACGCGAGGAGCTCGAGCGCGGCACGGTAATCGGCGCTAAATACATCATGACCCATCTCGGAAGCTCGAAAGGCATCGACCGCTCGGTCGCCGTCGGGCGCGTCGTGGAAGGTGTGGCTACCATACTTGAAGACTCCGGCGACCTCACGACGGAGCTCCTCCTCGAGAACACGGCCGGCCAGGGCGAAACCATAGGCGACTCGTTCCCCGAGCTCGCCCGCATAATAAACGAGATAAAAAATCCAAGGCTCGGCATTTGCCTCGACACCGCCCATCTCCTGGCTTCGGGCTACGACATACGTACCAAGGCAACCGTTGACAAGACGCTCGATGAATTCTCTTCGCTCATCTCCCCGGACCGGATAAAGCTCCTTCACGGGAATGATTCCAAGATACCCCTCGGCGAAAAGAAGGACCGTCACGAGCACATCGGCAAGGGGAAGATAGGTACGGCTGGATTCAAGGCTATCGTAAATCATCCCCTCCTCAAGGATCTCGACATGATAGTCGAGATACCCCCCGAGGAAGTCGAAAAGGATATCGAGCTTCTGAAGAGTCTCCGTAAAAAATAAGCGCATTCCTCCAGCGTCACGCTTTCTCTTTACAACCCTCTCCGGAAAAGTAATCATAGATATATGAGCCGGCCTCTCATTGCCGCGAAAGGAACCCGCGATCTCTTCATCCTCCCACGAATGGCCAACAGACACGGCCTCGTCGCGGGCGCGACCGGCACAGGCAAAACGGTCACGCTCCAGGTCCTCTCCGAGAATTTCAGCAGGCTCGGCGTCCCGGTCTTCGTCGCCGACGTTAAGGGAGACCTCTCCGGTATAAGCAGGCCCGGAGCCGATAACCCGAAAATTGCGGAACGCGTCCAGACGCTCGGCCTCTCCGATTTCACATTCGAGGGAAGTCCCGTCACATTCTGGGATGTCTTTGGCCAGGAAGGCCATCCCGTCCGGACGACCATATCCGAAATGGGCCCACTTCTCCTGAGCCGGCTCCTCGGCCTGAACGACACACAGTCAGGCGTCCTCACGCTTGTCTTTAAAATCGCAGATGAAGAGAGGCTTCTCCTCCTCGACCTCAAAGACCTTCGCTCCATGCTACAGTTCGTCGGGGATAACGCCTCATCCTTTACGACCGAATACGGGAACGTCTCCCGCGCCAGCATCGGCGCGATACAAAGGGGCCTCCTCAGGCTCGAAGAGGAAGGCGGCGAAATATTCTTCGGAGAGCCCGCGCTCAAGCTGGGGGACCTCGTCGCAGTGGACGGGGAAACAGGCTATGGGATGATTAACGTCCTCGCGGCGGATAAGCTGATCCGCTCCCCTGCGGTATATTCGACGTTTCTCCTATGGCTCCTCTCCGAGCTCTTCGAGCAGCTCCCCGAGGTAGGCGACCCGGAAAAACCGAGGCTCGTGTTCTTCTTCGACGAGGCCCACCTCCTCTTCGACGACGCCCCGAAGGCGCTCCTCGAAAAGATAGAGCAGGTGGCCAGATTGATACGCTCGAAGGGCGTAGGCGTCTACTTCGTAACACAGAGCCCCCTCGACATCCCCGACATCATTCTCGGGCAGCTCGGCAACAGGGTCCAGCATGCGCTCAGGGCGTACACGGCGCGCGACAAAAAAGCGATTAAAGCGGCTGCCGACACATTCAGATCGAACCCCGAGCTCGACACAGAGCAGATACTGACCGAGCTCGGCGTGGGCGAGGCTCTCGTGTCCTTCCTCGATGCCAAGGGCAGGCCCGAAGTAGTCGAACGCGCGATAGTGCGCCCTCCCTTCAGCCGCATGGGTCCCGTCACACCCGAGGAGCGGAAAGAAACCATCGCCGCTTCTCCCATTAACGGACACTACGAAGAAACCATCGACCGCGAATCGGCCTATGAGAAGTTAAAGGCCCGCGCGGAAGCCGAGGCCAAGGCAGCGCCACCTCCCACGTCGAAGAGGAAACCGGGCCGTCCGAAGGATACAATTTTTGAGACGGCAGCCAAGTCCGCAGCGCGTTCGTTCGGTAGACAATTAGCGACGGCCGGAAGACAAATAGCGACAGAGATCGTGCGCGGGGTTCTCGGCTCGATGCTCGGCGGGAAACGCCGCTGACGGGTCCGCCCGGCTTATTCCAGCGATAGTAAAGACGTAACGAGACATTCTTTAAATCCGGCTTTAACTACCCGCCCCTGAGTGTTTGTTCTCACTGACATTCTGTCCCGAAATACCCCCGGATTCCTTGCCCTCTTCTGTCATTTGCATGCCTTAAACGGGGGTTTTAAACCGTCACCTTAATACGTGTGGATAAAAAAAGCATATTTCATATTCTTCTTTAAGTAATGGGGACACTCCTGTACGCATATGCACTCGAATTATCATTCACTCGCGGTATTTAGAATCTCTTGCTCGCCGGACATGCTCCCGTCGGTTCACTCCTCTTCATCCCTACTTCATAAACACACCCCGTGTGTTCCGCGAGCTCCTAATCTGATATACTCCACTCCAAAAACGTCCGGGAGGAACAAAACATGTCAGAGACGCTTAAGGCCGGCGACGCCGCGCCCGATATAGAAGCCGAAACTTATGGCGGCGAAAAGATAAGGCTCAGCGATTTTCAAGGGAAGAAAACGGTCGCGCTCTACTTCTATCCGAAGGACTACACGGGGGGCTGCACTAAGGAGGCCTGTTCTATAAGGGATGGATACGACGAGCTCCGGGATCTCGGCGTGGAAGTCCTCGGCGTAAGCACCGACGGCGTAAAATCCCACGAGGGCTTCCGCGACAAGCACTCCCTCAATTTCCCGCTTCTGAGCGATAAGGAAAAGAAAATAATAAAAGCCTACGGCGTCGAAAGCGCCACGGGCTCAGCAAAAAGAGAAACGTTCCTTATAGATAAATCGGGGATAATAAGACACATCTGGACCAAGGTCGATACTGCAGGCCACGCGGACCAGATTATAAAAAAGGTAAAAGAGCTCGGCCTCGAATGAGGCCGGGCGGCTCACTTTAAAACGAGCATCCGCAGTAGGTACATACCTTCGGAAAAGACGCAGCGGAAATTATGTATCCGCAATCCGGGCACGATTCGCCGGTTTCTGCGTTAATACGCTCGGCCTTGCGTCTCGCCCGTATCATTGATGCGTCCACCCCTGCCCTGCTCTCGTCCACCCATACGACGTTTACTTCACTCATATCTACACCTCCGGCGGCGATGTTTAAAATCCGGTTGCCGCTCATACCATTAATTAAAGCGCATGCGGATTAAGAGCGGGTTATAAAACGGTTAAACCAAAGTTAATAAAAACGCTACGGCCGCAGCGCCAGAGAGGCCCGCATTATGCGACCCCTTTCCCCAGATACGCCCTCAGCTTCGGCGAGAAGCTCCTTCTTACGAGCGCTGATTTAAGGTTCCATTCCTCCCCGGCATCGGACTCGGCAATAATCCTTATCTCCTCCCCCTCTTTCACAGCAACCGGCACCCCGTCCCTGTAAAGAACCCTGTTCTTGTAGAGTGACGACACCCTCTTCCCGGGGGTTATTATCCCGGTCAGGTTAAGCGGGTCCGCCGCGCTTATCGAAACGAGCGTCCCCGACTTCGCCCGCCGCCTCGTCTCCCTAAGGCCGGGCACCGCTTCGGGGAGTGCGAACTGTTCGCCCCATACGCCGTCAACAAACCTTCCTCCCCTGACTTCCCCCCTGAGCTCCATCAGCCTTAACGCCTTCACGAGCTCCCTCCATGGGGGTGAAAAACTCTCCCTCTCCGCGAGCCGTCTGAAAAGAACGCCGTACCTCTCCAGCAAAACCATAGCCAGCACCCTGAGGTCCGCCGTCGTCCTCTCCTCGTCCTCTCCGGCGCGTATGACGGACCACCTGCCCGCTCCTTCCATGTTGAAGCTTATCCTCTTCCTCCGGCCGGACGCGGTCCTGTATTTCGAGCTCACCAGTAGCGCCCGGAGGCCTGTGTAGCTGTCAGACGTCACCATACCGTGCGCGACAAGCTCCGCTATCGCCGCCTCGATATCCGTCCTGAGCCCCTTCACCCCGTCCGCTATCTCGTCGAAGAACGAGGCTCCCCGCGTTTTGAGGAACTCCAGCACCGAGGCTGCCCTTCGCGAAAGCCCTTCTTCGTCCGCGCCCTGGGCGAGCTTTCTCCATACGCCCAGGTTCGCCCTCTTCACGATCGTCACAGGCGTAGTCTTTATCGGCCCCTGCTTTCTGCCGTTCCCGTTCGGGGCCTTGAACCTCCCCCACACGGCGCTCCCTGAAAGGCACAGCGTATCGAGCCACCCGTGGTCGTAGTCCTTCATTCGCGCGGACAGTATATCCCCCTCCCACGCTGCCGCAGGGGCCTCGA
>JBFWTW010000193.1:0-5747 GCA_050247635.1 Candidatus Dadabacteria bacterium | reverse complement strand
ATCACGAAAAAGGGCGGGATACTAGAGCTCGCGAGCGACCACAGGGAATACGTCACGAACTCCCTCGAAGTACTGGGGGCGATGGAATGCTTCTCCCCCGTTTTCGGCAAGCCCGGATACGTAAACGAGATTCCCGGAAGGCCGCTCACGGGATACGAGAGGGAATTCAGGGAAGAAGGAAGAGAGATTTATTACGCGAAGTTTACAAACCTCAAATGATTCGCGATATTTATTCCGTTGCCCGGCGGCCCGCCGGGCGGGAAAATACCCGCGTGGTAAAATACTGAAGAACCGAATTAAAGGAGGAACATCAACATGAGAACCGGAGCGATGATAGCTGGCCTAATATTTTCAGGACTGTTTCTTACCGGCTGTGACGGCGGGGAGCCGGGATACCTATTCCACCTTATATTCGTGGTCGCCCCTGTAATCGGCATCGGAATACTACTCTTGAAACGTGCGGACGGTACGAACGATTCCCTCTACATACTCGAAGGCCAGATAAAAAGGCTCTCGTCCAGGCTCGACGCGATAGAAGAAAAGATGACTGAGCTCCTAGAAAAGGACACGAAGGGCAAAACCAAAAAGTAATTGTTTACTATCGGGATTGTGGAAGCGGCTTCAATCGCCGCTGCTCTTTGAGTTTTCGAGCGCCTCTACCTGATACTTGATAGGGACCTGACCCAGGTCGTTGGTGGCGTGTAGGACGCCGTTTTCGTCAGTCCACGTAAAGAGGCTTCCCCTGACGCCGGGAACGGAAAGATCCTCCCCGTCGGGGCCGACCATCTCATTCGGCGCGGCGGGTCCTGAAGTCACCGCCTCCGCGGCCGATTCATTCTCGGCGGCGGCTTTTTCTTCAGCCTTCTTGAGAGCGGCTTTCTGCCTCTCTTCCTTACTCTTCTGAAGCGCCTGGTTTACCTCTACGTTGCTGCTGGGCTGCGTCGTAGTCCCGAGGGTCCCCGCCCCCTGCCTGTAATCGATCCCCTCGGTCTTTTGCATCGTCGAAAGGTCGTAAGGGTTCAGATCATCCCTCGGGGTGACTATATACTGCGGGAAGTCCGGGGGTGTCGGGGCGCCCGGCGCGGGAGCCGGCGCAGGCGCAGGTGCCGGGGCCGTCTGAGAGATAGATTCGCCGGGCACGGCGAGAACGCTCATAATAAACGCCGCCGCAAAAACGGCAACTATGGACATTTTACGCCTCATCATCGCTATAATATACACCCTCGAAGCCCATTTCACAACAGCAAGTTCAACAATAATTCAAACGTATATCGGGCGTAGCGGCTAAAACTTAAACCCGATTCTAGCGCTATAACGGGTAAGGATTAAAGAAATTTATTCGGTTTATTCAGATTATTCGGCAATACTCAGGAGGTAAAACGCACATATAACTAAAGAATGTGTGATCTGCCCCGTCCTCACAAGCCCGGGCACATCCGAAAGCGGGGCTGTATATGTATCGATATCCTCCGTACTATCGAAATGGGGCTCCTCGATTTTCTTCGCCGACCGGGCGAGGAAGGTCGCGCACCTGTTGTCCTGTATGGCGGGGTTCGGAACGACTGCTCCGAGGTCGACCCACTCGTCAGAAGCGTACCCCGTCTCTTCCAGAAGCTCCCTTTTGGCGGCTTCGAGCGGCGTCTCGCCTGGGTCTATCATACCGCCAGGGATTTCTATAGTCTCCGAGCGTATGCCGTGTCTGTACTGTCTTATGAGAACGACGTCCCGGTCCCCCTCCCCCGTCAGCGCGACTATATTGACCCAGTCCGGGGCTTCGATGACAAAAAAGTCGTGCTGCTTTCCTGTAACAGGCGAAACTGCGGCGTCCTTTCTGATCGAAAATACCCTGTTCGATGTGACTTGTTCAGATTTTGCGAGATCCCATTTCTTTACCATGAGTCATCCGACCGCGGGAGCTGCGGCCTCAGGGCTGCCGCACCTAAATTCTTGCGTCAGTCCCTGATTTCGACCTTCGCCAGCTTCTCCCGCGTTTCCTCTTCGTACCATACGTGGACGAAATCCTGGATAGAGAACTCGTCCTCCCTGTCTATCCTGTTAAGAACACGCTTTTTAAGGAGGTTCTTGGCCGTGCGGAAGGCGTCCCCCGAAATGGCGGCGAGCCCTGTCGCAGCGTTCGCGACGGCCGCCTCGAATTCCTCCGCCGTAGGCGCTTCGTCGACGAGCCCAATGGCGAGGGCGTCCTCGGCCGAGAACATCTTCCCGGAATAAAGCACCTGCTGGGCGTTTCTAGCGCCGATAGCGAACCTCAGCATCTCTGCTATGCTCGTGAATATCGTGACCCCAAGCGTGAGCTCGTTCATTGCTATCTTGGGTTTTCCCGAAACCATTATCCTCCTGTCGCACGCAAGCGCCAGCACGCAGCCTCCGGCTATGGCGTGGCCGTTCAGGGCGCCAATCACCGGCTTCGGAAAGCTGAAGACGTATTTCACCAGCTCAGAGAACGCCGTCACGAATAATCTGAAGGCGTCCTTCGGATAATCCATGAACCCCGGGATGTCGAAACCGAACGAAAAGAAGCTGCCGGCGCCCCCCGTAAGCACTACCGCACGCACTGAATCGTCGGATTCGGCCTCCCTGAAAGCCTTGTGAAGCTCGGCTACCATATCCTCGTTTATGGCGTTCACCTTTGGCCTTTTCAAAGTTATCGTCGCCACTCCGGCATTCACCTTCAACCCGACATATTTCATACGCACCTCCTCGTGAAATAGCTCTCCGCACCGATTATCCCGCGGCCGCGCGGCAGCAGCAAGATTATCACTATACAAAGCCCCGTTAGCTGTTAATATTATCACAGTTGTAAATCTCGTACAGAATTGGGAGGTTCTGAAATGAGAACTGTTTACGTTGTGCTCTTGACCGTTCTGTGCCTTTCTCTCGGCGCGGCGGCGAGCAATGCAGAAACAAAGGGTGACGCAGCTAAGGGTAAGACAACTTTCGAGAACACGTGTGCGGCATGCCACGGGCCCGGGGGTAAGGGCGACGGTCCCGCAGCGGCGGCGCTCGACCCGAAGCCGAAGAACCTGACCGACGCAGAGCTTCTGTCCACGCAGACCGACGACTTTATATACAAAGTCATCAGCGAGGGCGGAGCGGCCGTAGGGCTTTCCCCGATGATGGCCCCCTGGGGAGGGGTGCTCTCCGAGCAGGATATATGGAACGTCGTGGCATTTATAAGGCAGGATCTTTGCAAGTGCCAGTATAAAGAATAAATTCTTCGAAACGGGGGCGGTAACAGCGTTCACCGCCCCTTTCGACTAAAAAGACATATAATTAGAAGGAACGCTGAACCAAGGTGAGGGAAAAGATGACGAAAATAAAAATGCTCAAGTTAATTCTTCTCGGGCTTTTCACTGCGATACCCATAGGCTGCGCAAGCGTCGAACCGGGCACAATCAACGATCCCGGTCAGGCCGTGGGCGCCCCGACCGAGCCTTCGGAAATCAGCGAGGGCATGGACGAGGGCGACGATTACCCGGAAGAGTACGAGTAAAAACGCCTGCCACACAGGCCCGGTAAGATTGTTTCTCGTATTTCTGCGCTATTTCCTTTGACCTATATTCCAAGGATGTTACAATCTTCCTGATTTTTTTGATTTACGCCGGAGAGGTGACCGAGTGGCCGAAGGTGCACGCCTGGAAAGTGTGTAGGGGGTTAACGCTCCCTCGTGGGTTCAAATCCCACCCTCTCCGCCATATAATTCGGCGCAGTAACCCCAAGGAATTCAAACACACGGCAGTCGGCCGAGTCCCCGGAGAATAATTATCCATAATCGGGTATTTTTATTGTAAGCGTCCCGACAGGGGGATGCCTTAACGGACAAAAGATTCACCAGTTAGTCAGGCCCGTACGTCAGGGGCTTGTGAACCCCGCCAGGCCCGGAAGGGAGCAACGGTAACAAATCCCCCTGAGCGTTGCGGATACCTGGCTAACTGGTTTTTTACGGTGACAGATGTCCTACCTCGTCCTCGCAAGAAAATGGCGGCCCGGAACGTTCGACGACATTACGGGTCAGGAATACATAACCCGAAGCCTGAAGAACGCCGTTTCGACAGGCAAGACGGCTCACGCGCTTTTGTTCTCGGGTCCGCGCGGCGTCGGCAAGACGTCCAGCGCTAGGATTCTGGCAAAAGCCCTTAACTGTAAGCACGGCCCTACCCCCAACCCCTGCTCCGAATGCTCGTTCTGCGTCGAGATAGCCGAGGGCAAATCGCTAGACGTCATCGAAATAGACGCCGCGTCGCACACCGGAGTAAACGACGTCAGGGAAATAATAGAAAACATCAAGTACCTCCCGGCCTCGGGCAAGTACAAGATCTACATTGTGGACGAGGCCCATATGCTCTCGCAGTCGGCCTTCAACGCTCTATTGAAGACGCTCGAAGAGCCTCCCCCACATGTCGTATTCATCCTCGCGACTACCGAAGTCCACAAGGTCCCGGTAACGATACTCTCCCGCTGCCAACGGCACGACTTCAAAAAAGTGCCGGTGGAGCAGATAAGGGAAAGGCTCACTACCATAACGACCGCAGAGGGAATAGAGGTCGGCGAAGAGACCCTCTACACAGTCGCCCGCGAGGCGGACGGCAGCATGAGAGACGCCCTCAGCCTCATGGACCAGCTCCTGGCGACGTTCGGCAACAGCATCGCTCACGACGACGCGGTCAGGATACTCGGGGTACTCGACAGGAATATCTTGAAATCAGTACTCCATGCCGTAATCGGCAAGGACCCGAAATCCGCGATAGAGGCGCTTAATCTCGCAATGGAAAAGGGCATCGAGCCCAAGCGCTTCGCCGAGGATCTGCTGAGGGGCTTGAGGCACGCACTTCTCATTAAAACCTGCGGCAAGGACGCCGCGTCCGAGCTTCCGGACGAGGAAAAGCGCGAGATCGAGGAGGCGGCCTCCGCCGAAAGCGTCGAGACGTTAGAGCTCCTTTTGGGCCAGATGCTCGAAGGGGCAGAGGGCGTGCAGAGGTCTTTCTACCCTCAGACGGCACTTGAATTCACCCTTATCAAGCTTTCAACGCTCGAAAGAACCATACCAATCGAAAGCATAATAAAGAGGCTCGAAGGCATGTCCGCGGGCGTATCTTCAGGAAGCACGCGCCCCGAACAGGCTTCGTACTCGAGAGAATCCGCGCCGAGGCGCGAGGCCCCTTCGAGGATGGAGCCCGAGAGGGCCCCGGAAAGGCGTCCGGCGGCCGCCTCCCCCCGGGAACCCGTGAGAGAAACCCCTCCGCAGCGCCCCGCGGGAAAGACGGAGCCTTCCCAGGCGAGCCTTGACGGATTCATACAGTACGTTAAGTCGAGAAACGGCATGCTGGGAACCACAATAGGGCGGGCGAAGGAAGTTACGCTCGACGGAGGCGTGCTGACGCTCGCGTTCGAGAGCTCCCTTCAGGCCGATCGTTTAAGGAATAAAGACCGGTACGACTCTCTCCGGGAATACCTCGGCGAGTACTTCACCGAAGCGCCCAAAATAGAGATCGTCGAGGTCTCCCACACAGCCGAGCCCGCGAAGAAGGCCGCTAAATCTAGCAAAGAAGAAAAGAAGAAAAAAATCCACGACGACCCCGTCATTAAACAGGCCGAGCAAATCCTGGGGGGCAGGGTCGTAAGCGTAAAACCAAGAGAAAAGGAGTAGATATATGAAATTCGGTGGCGGAAACATAAAGAACCTGATGAAGCAGGCCAGCAAGATGAAGGAGCAGATGGAAAAGCTCCAG